>JBAXQV010000152.1:0-7776 GCA_037131575.1 Actinomycetota bacterium
GCACCATGCCGGCGAGCACCGAGACGACCAGCACCACCACGGCAGGCACCACCAGCACCGTCGCAACGCCCATCACCCCGGCTCCTACTCTGCCGCGACCTACGGGCACGCGGCCCATCACCACCACCGATCCGTTACCGCAACCCGCGCCGCCGCCGAACCCGTCGGCCAAAGAGCCGTATGTCGAGCTCGGCCACATCTCCATTCCCCGCCTCGGTCTCGAACTCCCACTGCTCGAAGGCATCGCCCTCTCGACGCTCGACCGTGGTCCCGGCCACTGGCCAGGCACCGCCATGCCGGGGCAACTGGGCAACGCGGTCATCGCCGGCCACCGCGTGAGCCATTCGAAACCCTTCCGCCATATCGACCTGCTGCAACCCGGCGACACCGTCACGTTCACCACACCCGACGGCAGTTTCGTGTACGTGGTCACCGGTAGCGAAGTGGTCAGCCCCACGGCGCTCTACATCGTCGACCAAACAGCCGCCGCTACCGCCACGCTGTTCGCCTGCCACCCACCCGGATCCACCAAGCAGCGGTACGTCGTACACCTCGTTCTGCAATCGAATGCGTAGGGCCGCGCTCGCACTCGGTTCCGGTGTGTTGGTGGCCCTCTCGCTACCGCCCTGGGGTTTTTGGCCGCTCGCCTTCGTGGGCGTCGCCCTGTTCGAGTTCACGCTCGGCACCGATGCCACCGCCCGTCAGCGCGCGGCTGGCGGTTGGTTGTTCGGGGCAGGGTGGCTGTTCCCGGGAATGGGCTGGATGTGGTTCCTCACTGCACCCGGCTACGTGGTGGTGGGGGCGCTGTTCGCCGGCCTACATGCACTCGCAGCGGTGGTGGCACCAACCGGCCGGTGGCGCGTGTTCGGCCGCCCGGCTGCCCACACAGCCGTGGAAGCGCTGCGGCTGTTCGTGCCATTCGGTGGCGTACCGCTGGCAACGGTGGCACTGGGGCAGGCAGGTGGCCCACTGCTGGGCGTGGCACGCGTGGGCGGGGTCATCGCGCTCACCTGGGTGGTGTTCCAAATCGGTATCGCGCTCGGCGCGCTGGCCGAAACCCGCCGTGCGGGCCGGTTCGAGTTCGCCGCGCTCGGTGCTGCGGCCACCGTTGTGGTGCTGGCCGCGGTGGCCCCCGCAGGGCACGCCACCGGACGCGCGCTTCGGGTGACGCTGGTGCAAGGCGGCGGGCCACAGGGCACGCTCGCCATCAACACCAACCCTCGCGACGTGGTCGAGCGGCACCTCGCCGCCACCCGCACCATCGAACCAGGTTCCACCGACCTCGTGGTGTGGCCCGAAAACGTCATCGATGTACCGGTGTTCGCTGAAAGTCCCGAGTACAGCGAGGTGACTGCCGAAGCAGCCCGCATCGGCGCTCCGTTCGCTGTGGGCATCACCGAAGACGTGCCGGCCGGAATGGACGGCACCGCGATCGATGGCCCCGGTGCATTTCTCAATGCGCAAGTGATGATCACCCCCATGGGTGCCATCATCAGCCGCTACGACAAAGTGCGGCGAGTTCCCTTCGGCGAATACATGCCCATGCGCGGGTTGCTGGCCACCTTCGGGGCCCCGGTGAACCAGGTGCCACGCGATGCCATCGCCGGAACGGGGCCCGCCGTGTTGAACCTGCCCGATGGCACTCGACTGGGCGTGGTCATCTCATGGGAGGTGTTCTTCGGTAATCGCGCCCGCGATGGCATCGAACATGGCGCGCAGATGATCATCAACCCCACCAACGGGTCGAGCTACACGGGCACCGTTCTGCAAACCCAGCAGGTGGCCTCGAGCCGGTTGCGAGCCGTGGAATCGGGCCGCTGGGTGGCCCAGGTGGCGCCCACCGGGTTCAGCGCCTTCGTCACCGACAGCGGCGACGTCATCGACCGCACGGGTGTGAGCGAGCAGAAGGTCGTCCACCACGACGTGGCCTTGCGCACCGGCAACACCTGGTACGTGAGCTTGGGGAACGGGCCATTCGTGCTGGCCGCGCTGCTGGTGCTGTTGTTGTCGCTCGTACCGCGCATGCGGGCCAGGCGGGGGCGAGGGCCAGAGCCGGAGAGCGGCACCCCGGGCACTGAGCCCACCGCGCTCACACCTCCAGCATCACCGTAACCGGGCCGTCGTTCACCAGGTCGACCAGCATCTCGGTGCGGAACCTGCCGGTGGCCACCGGCACGCCGAGTTCGCGCAACCGGGTGACCACAGCCTCGACCAGTGGCTCGGCATGTTCGGGGCGGGCCGCGGCGATCCAACTCGGGCGGCGCCCCGCCGAGGTATCGCCGTACAGCGTGAACTGGCTCACCACCAGCACGGCGCCGCCCGTATCGCTCACCGAACGGTTCATCACCCCCTTGTCGTCGTCGAGCACACGCAGCCCGGCGATCTTGTCGGCCAGCTTGCGGGCCTGGGCTTCGGTGTCGTCATGGGTGACCCCCACGAGCACGCACAGGCCGGCCTCGATAGCGCCCACCACCTCACCGGCCACCGTCACCGATGCCCGTGTCACTCGTTGTACCAATCCTCGCACCGTGTCTCATGTTGGCAGATGCGCCAGACTCTCACCGTGATCAGGTTGGAGGCAGGCGACGCGAGTGTTGAAGTGAGCCCCACCAATGGCGGGCGGGTGGCGGCGCTCACCGTGGGCGGCCGCGAGTTACTGGTGCGCGGCGATGCGGCCACCGACCCCCTGGCGTGGGGCTGTTACCCGATGGTGCCGTTCGCCGGCCGAGTGCGCAACGGCGAGTTCGCCTTCGCCGGCCAGCATCATCGCCTCACCACCAATCTCGCACCCCACGCGATCCACGGCACCGGGTTCACCTCCCCGTGGGAGGTGCTCGATGCCGAATTCGACCATGTGGAACTGCAATGCGAACTCACCTGGGCCTTGGGTGGCGCAGCCCATCAACACATCCTGCTCACCGACGCTGCGCTGGTGTGCGTGCTCACGGTGATGGCCGGAGGTGAAGCGATGCCCACCACCATCGGCTGGCATCCGTGGTTCGTGAAGCCCACCAGCGATCGACTGCATTTCGCCGCCATGTACCGGCGCGATGGACAGGGCGTGTGCACCGGCGAACGCACCGAACCCGGGCCGAGGCCGTGGGACGACTGCTTCCTCGGGCCCCAGGGCCGACTCGAGTTGCGGTACGCCCCCTCCGGCCAGGTTGCGGGCCTGCGGGTGCGCATCGCCAGCGACTGCGACCACTGGGTGGTGTACGACGAACCGGCCCATGCCATATGTGTGGAACCTCAATCGGGGCCGCCCGATGCGTTCAACCTGGGCCTCGCCACCACCCTCGCGCCCGGCGAGTTCATGCAGCGAACCATGACGATCTCTTGGGAGACCCCTGCTACTGGCAGGTAACCTGACGAGATATGTCTGAGCGCCCGGTCGGTAGTTCCACCTCGCAAGCCAGGGTGCTGCGCCCCGATGCTCCCCTCCGTATCGCGTACCTCACCTATCGCGGCAAACCGCATGTGGGCGGCCAAGGCGTGTACACGCGTCACCTCACCAAGGCGCTCGTCGACCTCGGCCACGAGGTGGAGGTGTACGGCGGGCAGCCCTACCCGGTGCTCGACGACCGCATCGAGATGCATCAGCTGCCCAGCCTCGACCTGTGGAACGACTACTACCCCGGTCGCATGCCCGGTTACTGGGAGCTGAAGACCAAGGCCGACTGGATCGAAGCCCTCACCCACATGAAGGGCACCTTCGCCGAGCCGCGTGCGTTCAGCCGTCGCGCCCTCGACCAGTTGAAGTTGCGCACGCGCGACTTCGACCTGGTGCACGACAATCAGTGCCTCGGCTACGACATCTTGAAGATCGAAAAGATCATCCCCACCATCGTCACCCTGCATCACCCCATCACACGCGACCGCGCGCTCGAGATGGCGCACACACCCAACCGGCGCAAGCGGCGCAGCATCGGCCGCTGGTACAGCTTCGTGAACATGCAGGGCAAGGTGGCCAGCCAGATGCCGCGCATCGTCGTGGTGAGCGAGAACAGCATCAAAGACATCCATGCCGATATGAAGGTGAGCCTCGATCGCATGAAGTTGGTGCCGGTGGGGGTCGACCCCGAGCTCTTCACACCGCTCCCGCACGTGGCGCGCAAGCCGGGCCAACTCATCACCACCGCCTCGGCCGATGTGGCGTTGAAGGGCCTGTCGTATCTGCTCGAAGCCATGGCCAAGCTGCGCACCGAACGCGACGTGCGCCTCACCATCATCGGCAAGCCGAAAGCCGGCGCCAGCGCCGACCTCATCGACAAGCTCGGGCTGCGGCCGCACATCGACTTCGTATCGGGTGTGCCCGATGAGCGCATCGTCGAGTTGTATGCCGAGGCCGAACTCGCCGTGGTGCCCAGCCTGTACGAGGGGTTCAGCCTGCCGGCCATCGAGGCCATGAGCACGGGCATCTGCCTGGTGGCCACCGATGGTGGTGCGCTGCCCGAGGTCACTGGCATCGACGGCGACACGGTGTTGCAATGCAAGGCCGGCGATGCCGAGGCGTTGGCCGCCACCCTGCGCCGCGGCCTCGACAGTGCCGAACTACGCGCCCGTGTGGGCGAGGCAGGCCGCCAACGCGTGGTCGAGCGGTGGAGCTGGCGGCATTGCGCGCAACTCACCGTCGATCAGTACCGCGAAGTGTTGGCCATGCCAGCCAACCTCGACAAGCTCCGCCGCAACGGCCGGATCTGACCCCATGCTCACCATTCGTTTCGATCGGCTGGGTGTGCAACCCGGCGACCTCGTGCTCGATGCCGGCGCCGGGTTCGGCCGTCATGCGTTCGAGTTGGCGCGACGCGGCGCCAATGTGGTGGCTCTCGACTACGCAGCCGATGAAGTGATCACCACGCGCAACACCTTCGGGGCCATGGCGGCGGCCAATGAGATCGCCCCCGAGCGTTTCGTCGGCGTGTTGCGCGGCGATGCCACCAAGTTGGCCTTCGCCGACGGCACCTTCGATCGGGTCATCACCAGCGAGGTGCTCGAGCACATTCAGGCCGACACCGATGCCATCAGCGAACTGGTGCGCGTGTTGCGCCCCGGAGGCACGTTCGCCGCCACCGTGCCGGCATGGTTCCCCGAGAAGGTGAACTGGATGCTCAGCGACGAATACCACGCACCCAAGAGCGTGGGCGGCCATGTGCGCATCTACACCGCCACCGAGCTGAAGGCGAAGCTGCGCACCGCCGGCCTCACCGTCACCGGCGCGCATCGTGCCCACGCGCTGCATTCGCCGTACTGGTGGCTCAAGTGCGCGGTGGGGCCGCGCCGCACCGACTCGAAGGCCGTGAACTCGTACCAGAAGATGCTCGAGTGGGAGATCATCAATCAGCCCGCCGCCATGAAGGTGGTCGAGCGCGGGCTCGCCCCCGTTCTGGGCAAGAGCTACATCATCTACGGGATCAAGCAATGACCACTGCCCCGCGTGTGGTGATCCCCCATATCGACGGTGTGTTGAGCGCCGACGAGGTGGTGGTGAGCGCCGAATTCATCGCGGGGCTACAGGTCGATTCCGGCATGATTCCGTGGTGGCCGGGCGGGCACTGCGACCCGTGGAACCATGTGGAGACCGCCATGGCGCTCGATGTGGCGGGCTTCCACAGCAACGCCGAGCGCGCCTATCAGTGGCTCATCGACACCCAGCGACCCGATGGCAGTTGGTGGAACTACTACCTGCCCGATGGCACGGTGGAGGAAGCCAAGCTCGATACGAACGTGTGCGCCTACATGGCCGCGGGGGTGTGGCACCACTGGTTGTGCACACGCGACCTCGGCTTCGTGCACCATGTATGGGCCACTGTCGAGCGCGCACTCGACTGGGTGTTGGGCATGCGCCGTAGCGACGGCACCGTGCTGTGGGCACGAAACGAGCATGATGCGCCGTGGGACTATGCGTTGCTCACCGGTTCGTCGAGCATCTCGCACGCGCTGTTGTGCGGGGCACGGTTGGCCGATGTGGCCGGGCACCCGCGGCCCGACTGGCGCGCCGCCGGCGAACTGCTCGCCTCGGTGGTGGCCGCCGCACCGCACACGTTCGAACCCAAAGACCGCTGGGCGATGGACTGGTACTACCCCGTGTTGGTTGGCGCGCTCACCGGTGAAGCCGCCAAGGCCCGCCTCAACGACAAGTGGGCCGAGTTCACCATGGAAGGCCTAGGCGTGCGCTGCGTGAACGACGAGCCGTGGATCACGGCATCGGAAACTGCCGAATGTGCCATCGCCTACGCAGCCATCGGCGACCTCGCCACCGCCACCGACCTGTTGGCGTGGACCCGTTCGCATCGGCTCGACCATGGGGCGTACTGGACCGGCATCGTGTACCCGTCGATGGTGCGCTTCCCTTTCGAAGAAACCAGCGCGTACACGGCGGCGGCGGTCATCCTCGCTGCCGATGCCATCACCAACTCGTCACCTGCCGGCGAGTTGTTCGTCACCCACACCCGCGACTGATCGCGGTTCGCCTGCCAAGATGGCACGGTGACGTTGCCGCGCTCTTCCGAACTGGTCCACCTTGCCACCCACGCACTCGCCGCCTGCGGTGCCGATGGTTTCATCGCTGATGGGGCCGTGGTGGCACGCAGCCCCATCACCGGCGACACGCTGGGAGCACTTGCGGTCGGGGTGTCGGTGGCCGATGCCATCGATCGTTCCGAGGCAGCCTTCCGTGTGTGGCGCACCACCCCGGGGCCGTTGCGTGGCGAATTGATCCGTCGCTTCGGCGAACAATTGCGGACGCACAAGACCGACCTCGCCACCCTGGTGCAACTCGAGGCCGGAAAGATCGCCAGCGAGGCCCTCGGTGAAGTGCAGGAGATGATCGACATCTGCGACTTCGCTGTGGGGCTGAGCCGACAGTTGCACGGGCTCACCATTTCGAGCGAACGACCCGACCATCGGTTGATGGAGCAGTGGCACCCCTACGGCCCCGTGGCAGTGATCACGGCATTCAATTTTCCGGTTGCGGTGTGGAGTTGGAACACGGCGCTCGCCATCGTGTGTGGCAACTCGGTGATGTGGAAGCCGAGCGAACTCACCCCACTCACCGCATTGGCCGCGCAGTCATTGTTCGACCGCGCCGCAGCCGAAGTGGGCGCCCCGGCGCATCTGGCTCAGGTGGTGTTGGGCGACGGCTCGGCGGGCGCGGCACTGGCCGCCAGTACGCGGGTGCCACTGGTGAGCGCCACCGGTTCCACGGCCATGGGCGCCAAGGTGGCCCCCGTGGTGGCGGCCCGGTTCGGCCGGTCGATTCTCGAACTCGGTGGCAACAACGCAGCCATCGTGGCCCCGTCGGCCTCGCTCGATCTGGCGGTGCGCGGCATCACCTTCGCCGCGGCCGGAACGGCGGGGCAGCGCTGCACCAGCTTGCGCCGCCTCATCGCGCACCGCAGCATCCATGCCGAGTTGGTGGGCCGACTCGCTTCCGCGTTTGGCTCACTGCCCGTGGACAGCCCACTCGATGCCGGCACCCTGGTGGGCCCGCTGGTGACGCTGCCTTCGTACGAGCGCATGGCGGGCGCGTTGGCCACGGCCCGCACCGACGGCGGCACGGTGGTGGTGGGCGGCGAGCGACTGTTCGCCGAGGAAGCGCCCGCAGCCGCCTACATCCGGCCGGCGGTGGTTGCCATGCCTGCGCAAACCGAAATCGTGCGCACCGAAACCTTCGCCCCGGTGCTCTTCGTGCTGGCGTACGACGACTTCGACGAAGCCATCGCCCTCCAGAACGGTGTGCCCCAAGGTTTGGCGAGCAGCATCTTCACCAACGATCTG
>JBAXQV010000153.1:0-7765 GCA_037131575.1 Actinomycetota bacterium
ACACCGACGCCGAGATCCGCCAGGCCTAGGCCTGGCGGATCTCGGCGTCGGTGTTCATGACGAACGGGCCGTAGCGGGCCACGGGCTCGCCGATGGGTTCGCCGGTGAGGACTATCACGTCGGATGATGCGGCTTCGCCGCGGATGGTGAGTGACTCGCCGTCGACGATGGCGAGCACCGATTCGCCGATGGCGGTGTCGCCGACGCTGACCGCACCGATCATCGGGTACACCAGCACCACATGGCCAGCGGGCAGGGCGGTGGATACCGATGCGCCAGCGGCCAGCGTGACATGCGCGTAGGAGATGGGCGTGTGGGTGCGGCCCGGGCCGCGCAGGCCGAACAGGTCGCCGGCGATGACCCGGGTGGTGGCGCCTTGCGCCTCGTTGCGAGCCACTTCGCTGGCGCGCAGGTCTTGGTATGCAGGGGCGATCATCTTCTTCGCCGCGGGCAGGTTCACCCACAACTGCAACCCGTGCATACGCCCGCCGGTGTGTTGCGCCGACCCCGAGGGGCCTTCCTTGTGCAACACGCCCGAGCCGGCGGTCATCCACTGGGTGTCGCCTTCGGCGAGGAAGCCGTGGTTGCCCATCGAGTCGCGGTGTTCGGCATCGCCTTCGAGCAGGTAGGTGACGGTCTCGAACCCGCGGTGCGGATGCCACGGGGTACCGACGCCTTTGCCCGGGGCGAACTCGATGGGGCCCATCTGGTCGAACAACAGGAAGGGGTCGACATACGACACGGCGTGGGTGGGGAAGGGGCGGCGCACCACGAAGCCGTCGCCCTCGACGGCACGCTGGGCCGGGATGAGGCGCACGACGCGCCCGGAGGACGCACCCGTTGCGGGAAGGGTGCCGGAAAGGGTGCCGGAAAGGGTGCCGGGTTGTTCGATGCTGGTCACGATCGCTCTCTTTCGGCTGCGTGTGGGCAGATTAGTTGCGGACGCAAGTAATGAACACCGGTCGTTCACCGTTTGTTCCCGCGAATGCCTTCGCGTCGAGCGACCACGCGGCCCTAGCCTGTGCACCGTATGGCTGCAACAGAACTCGATCAGATCGTCAACCTTTGCAAGCGACGCGGGTTCGTGTACCCGAGCGCCGAGATCTACGGCGGGTTCCGCTCGAGCTACGACTACGGCCCGCTCGGTTCGCTCATGCTGCGCAACGTGCGCGAGGCCTGGGTGCGCACCATGGTGCAACAGCGCGACGACGTGCTGCTCATCGATGCTGCCATCCTCGCCCCGCCGCAGGTGTTCGAGGCCAGCGGTCACCTCGCCAACTTCAGCGACCCGCTGGTCGACTGCACCAAGTGCAAGCAGCGCTTCCGTGAAGACCACCTCATCGACCCCACCACCTGCCCCAACTGTGGTGCCGTGGGCAGCTTCACCGAGGCCCGTGCCTTCAACCTGATGTTCAAGACCTACGCCGGCCCGGTGGAGGGTTCGGGCGCCGAGGTGTACATGCGCCCCGAAACCGCGCAGGGCATGTTCGTGAACTTCCTCAACGTGCTGCAGACCAGCCGCAAGAAGCCGCCGTTCGGTATCGCCCAGGTGGGCAAGAGCTTCCGCAACGAGATCACACCGGGCAACTTCATCTTCCGCACGCGCGAGTTCGAACAGATGGAACTCGAGTTCTTCGTACCTCCCGCCGAGAGCGCACAGTGGTACGAGTACTGGTGCAACGCCCGCCTGCAGTGGTACATCGACCTCGGCATCCCGGCCGACATGCTCACCCTGCGCGCCCACGATGCCGACGAGCTGAGCCACTATTCGTCGGGCACCAGCGACATCGAGTTCAAGTACCCGTGGGGTTGGGGCGAACTCGAGGGTGTGGCGCAGCGCACCGACTACGACCTGAAGCAGCACGCCCAGCATTCGGGTGAGAAGCTCGACTACTTCGACCAGTCCACCAACGAACGCTACGTGCCGTACGTCATCGAGCCTGCTGCCGGTGTGAACCGGGCCATGGCAGCGTTCCTGCTGGCCGCCTACGACGAAGACATCGTGAACGATGAGCCGCGCACCGTGCTGCGCCTGCACCCCCGCCTCGCTCCGTACAAGGTGGCGGTGTTGCCGCTCAGCAAGAAAGACACGCTCACCCCGTTGGCTCGCGAGATCTTCGCCACCCTGGCCGAGCGCTACATGGTCGACTACGACGAGACGCAGGCCATCGGCCGTCGCTATCGCCGCCAGGACGAGATCGGCACGCCGCTGTGCGTGACGGTCGACTTCGACTCACTGGTCGACGGTGAGGTCACCATTCGCGAGCGCGACACCACCGAGCAGGTGCGAGTACCCATCGCCGACCTCGAGGGTCACATCCGCAGTCGCTTGGGCTTCTGAACACGGTGGGCACTACGGTCGGGTACTGAACTCGACCAAGGGAGCAGTGATGAGCAAGATCGGCATGTGGGTGAAACTCGACATCCAGCCTGGCAAGCGCGACGAGGCCGTGGAGATCATCCAAGAGGCGCTTGCCGCCGTGGAGAACGAGCCCGGCACCCTCATCTACGTGCTCAACGCCGACCCCAACGACGAGAACGTGCTGTATTTCTACGAGGCGTACACCGACAACGACGCACTCACTGCGCACGGTGCGGCCGACTGGTTCTCGGCCTTCGGTCCGAAGTTGCGCCCGGTGCTGGCCGGCCGACCGAACATGACGTTCCTGTCTGCCCTGGGTGGCAAGGGGCTGTGATGCCGGCGCGGTGCGGTTGATGGCCACCTATCTCGACCGCATCCTGGCACGTCACCGTGAGGTGGCGGCGCTCGACACCCGCTCGCTCAGTGAGTTGCGGGCCCAGGCGGCTGCCATGCCAGCCACGCGGGGCTTTGCTGCCGCGCTGTCGGTGGGCGCGGAACTGCACGTCATCAGCGAGATCAAGCGTCGGTCGCCATCGAAGGGCGACCTCAACGCCGGGCTCGACCCGACGCTACTTGCCCAGCAGTACCAGGCCGGCGGGGCCAGTTGCCTGAGCGTGCTCACCGATGAGGAGTTCTTCGGTGGGTCGGTGGCCGACCTGCAGGCGGCGCGGGCTGCCTGCACGCTGCCGGTACTGCGCAAGGACTTCACGGTGTCGGCGCTCGACGTGTGCGATGCACGGCTCATGGGCGCCGACTGCGTGTTGCTCATCGCCGCGGCGCTCGAACCCGCCGAACTCATCGACCTGCACCGGTTGGCCACCGAGATCGGCCTCGACGTGCTGGTGGAGATCCACGACGAAGCCGAACTCGAGGTGGCACTGGCCGCCGGGGCCACCGTGGTGGGCGTGAACCAGCGCGATCTGGTGACGTTCCAGGTCGATCACGAACGGGCACTGCGCATGGCCGGGGTCATCCCCGATGGTGTGGTGAAGGTGGCCGAGAGCGGGGTGCGGGGTCGGGTCGATGCTGCGGCACTGCACGCAGCCGGGTATCACGCGGTGCTGGTGGGCGAAACGCTGGTCACCGCCGGCGATCCGGCCGATACGGTGCGCCTGCTTCGCGGGGTCTGACGGAAGTCACCCCGAATCCAACGCATCGTCGCGGCCACCGGGCAGGTACGGTACGCACTGCATGTTCGTGAAGATCTGCGGTATCACCAACGAAGACGATGCGTTGTTCGCGGTCGCCATGGGTGCCGACGCGGTCGGCTTCGTCTTCGCGCCGTCGCCGCGGCAGGTGGCTGCCCAGGTCGTGTACGACATCACCCGGCGGTTGCCACCCGAAATCCTCACCGTGGGCGTGTTCCGCGACGAACACCCCGACCGGGTGCTCGACATCATGAACCGTGCGGGCCTGAAGGCGGCGCAATTGCACGGGCACGAAACCCCCGCCATGGTGGCCGAATTGTCTGCCCAGGTTCGCTGGGTCATCAAGGCCGTGGTGGCCGGTACCGGCGATGCCACACGGGCCGACCGGTTCGGCACCGACATGATCCTTGTCGATGCACCCAACCCGGGTTCGGGCACCGTGTTCGACTGGACCATGGTCGACGAACTGCCCGAGGGGCCGCGCTACATCCTCGCCGGCGGGCTGAACCCCGACAATGTGGGCGCTGCCGTGGCCCGGGTGAACCCGTGGGGTGTCGATGTGTCGAGCGGGGTGGAGAAGAGCCCCGGCCGCAAAGACCCGCTGAAGGTGAAGGCGTTCATCGACCGTGCCCGCGCCGCCGCGCCCGAGCCCTATCGCGGCCCCGACGAATTGCCCTACGACTGGGCCGACGAGTTCTAGCTCGTCGCGCCGGTCACGTCCCCCACCCCCACCCTGGAGAACCCCCTCATGACACTCATGGCAGAACCCTCGGCATCTGGTCGCTTCGGCGAGTTCGGTGGCCGTTTCGTGCCCGAGACGCTGGTGCCCGCATGCCAGGAACTCGAGGAGGCCTTCCGCGACGCATGGGCCGACCCCACCTTCCGCGCCGACCTCGACCAATTGCTGCGCGAGTACGCCGGCCGGCCATCGATTCTCACCGAGTGCCACAACCTCGGCCGTCAGTTGGGTATCCGCCTCATCTTGAAGCGTGAAGACCTCAACCACACCGGCTCACACAAGATCAACAATGTGCTCGGGCAGACCTTGCTGGCCAAGCGGATGGGGAAGAAGCGCATCGTCGCCGAAACCGGTGCGGGCCAGCACGGTGTTGCCAGCGCCACCGCTGCTGCGCTGTTGGGCCTCGAGTGCAAGGTGTACATGGGTGCGGTCGACGTGGAGCGCCAAGCCCTCAACGTGTTCCGCATGCGCCTGCTCGGTTCGGAGGTCGAAGCGGTGCACAGCGGCAGTCGCACGCTGAAGGATGCAGTGAACGAAGCGATGCGCGACTGGGTGGCCACAGTGGAGAGCACTCACTACTGCCTCGGTTCGGTGATGGGGCCGCACCCGTACCCGTGGATGGTGCGCGAGTTCCACCGGGTCATCGGCAACGAGGCGTACGAGCAGACCCAGCAGTTGCTCGGCACCACGCCCGATGTAGTGGTGGCCTGCGTCGGTGGTGGCTCGAATGCGATGGGCATCTTCAGTGGGTTCGTCGATACGCCGGCTCGCCTCATCGGCGTCGAGCCTGCCGGTGGCGCAGCAGTGAACCGCGGCGTGCCAGGTGTGGTGCACGGGATGCGCAGCTACCTCATGCAAGACGAATACGGCCAGGTGCAGGAAGCGCACTCCATTTCGGCCGGTCTCGACTACCCGGGCGTGGGCCCCGAGCATTCGTACCTCGCGTCCATCGGCCGGGCCGAGTACCCCACTGTCACCGACGCCGAAGTGATCGAAGGCTTTCAGTTGCTCGCCCGCACCGAGGGCATCATTCCTGCGCTCGAATGTGCGCACGCAGTGGCCTGGATCAGCCGCGAGGCACCGAAGATGCAGGGCCAGACCGTGCTGATGAACCTGTCGGGCCGTGGCGACAAAGATGTGGCGCAGATGATGGAGATCCTCGGGTGAGCACTGCTGCCACGTACGGCGTGCTGGAAACGGCGTTCCGTGCCAAGCGCGCCGGGGGCCGCAAACTCCTGGTGCCGTACATCACCGGTGGGTTGCCCGGCTGGGAGATCGCCCTGCGCTCGGCGGTGCAGGCAGGTGCCGATGCCATCGAGATCGGCATTCCCTTCAGCGACCCGGTGATGGATGGTCCGGTCATCCAAGAGGCATCGCAAAGGGCGCTCGATGCGGGGGCGACCCCGGTGTCGATTCTGCAGCAGGCACGCGATCTCGACGTCGACGTTCCCCTCGCCGTGATGCTGTACTACAACACGGTGCACCATGCGGGCCACCACCGTTTCGCCGAGCAGTTGGCGGCCGCAGGTATCTGCGCAGCCATCGTGCCCGACCTGCCGCTCGAAGAGTCGGGGCCGTGGTGTGAGGCCGCCGATGCATCGGCCATCGAAACCGTCATGCTGGCGGCACCCACCGCCCCCGATGCCCGGCTGCCGTTGGTGTGCGCACGTGCACGTGGCTTCGTGTACTCGGTGGGCCTGCTCGGTGTGACCGGCGAGCGCACCTCGTTGGCGGCCACGGCTACGGCACTTGCTGCGCGTCTGAAGGCCGTCACCGATGTGCCGGTGCTGGTTGGCGTGGGCGTGTCGAATGCCGAACAAGCCCGCGAGGCGGTGCGGGTGGCCGATGGGGTGGTGCAGGGCGCATCGGTGATGCGCCGGTTCCTCGAAGACGGCCCCGACGCGGTGGGCGAGTACGTGGCCGAAGTTCGTGCCGCGCTCGACGTCTGAAACCTTCTCGCAGATTCTTTTCATCCGCACTGCCGGGTGGCTCCGTAGAGAGAAGTGACTGCAGCGATGCGGTCGCCGTGAACCCCCTCTGAAGGAGACATCCCATGACCCCCAAGCGTTCCGTTGGCGTTGTTGCCATCGCAGCCGCCCTGTTGCTCAGCGTCACCGCCTGTGGCAGCGACAAGCCCACTGCCACCCCGCCCCCACCACTGCTCCACCCGCCACCACGGCCGCTGCGTCTTCCGGCGACATCGTTGCCGTGGCCGCCGGTAACCCCGATTTCTCCACCTTGGTCGCCGCCGTGAAGGCTGCTGGTTTGGTCGAGACGTTGCAGGGCCCCGGTCCGTTCACCGTGTTCGCCCCTACCAACGAGGCGTTCGCCGCACTGCCCGCTGGCCTGCTCGACAAGTTGCTGCTGCCCGCCAACAAAGAAGTACTCACCAAGATCCTCACCTACCACGTGGTGGGTGCCAAGGTGATGGCCGCCGATGTGAAGCCCGGTGAGGTTGCCACGGTGGAAGGCGAGAAGATCACCATCGACACCATGGGTGGCGTCACGGTGAACAAGGCCAAGGTCGTGAAGACCGATGTGGGTGCCTCGAACGGTGTGATCCACGTGATCGACGCTGTGCTCGTGCCGCCGAGCATCGACGTCACCAAGCTCTGATCGACGCGCCCGTTCCTCTCCGCGGGCATTCGATCCTGGCGGCCCGACACGTCGACTGCGACGTGTCGGGCCGCCGATTCGCGTACGGGGCGAGGCAGTTGGCAATGATGTGGGGGTGAGCGATGCGCCCTGCGAACTGTGTGAAGCGGCGCGCCTCACCGAGTGGTTCTATGAAGACGAACACTGCTGGATCGCCGAATGCGAGGCGTGCTTCGTGCCGATGGTGGTGTGGAAGGTGCATGCCGTCGAGCCGCCCGAGGAGTTGAAGGCGGCGATGTGGGCGCTCGTGACCGAGGTGGCCAGCGCCCGCTACGGGTTTCGCAGCTGGATCGACGACAACATGCGCACCATCCCCACCCACTATCACGCCCACGCCCGCCGCCGATTCTGAGCGAGTTGGCCGTAGGTCGGCTTGGGTACAGTGCGAGCATGCTTTCCGAAGGCACCGCTGCACCCAAGTTCTCCCTGGCCAACCAAGCCGGCACCACCATCACGCTTGCCTCGTTCAAGGGCCGCAACGTCCTCGTGTACTTCTACCCGAAGGCCGATACGCCGGGCTGCACCACACAGGCCTGCCTGTTGAACGACCTTGCCGGCCAGATCGGCGATACGGCGGTGGTGGGCATCAGCCCCGACAAGGTGCCGGCCCTGGCCAAGTTCGCCGACAAGTACTCGCTCGGGTTCGATCTGCTCAGCGATACCGACCATGCCATCGCCGAGGCGTACGGGGTGTGGAAGGAGAAGAAGAACTACGGCAAGGTGTACATGGGTATCGAACGCTCGGCGTTCCTCATCGGGCCCACCGGCAAGCTCCGCAAGGTGTGGTACAAGATCAGCGCGAAAGACACTCCGGTGAAGTTGCTCGAGGCGTTGGCCGAATGAGCGACGACGACGCCACTG
>JBAXQV010000154.1:0-7705 GCA_037131575.1 Actinomycetota bacterium
GGTTGCCGGAGCCGTGGTGGTATCGGCTTTCTTGTCGCTACCGCAAGCGGCAGCCACGAGCGCCATGCTCGTGATCAAACCGACTGCAGCAACCTTTTTGCTGTGCTTCATCTGTGCTGTCTCCCCCCTGATGGGATGTGGTGTGTGGGATGTTACGACGGCTTACGCACCGACTCGTGCCAATTGCGAATGGCACGGTTGGTGACCCAGCCGACGATCAAGAAGATGATGATGCCGAACAACGTTGCCATGATGGTTCCGGCGAACATTTCAGGCCGCTCCACTGCACGCAGTTGACGCATCTTGATGTAGTAGCCCATGCCTTTTTCTCCCTTGGAGAAGAAGAAGTCGGCAACGATGGAGCCGATGACCGCACCGCCGGCGGCGATACGCACACCGGTCATGATGGCCGGTGTCGCGCTCGGCAATTCGAGTTTGGTGAGCCGGGTCCACCGCGACACGTTGTTCAAGGTGAACAGGTCGTGATGAAGCCGGTCGGTCGACTGCAGACCGAACAACGTGTTGGTGACAACTGGGAAGATGGCGATGAGTACCGTCACCACCAGGCGCACACCCAACTCCTCGCCGAACAACTGGGTGAGCAGCGGGGTGATGGCCAAGATCGGCACGGTCTGCAGGATCACTGCGTACGGGAAGATCGCTCGTTCCATGCCCTTCGAGAGGTTCATGATGACGGCGATGGTGATGCCCAACACCAAAGCGATGGCCAAGCCCATCAACGTGATCTTCACGGTCGACCACATGTACGGCAAGATCGGTCGCAGGCCGTTGCGGCTCAGGGGGTCCCACAGCGGCAAGAACCCATCAGTGATGACGGTGTGCGGGTACGGCAGGGCGTTACGTCGCTGTGCTGCGTTGTCGAAACGGGACCAGGTGTAGAGGTACCAGACGGTGATGAACAGCACAAAGGTGATGAGGGGCGGGATGAGGTTCTTCGCGCGCTGGCTCTTGGGGCTGGCGCCCTCGGGCACCTTGGCCAAATCTTCTTCGATGGCGGCAATGGCGACACCTTGCTCGGTGTCGGCCGCCAGGATGTCGTCGAGTGCGGTCATGAGTGGGCGTCCTTCAGGTCGGCGCTGATCTTGCCGCAGAGTTCGGCGAACTCGGCGGAGTAGCGAAGATCGTGCTCACGCGGGAAGTCGAACGGCACCGGGTAGTCGCCGATGATGCGGCCGGGCCGAGCCGACATCACGATCACTCGCGTCGACAGGTACACGGCTTCTTGGATGCTGTGGGTGATGAACAGACCGGCGAACTTCTCGCTCTGGAACAAGCGCAGCAGTTCGTCGTTGAGTCGTTCACGGGTGATTTCGTCGAGCGCTCCGAATGGTTCGTCGAAGAGGAACACCTTGGGGTTCAGCACCAGCGAGCGAGCCAACGAGCAGCGCATCTTCATACCGCCCGACAACTGCTTCGGATACTTCTTCTCATGGCCCACCAGGTTCACCAATTCGATGGCGGCACGGGCCTTGTCGAGCCGAGCGGCCTTGTCCATGCCCTGCAGTTCGGCATTGAGCTCGACATTGCGCTGCACGGTGCGCCACGGCAACAGGGTGGGATCTTGGAACACATACCCGATGCTGCTGCGGTCGATCTCGCAGGCGCCGCCGGTATGCGATTGCAGGCCGGAGGCGATGCGCAACAGGGTGCTCTTACCGCAGCCCGACGGGCCGACGACTGCCACGAATTCGCCGGGCGCCACGTCGAAGCTCACATTGTCGACTGCGTGCGTGCCGTCGGCGAACGTCATCGACGTGTTCACGAATCGAAGTGCCGGGGAACCAACCCCAACGGCGGTGCCGACCGCCTGAGCTGGAGCATCGCTGGTTGTCATCATTACCCCCTGAAACTAATCGCTGACACGTTCACGATGAAGTCGTGAATGTTTACATTTTGTGAACTGGTGCAGACTCAGTTGCCTCTTCGGCACGTTCGAGTCTGCGAGACTGCGGCGCAAAAGCAATTGCCTCGCGAACGCTAGCCGCGGCGAGCACCACGCGATCACCGGTGGGAGCGAGGCCCATCACCGTGCGGGCGTTGGAGGTGACGGTGGCAAGAGCATCGTCGGCCAGCAGGTGCGCGGCCATCACCATGAGACCCGCTGTTTCGAGCGGATCGGCGCGACCAACCGGGTTGAACGGGTCTTGCAGGTTGTCGGCTCCGGCTGCCACCACCACGCCTGCATCGCGCAGAGCCTTCACGGCCGTCAATGCACGGGGCATGGCAGCCTGGTGGGCGCGGCCTTGGAGATAGAGGTTGGTGTGGGGGAGGGCGATGATGCCGATACCGGCTTCAGCCACGCGTTCGGCCACCTCGCGTTGCATCGCTTCGCTCTGCAGCCCGAGCGAAACACAGTGGCTCGCCGTCACCCGATGGGGGAAGCCACTGGCCACCACCCGGCGAGCCAGGTCGTCGAGTGCCAGCATCGAGGGGTCCATCGTCTCGTCGGTGTGCAAGTCGACAGGCAAGCCCGCTTCTGCCGCTAAGGCGAGGAAGTTCTCGTTGGCGGCGTGAGCGTCGCTCTCGAGGTGCGGGCAACCGCCGATCACATCGATGCCCATGGCGATTGCCTCGCGAATCATTGCTCGCTGATCGGCCCCTTCGGCGCCGATGGACGGCCAACCGCTGAGCACGACCACCTGGATCTCCACCAGGCCACGCAACCGTTCGCGCACCTCTATCAGTGCCTCCACCGAACGAAGACCGTTCTCGGGCGTGAGGTCGGCGTGTGTGCGAATGGCAGTGACGCCGTTGGCCAGCATCAGCCGCGCCGCACGCTCGGCTCGCTCGATGGTGTCGGCCAATGTGATGGTGTGCCGGTTGGCCTCCATCGCCTCGATGGCCCCGAGCAGATCGCCGGTGGGGTTGTGGATGCGCTCGGCCAAGAAGGCCTTGTCGAGATGCGCGTGCGGTTCAGCGAATGCCGGCAGCGCAATGGTGGGCTGCTGGTGTGCCTCGGCGGCGCTCATGTGTTCGACCGACTCGGTCACAACATCGGTGAGCCGGTGAGCGGACGACGCTCGATCGGCTCGCCCAACCGCGGGAACACCTCTTCGGCCACCAGATGCATCTGCTCGTTCATCTCTTCCCGGGTGATGCCGGGGAAGTCGAAGAAGAAGCAGATGTGCTTCAGATCGAGCAGGTCGCGCCAGTAGCCGATGGCATCGACAGCGTCGTCGATGGAGCCGACGATCTGGATCTTCTGCTCGTTGCTCTCCTCCACCGTGGGGCAGTGATCGAAGGCGACCTTGGAACCGTCAGGGTTGCGGTAGCTCGAGAAACGACCGTACGGGGCGAGGAACTTGTTGAACTCGTCCTGGCCGGGGCGGCCTTTCCGCATGGCGGCTTCCTTGGTACGGCCGACGTGAAGGTTCAGCACGAGACAGCGGTCTTCGCCTGGCCCCACTGGTGAGCCCATTTCCTCGCGGATCTCGGCGTAGCGATCCCACTTCTGCTTCTGGCTCTCGGCGTTCTGCAGCCAGTAGATGGCCTTGTGTCCGGCACGCGGCACGTACTCGATGGTCTCGGGCGACGTGACCGGTTGGTAGATGTCGACCACACGGCGGGGCTTCGGGATGAGGGTGAGATCGTTCACCATGGAGCCACGGTCGGGGATGTCGTCGCTGGGGAACACGAATTGCTTGCCGCGGTACGAGAAGCGCTCGTTGTACCAGGCCAACTTGATGACTTCGAGGGCCTCTTCGAACGTCTGCCGGTTGATGCGGTCGTGCTCGGCCGACATGGCGTTGTCGCCACTGGCGACCACTGCGCCCAGTGCCCAGGCTTCGCGCGGCACGGTGCCGCGCCCCACACCGAACTCCATGCGGCCACCGGTGACGATGTCGGCGATGGCGAAATCTTCAGCGAGGCGCAGCGGGTGCCACTGGGGCACCACGTTGAACATCTGCCCGAGACGCAACTCCTTGGTGAGATGCGCCAGGTGGAGGCCGAACATGATGAGGTTGGGCAGCACCTCGTAGCCCTCGTACTGGAAGTGGTGCTCGGTGAGCCACATCGTGTCGAAGCCCAGTTGGTCGGCCGTCTTGGCCCAATCGACCAGGTTCTCGTAACAGGCCAGCACATCGTCGTTGCCATAGCGCCGAGATGTCGGGGTAATCGAGGGGTCGCCAGCATCGGGCATAGGAACGGTGCAGAAGAAGTTGGTGTCGACGCGCATGGGGCGAGGTTACTACTCGCGATTCGGCTCGCCCCGACGCAGGCGTGCACCGCTCGTGAATTCACAATCCGGCAACAGAACCCACCCGTGCCCGTCGGTCGCTCGCCCCGACACGCGTCCCGTCGGCGTCGACCACGATGGCGTGCGCATGCCCGAACGCGCTGTCGTACGCCGGCAGCGACACGGTGCGATGCCCCAGTGCCTGCAGGCGCGAAGCCCATTCGTCGGGCACATGGCCCTCGAGGGCTACGTGAGGCCCGTCGCTGCTGGTCCAGGTGTCGAACCCCGTTGTAGGGCCCTGGAGCACCCAGCGCGGCGAATCGATGGCCACAGCGGCGCTCTGGCCATAGTGGAACAAGCGTGCGGCAACCTGCAGCAATATTTGAGGCTGCCCATCGCCGCCCATCGTGCCGAACACAGCCGCCAGGGAACCGTCGGCGTGCGTGGCCAGTGCGGGCGCCAGGGTGTGCGGTGGTCGCCTCCTCGGGCCGAACTCTGCCGGATGCCCTGGCTCGAGCGAGAAGCCGAGCCCACGGTTGTGGAGATTGATGCCTGTGGTGGGCTCCACCAGCCACGACCCGAACCCCGATGCATTCGACTGGATGAGCGATACGGCCATACCGTCGGCGTCGACCACGCAGAGATACGTCGTGTCGCCCTGGTTGCCAGGTGCTGTGAGCTGCGCCGCGCGATCGGGGTCGATCTCGGCCTGACGTGTCGCAATGGCAGCCGCCAACGCCCTACCGTCGGCGTGTTCGTGCAGCACGGTAGGCCGGTCGCGCCCTGCAGCTTTGGCCGCTTCGATGAGCAGGTGAGCGGTGCGCGCATCATCGGGGTCGCCGGGCAGGTCGAGGCCATCGGCCAGTCCAGCCGACCCGAGCAGCAGATAGCCCTGTGAGTTGGGTGGAATGGTGTGCAGCGTCACGCCGAACGCATTGCTGCTCAATGGTGTCACCCAGTCAGTTCCGGGGCTGTCGAGATCGGCGGTGGTGAAGTACCCAGCGCCAAGCGCCATCAGGCCCTCTCCGAATGCACCCCCGTAGAAGCCTCCGCGGCCGTTGGCCACGATGGAGCGCAACGCTGCGGCCACACCCGGCCGGCGAACGCGGGTGCCTGGCCGCAATGCCTGGCCGGCGAGTTCGCCGAGAGCCACCCGGGCGGTGGAATCGACCAGGGCGAGCGAACCGACGAGCAATGGGGAAGCGGGAAAACCGTCGTCAGCGAGCCGGATGGCCGGGGCCAGCACATCGGCCAATGCCAACGTGCCGTAGCGAGCGTGCAACGCCAGCCAACCATCCACACAGCCGGGCATGGTGACGGTGCGGATGTCGTGGCGAAACGGCATCGTGGTGTGCCCTTCGCTGCGAAGCTGTGCTGCGTCGGCCCCTGAGCCGGCGCGGCCGCTGGCGTTCAAGGCCGCCACCTCTGACCCATCGTGAATGAGCGCGAAGAGATCGCCGCCCATGCCACACAGATGAGGTCCGGTGACGGCGATTGCTGCGTTGGTGGCGATGGCGGCGTCGACGGCGTTCCCGCCTCGTGCGATGGTGGCGAGGCCCGCCTGTGTGGCGAGCTGGTCGGCCGATGCCACCATTGCCCCGTTGGAACGCACTGACGCAACCGGTGCCCACTTCTGTGTCATACGTGCAACTCTGGCATGCGTGGCACCACTGCGGCGGTGTGCCTACGCTGCACCAATGTCGCGTTCTCACCCGGTGAGCCTGGTCGCCCTCAGCGGCGCCGGTGCCACATTGGTGCTGGGCACGTTCTTGCCGTGGTTGCGCAGCGGCACCATGACCCGTTCGAGCTACGACCTCCTGGGCCTCATCGGACGACTCGACGTTGCCCCGAATGGCGCTGCCGCGGCACTGATCCGCTGGTGGCCGCTCGTACCGCTGCTGGTGACCGGCGCAGTGATACTGGCCTGGTGGGGGAGGCTTCGCTGGGCCCTCGCCATTGCCGTGCTGGTGACGCTCTACGCCGGCGGGGTGGCCGCTGTGCTGGTGGTGGGTGCCGCCAAAACGGGTATCACCATCGGCGTGGGGCCATGGGTGTGTTCCATCGCGAGTCTGGTGTTCATGGCTGCTGCCATTTCGGCACCTTTCACGGCTTCCACGCGCCGCGCTGGCTGAGTACATCACGCAACACCATCGGCCGATCGGTCATCAGCCCATCGACACCGAGGTCGAGCAGTCGATTCATCTCCTCGGCGTCGTCGATGGTCCACACATGCACCTGAATACCCAGCCGATGCGCACGGTCGACGAAAGCCCTGTCGGTGACAGTGAGTGGGCCCTGCTTCACTGGCACTTGTGCCGTGAGTCCGCCCAATGAACCCGGCCGACCGAAGCGCAGCGCGGCCACGCCCGCAGGGCCGAGCGCGCTGCAGAGACGCTCGCCCAAGATGCCGCGCAGGCGGCGGATGCGGCGGTCGCTGAAGGCCCCCACGCAGACTCGATCGAGCGAGTTGGTACGGCGCAACGTGGCCACGAGAGCATCGACCGCAGCATCGCTCTTGCAGTCGATGTTCACCCGCACCTCGGGCCAGGTGCCGAGCAGATCTTCGAGCAATGGAACGGGCGCCTGGCCGTCGACCAGGGCGGTTTGCACCTCGCTCCAGGGGAGGTCGCTGATGCGACCCTTCCGCCCGGTGGTGCGGCGGAGGTCGTTGTCGTGAAATGCCACCAACACACCGTCGACCGTTACCTGAACATCGGTTTCGATGTAGCGATAGCCGAGGTCGATGGCGTACTGAAAGGCCGGCATGGTGTTCTCAGGGGCGTCGCTGGCACCGCCACGATGAGCGAACGGAAGTGGGCCGTCCCACTCGAGGAAGGGATGCGCAGGTGCGGGCATGGCTCCATCATGGCCGCTCATCGGCCCCTCCGCCATCCGGTGGCGCACTAGCCTCGGCGCCATGTCTTCCGACCCGTCAACACCCTCGATCGTGGTTCGTTCGCCGTACGACCAGTCAGTCATCGGCGAGGTACCCAGCCAAACCGCTGCCGATGTTGATCGGGCGGTGGCAGTTGCCAAGGCGGCCTTGGCGCGCGGGCCGTTGCCGTTGTGGAAACGGGCCGAGATCCTCGACAAGGCAGCGTTGCGCTTGGCCGCCCGTCGCGACGAGTTCGCTCAGATCATTGCTGCTGAAGCCGCAAAGCCCATCAAGACTGCTCGGGTCGAGGCCGAACGGGCCGTCGGCACCCTCCAGTTCTCAGCGGCCGAGGCGCGTACGTTGGCCGGTGAGGTGATTCCGCTCGACGCCATTCCGGCCGGTGAGGGCAAATTCGGTTTCACGATGCGCATACCGATCGGTGTGGTGGGTGCCATCGCGCCGTTCAACTTCCCGCTCAACCTGGTGGCTCACAAGGTTGGCCCGGCCATCGCCGCCGGCTGCCCGGTGGTGCTGAAGCCTGCAAGCCAGACTCCGTTCAGTTCGCTCCGTTTCGCCGACATGTTGGTGAACGAATGCGGGTTGCCGGCCGACTACCTGCAGGTGGTCACCGG
>JBAXQV010000155.1:0-7694 GCA_037131575.1 Actinomycetota bacterium
GCTGCCAAACGCGGCCTGATATCGCTGCACGCCTCGCACACGGTGGTGGGGATGACGCCCCAGCGCATCAATTGCCCGAAGATGACGCAACCAAGGCAGAACCCGGCGAACGCTTCGAGTGCGGCCGCACCCTGTAGGCCGACGATGAGCACCAGCGCCACCGTGTGGGCACCGAGCAACCAGGCAGTGAGCGCACCGACGCTGAACACCACACCGATGCCTTGGGCGAACCGCTTCGGCGGGCCGGGTACGAACACATGCTCCTCGCTGAGCCGCGGGGTGATGACCTCGGTGACCACCCGGCCGAGCGGCGAGAAGCGGGGGCCGGCCAGTACACGGGCGATGAAGCCATAGGCCAACGGTACGAGCAACCACCACTGCCGGAACGCCAGGAACGCCAGACACTGCAGCACCACACCCAGCGCCACGAGGCGAGCCGAGGTTTCATTCACCGGATTGGGGAAGGTGAGGTGACGGCGGATTCCCATGCGGTGAGGATATCCCCGGAAATCCGATCAGACAAGTCGGATTTTGCAGGTTCTGTTCGAATCCGGACAGTACGAGTACGGTGAGCCCCCGATGAGCCTGCGCCTGAGCGTCGACGAACAGGCCTGGCGCGCGCATGTGCATGCCACAGCCAGCGCCACCCGTGCCAGTGGTGCCGCGCTCGTGGCCGTGGTGAAGGGCAATGGCTATGGCTTCGGCCGCCACTTCCTGGCCGCCGAGGTGGCGGGCTGGGCGGAACCTGCGTCGATCGCAGTCGGCACTGTGCACGAACTCGCCGGCCTCGAACTCGCCGGCAACGACCAGGCGAGCAGCCACGACATCCTCGTGCTCACCCCCGGCGTGCACATCGATGTTCCCCTCGGCCCGGGTGTGGTGCCCACTGTCGGCTCGATCGCTCATGTCGACGCGCTCCGCACGGCTGGTTGGCAGGGCCGGGTCACAGTGAAGTTGGCATCGTCGATGCGTCGCTACGGCGTACTTCCCGATGAACTGCCGTCGCTGCTTTCCGCCGTCGAGCAGGCTGGTTGCGAACCGTGTCGGTTCATGATTCATCCCCCACTCATCGGCGGGCACTACCCCGAATCGGCGGCCGTCGCCGAAGTGGCCGAATGGCTGGCATATCTACCCCTCGGCGCGGTGGTTTCGGTGAGCCACCTCTCGCCCACCGGTATCGGGGCACTCGTGGCGGCCCATACCGACCACCGCTTCGAACTGCGCCTCGGCACCGCGCTGTGGCTGGGCGACAAGCACATGGTGCAGTTGAACGCCGATGTGCTCGACGTTCGGCCAGTGCAGGCTGGCGACACCGCCGGATACCGAGGTGCCACCATCGCTGCCGATGGGCACCTGGTGATGGTGTCCGCTGGCTCGGCGCACGGTGTGGCACCGCTCGCCGACGGTCGCAGTCCGTTCCACTTCGCCCGCCAACGCCTCACACTGCTCGAACCGCCGCACATGCACACCTCGATGTTGTTTGTTCCGTCGGGGCAGGAATGCCCTGGCGTCGGCGACCGGGTCGATGTACAACGGCCTCTCATCAGTACCGCCGTCGACGAATGGGAGTGGCGATGAACACCTCGAACGCTCCCGCCAACACTGCATCAGGTGCCATCGCGGGCAATGCACCCGGGCCGTACACCTACCATCCGCGCAGCGGCCGACGCCGGTTGGTGGGGCCCGACGTAACCCGAGCCCTGGCACTGATCGGCGTGGTCATCATGAACTACCACGGGTTCATGGACGAGAACTTCGGGCACGCGGTGCCGGGGTCGAGTTTCATGACCCGACTGTTCGACCCATGGACCGGCGTATTGAGCACCCGCTTCGCCGCCACCTTCGTGTTCGTTGCCGGTGTGGGCGTCACCCTGCTCACGAACCGGTCGCGGCTGGCTCGCGACCGGCAGGCCATCAGCGCCGACCGGTGGCGACTCGTCCGCCGCGGCGCGCTGCTCTACGGCTTCGGCATTTTCTTCGATTGGGTCTGGGCAGGCACGATCTTGCCCTACTACGGAGCGATGTTCATCGTGGCAGCTCTGCTGTTCACCCTTCGCTCGCGATGGATCGCTCTGGTGGGTGTGGTGGCCACGGCGAGCGCTGTGTCCATCCAGTGGTGGGCCGTTCCGCGCATCTACGCCGGCAACTACCCGTACTGGTTGTTCGGCCCCAACACCTTCAGTGAACACATGCCGCGCGGGTTGCTGTACGACGTGTTCGTGAACGGCACGCACCCACTGCTGCCCTGGCTCGCCTTCCTGTGCGCCGGCATCATCATCGGTCGCGCTCTGCCTGCGGTGCCCTATGTGCGCCTTGCACTCGGCGGGGTGGCGCTCACCGCAGTGTGTTACGCCATCAACCACTGGGTCACACCCCAGATGTCGAGCTACCGGCTCAGCCAAGCGATCCTGTCCACCCAACCATTCTCACGCGGCCTGCTCTACGTGCTGTGCACACTCGGCTCGTCGGTGGCGGCGTTCTGCATCGTGTCGCTGGTGGCTGAACGTTTCGCCAGCAGTTTCGTCGTACGCGTCTTGCAACTTGCCGGGCAGACCAGCCTCACGCTCTACGTGGGCCACGCCTATTTCTACAAAATCGCCGATGCGCTCGGTTTCGTGCAGCCCACCGGGCTCGGCCGATCGCTCACCCTGGCGTTGGTGTACTGGGTGCTCGCCATCGTGCTGGCCGCACTGTGGCAGTTCGCGTTCGGTATCGGCCCGGTGGAGTGGTTCTACCGCAAGTTCGGTGGCTGAACCCCACCTGCCTGAACCACGCCTGCCTGAACCCGGCCTGGCTCCACTCAGATGCGGCGACCGGCTTCGTCCCAGTAGCGGGCGCGGAGTTGGCGCTTCAGCAATTTGCCGGCCTCGCTGCGCGGCATCGCCGCCACGATGTCGTAGCTACGCGGCACCTTGTAACCGGCCAACTTCTCTCGGGCAAGCGCGGTGATCGACGCCTCGAGCTCGGGGGTCCACTCGGTGCCCTCGGCCAACTGCAAGGCGGCCTTCACCCCTTCGCCGAACTCTTCGTCGGGCACACCGAACACCGCCACATCCACAACGGCCGGATGGCCGGCGAGCACCCCTTCGATTTCGGCCGGGTAGATGTTCACGCCGCCCGAGATGATCATGTCGATCTTGCGATCAGACAGATACAGGTAGCCGTCGTCGTCGAAGTAGCCGATGTCGCCGAGGGTGAACATGCCTGGTTCGCGGTGGGCCTCGGCGGTCTTCGCCGGGTCGCCGAGGTACTCGAAGTCGGTGCCCATGGCATTGCGCACATGGATGACGCCTTCGATGAAGCCTGCTGCGTTGGGCCCGGCCGGTGCGCCGGTGCCATCGTCTTCGGGCACGATCTTCACGATCATGTTGGCCATCGGCTTGCCCACCGAACCTGGCTTGGCGAGCCATTCCTCGGCACTGATCTGCGACACCACACCGCCTTCGGTGGCGCCGTAGTACTCGGCGATCTTCGTGCCCCACCAATCGATCATGTCGCGCTTCACCGTGGGCGAGCAGGGCGCCGCCCCGTGCAGAACGAACTCGAGCGAGGCACCACTGAACGCATCTTTGGCCTGTGGGTCGGCGCGCAACAGGCGCACGAACTGGGTGGGCACGAGATGCACGTTGGTGATGGCATGGCGATCGATGAGGTCGAGCGTCTGCTCGGGGATGAACTTGCGTTGCATCACGATCGATGATCCGCCGATGAGCGGGAAGAACGAGAACGCCCACTGCGCCGAGTGATAGTGCGGGCCGCAGAGCAAGGTTCGGCCGCGGGCCGGGAAACCGATGTTCACCATGCCCGCGGCGATGAGCGAATACACCTCGGGTGGCACATCGGCCGTGAACGCCGAGTTGGTAACACCTTTGGGGCGGCCTGTGGTGCCTGAGGTGTAGAACATCACCCCACCCATCATCTGACCCTCGGGTTCGGCAGGGTTGGCGCCCGCGAGCAATGCCTCGTACTGCTCGCCGAAGCTCACCACCGGCACGTTCACACCCGCAGCGGCCGCGGCGTACTCGGGGTCGACGATCACCATGACCGCGCCCGAGTTCTCCACCACGTACTCCACCTCGTCGGCGGCGAAGTGCCAGTTCACCGGAACCACCTGGAACCCGGTGTGCGCCGCGGCCATGAGCACCTCGTACACCTCGCGTCGGTTGCCCGACAGCAAGGCCAACCGCTCGCCAGGCACCAACCCGGGAACGGCGCGCAGCACCGCGATGAGCCGGTTCACACGATCGTCGAACTGCCCCCAACTGGTGGCACCCGCGTCGTCGATGAGCGCCGGGTCGTGCTCGGTGTGGGGTGCTGCCGCGATGAGTGAACGAATGAGGGTCGCCATGCGGCGATGCTACTGAGCAGTGCGACGGGCCGAACGACGCAGACCGCGCATGCCCACCGCGCCTGCGCCGATGAGCGGGCCACGATCTTCGAGCCGGGCCGGGGTGACCCGTGCGCCGCGACTGAAGTCGAGCTGCGCGTGCCGGTCGAGTGCCGCCTGTGCCGAGTTGAAGAACGTGGCCCCGAACCCCAGGGCCACCGAACCGCCCACCACCACGAGATCGAGGTCGAGCACATTGCACACCGAGGCCACGGCGCGCCCCACCAGATCGCCGGTGCGTTGCATGATTTCATACGACGGTTCGGTGGGTGGTCGGCCAGTGATGGCCTCGATGGCCCGGCCCGATGCCTCGGCTTCGAGACACCCGCGTGCGCCGCACGAACAGCGCCGCCCGTTGGGCTCGACCACGATGTGGCCGATGTGGCCCGCATTGCCGGTGGCACCGTCGAGCAACTGTCCGTTCAGCACGATGCCGCCACCCACACCGGTCGATACCACCATCGCCAGGAAGTTCGACGACCCTTGCGCCGCGCCGAGCCAGCCCTCGGCGAGGGCCAATGATTTGGCGTCGAGGTCGCCGTACACGGGGAGGTCGAATCGTTCGATCAACCGACTGCGCAACGGATAGCCACGCCACACCGGAATGTTGAGCGGCGACACGGTGGCGCACTCGGGCTCGATCGGCCCGGCCGAACCGACCCCAATGGCGATGGGCCGCCGCTCGTGATGCTCGTGCGCGCGATCGATCATGTCGCCCACGATGCCGGCCAACGAGTCGAACAATTGCTCGTCGGGCAGCGTGGGGTCGACCTCGATCTTGGTGCGATCGATCAGCTCACCACGCGGCGTGACCAGACCTGCGGCGAACTTCGTACCACCGATGTCGACAGCCACGATGACGTCGGAGTCGGCTTTCACATCTGTCACGGTAGTGGCACGGTTGGGCACAATGGTGAACGATGCCTGCCACCGACTGGAACCCGCTGCTGCGCGATGAGTTCGCGAAGCCGTATTGGGCCGCGCTGCAAGCGTTCGTCACGGCAGAGCGCGAGCACGCCACGGTGTACCCACCACCGGCCGACGTGTTCGCCGCGCTGCACCTCACGCCGTACGCCAGCACGCGTGTGGTCATTCTCGGCCAAGACCCGTATCACGGCCCGAACCAGGCGCACGGTCTGTGTTTCTCGGTGAAGCCACCGGTGCCACCACCACCGAGCCTGCACAACGTGTTCACCGAACTCGAGGCCGACCTCGGTATCGCTCGCCCCACCCACGGCAACCTCGATGCATGGGCACGGCAGGGCGTGTTGCTGCTCAACACCTGCCTCACGGTGCGCGCCGGGGCCGCCGGTTCGCACGCAGGCAAGGGATGGGAAGTGTTCACCGATGAGGTGCTGCGCGCGGTGAACCGCAAGGAGCATCCGGTGGTGTTCATCCTGTGGGGCGCGCACGCGCGCAAGAAGAAGACACTCATCGATCTCGACCGACACGTGGTGCTCGAGTCGGCCCACCCGTCGCCGCTCAGCGCCTACAACGGGTTCTTCGGCAGCAAACCGTTCAGCCGTACCAACGCCGCGTTACGCGCCGCTGGCCTGGCGGAGATCGACTGGAGGCTCAGCGCTTCTCAGTGACGGCGACGGCCAACATGGCGGGTGCGAAACCCGGGGTGGGCAAGCCACTGGCGTAGCGGTATAGCGCCACGCGTGCGTAGCTCGACACTGCCGAGAGCAACAGCAGCGCGGTGAGCCAGGCCATGAAGAGCACGATGCCCACCACTACGGCCAGCACCGTCGACACCGACGCCAACGCCGCCACTGCGAAGATGGCGACGAACAAGCCCACCATGAGGCCGACGGCATAGAGGCCGAGCCGCAAGGTCACACGTGCCGCACTCGACCACCGCTGTTTGAAGGTGGCGGTGGAGAGCTTCAACGCATCGATGGCGCCGATGTCGTTGGCAGCGATGATGGGGATGGCGAAGAACGAGGCGACCGACCAGGCGAGGTTGCCGAGCAGGCCCACGAGCGCGCCGCCCACACCCTTGAGCCGCTCTTCGAGGGCGCGCAACACGATGCCTACCGTTGCCGACAGCAACGCCCAACCCACCACACCGCGTTTGCGCGACCAGGCGGTTGCCACGGCCGACTTGATCGATGGGTCGCGGCCGTTCATCCGTTCATGGGCTCCGGCGGCCAAGGCGACAGCGAAGAAGGTGGACACGATGGCCACCACGTACACGCCGATGATGCCCACCAGCACCCGAGCCACCGAGGCCGAGTCGGGAATGAGGAAGCCCACGATGAGCAGCGGCACGATGGCCACCAGTGCCGCCACGCCGCCAACCACGGGTAACAACACGAGATCTTTGTCTTGACGCAGTGCATGCCACGCTGTGCTGACGAGGTTGCCACCCGTTGGCGCGGGCGAACCGGTTGCAGGCGCAGGTACCGGAGGAGGAAATGCCATGCCGCCAACAGTACCGCCGACATACAGAGCTGCCATGAGGGAGGCGTGCACAGGCGCGGCACCCCACTAGGGTCGCTTCGATGGGTGAGCGATGGATCGATCGGCCGCGGGTGGCGCGACTCCGGCGCCGCTTCGTATCGGTCGATATTTCGCTGCGAGTGGCCGACAACTACAGCCGCCACCGCACCGGGCGCAATGCCAGTCTGCTCGCCTACTTCGGCTTCCTGTCGGTGTTCCCACTCATTCTCGCGCTCACCGCGGTATTGGGGTTCGTGCTGCAGAATCGGGAAGACCTCCGAAAAAAGATCATCAACTCAGCGCTGAACAAGCTCCCCATCGTGGGCCAGACCATCGGCACCGATCCGGCCGCTTTGCGAGGCAACACTGGCGTGTTGGTGGTGGGGTTGGTGCTCGCCATCTGGTCGGGAATGCGTGCGTTCGTGGTGCTGCAGACAGCACTCGACGATGTGCGCGAACTCACCGACGACGAACGCTGCAGCTTTGTTCGATCGAAGGTGAAGGCGTTCGTGGCGATCGTCGTGGTGGGCGGCTCACAGGTGGCCACCGTGGCCATCCACACCGTCACCACCGCAGTGCACATCACCTGGCTCTACCAGTTGTTGCTGCTCATCAGTGGTGTGGCCATCAACACCGCCATCCTGGCGTTGTCGTATCGCGAGCTGTGCAGTGTTCGCGCCCCGTGGCGAGAGGTGTTTCCCGGCGCGTTCCTCGGCGGAGTCGCCTTCTCCGTCCTGCAGGCCCTGGGCACCTCACTGGTGGCGCGCAGCCTGGCTCATGCGTCGTTCGTGTACGGCACCTTCGCCAGCGTGATCGCGCTCATCTGGTGGCTGGGGTTGCATTCCACTGCGGCGCTCATCGG
>JBAXQV010000156.1:0-7668 GCA_037131575.1 Actinomycetota bacterium
CCGCTCGACGCGCCCGACGCCCCGGCAGCGCTCGGCGAGATCTACGTCATCGCTGCGCACCCCGCCTTCCACGGCCACGGTCTGGGTAAGGCGCTCACCATTGCCGGGTTGGCCTCCATCGCCGCTCGCGGCGTGCACACCGGCATGCTCTACGTCGACCGCGACAACACCACGGCGGTGTCGATGTATTCACGCCTCGGCTTCTCGGTGCACCACACCGAACAGGCCTTCGTGGGTACCGTTGCACCAAGTCGCCAGGAAGGAACCCGATGACCGACGTACTGCCCACCTGGAGCGTGGCCTCACTGCACGAATCGATGGAGTCGCGTTCATTCGTCGATGCGATGGAACAAGTGGGCAGCGATGTGGCCCGACTCGTGGCGTTGTTCGACGACCTGGGCATCCGCGCCGTCGAACCGCGCCCGGTCACCGCAGCCGACGGCGACGCCGCCGACGCCGCTCTCTCCGCCTACAACGCCACCAGCCAGTTGCTCAACGAATTGAGCGCCTACGTGTATGCCACGGTCACCACCGATTCGCGGCATGAACTGGCGCAGTCACTGATGTCGCAGTTGATGGTCACCGAAGCCAGCGTCTCACCGCTCATGGCCCGGCTCGCCGACTGGGTGCAGGCCCTCACCCCCGATGCCTTGGCCGAGGTGAGCACCGAAGCCACCCATCACATCGGCCCGCTGCGCATTCTGGCCAAGCGCGCCGAGCACCAGATGGCCGAGTCGGACGAAGGGTTGTACGCCGAGCTGCGCACCGTGGGCTCATCGGCCTGGGGCACGATGCACAGCGACGTCACCTCGCAGCTCACCACCGACGTGGCCTTGCCCAGTGGCACCACACATCTGCCCATGGCGGCCGTGCGCGGCCTCGCCACCAACCCCGACCCTGCCGTGCGACGCGCCGCATACGACGCCGAGATGGACGCGTGGCCACGGGTTGCCACCGCCTGCGCTGCAGCGATGAACGCCATCAAGGGCGAGGCCATCGTGGTGAACCGTCGTCGTGGCTGGCCCTCGGCACTCGACGCGTCACTGTTCGCGAACAACGTGTCGCCGGCCACCTTCGAGGCCATGCAGTCGGCCATCGTTGCCTCGTTGCCGCGTTCTCGCCAGTGGCTGCGCGCCAAGGCCCGCCTCCACGGACACACCGACGGCCTGCCGTGGTACGACCTCTTCGCTCCCCTGCCCGGCGCGGCCAGCCAACTCACGTGGGACGAAGGCATCACCCTGGTGCGCGATGCCTTCACCACCTTCAGCCCCACACTCGCCACCGTGGTCGACCGTGCGCTCGACGAACGCTGGATCGACGCTGGCCCACGCGACGGCAAGCGCGGCGGAGCATTCTGCATGTCGTTCACCGGAGACCGTTCGCTCGTGATGTTGAACTGGAGCGGTTCGGCCGAATCGGCCCAGACCACGGCACACGAACTCGGCCACGCCTATCACAACACCCAGCTCGCCCACCGCACACCGTTGCAGCGGCGCCTGCCCATGGCCTTGGCCGAAACGGCGAGCATCTTCTGCGAAACGCTCATGGTGGAAGCCGGCCTGGCCCGCCTGCAGGGCGCGGCGCGTTTGGCACAACTCGACGTCGACCTCATCGGCTCGGTGCAGGTGCTCACCGACATCCACTCCCGGTTCCTGTTCGAAACCGAAGTGTTCACTCGCCGCGAACGACGCACCCTTGGTGTGGCCGAATTGAACGACCTCATGCGCGAGAGTCAGGCCGCCGCCTACGGCGACGGTATCGACCAGGCCACCGCCCATCCGTACATGTGGATCCTGAAGCCGCACTACTACGGCAGCCATTTCTACAACTGGCCCTACACCTACGGGCTGCTGTTCGGCCTCGGTCTGTTCGCCGAGTACCGCCGCGACCCGCAACGCTTCCAGGCCGGCTACGACGACCTGTTGTCGCGGGTTGGCATGAACACCGCCGAGGAACTGGGCCAGGCGTTCGGTATCGACGTCACCGACCCCGCCTTCTGGCACGCCAGCACGGCGGTCATCGCCGAACGGATGGATCAATACGAGGCACTGGCGGCCGAACTGCACGGGCCCACTGCATGACCTCTCGCTACCAGTACACCCGCGCCGAACTGGCCACCCTGCTCGATGGTGAACCGCGTTACCGGCTCGACCAGATCTGGAGCGGGCTGTACGAGCAGCTGAAGACCCCCGAAGAACTCACCAACCTGCCCAAGGCACTGCGCGCCCGGCTGACGGAGGCATTGCCCCTGGCCCTCGCCGAAGAGGTGCAACGGGTCAGCGACGACGGCGACACGGTGAAGTACCTCTGGCGACTCGACGACGGTAGCCGTATCGAGACCGTGCTCATGGTGTACCCCGACCGCGTCACGGCCTGCGTGTCGAGCCAGGCGGGTTGTGCCATGGGCTGCGGGTTCTGCGCCACCGGCCAAGCCGGCTTCACCCGCCAACTCACCACCGGAGAGATCGTCGAGCAGGTGGCTCGCGCCTCACGCCGGTCGGCCGACATGGGTCGCCGTCTCGCCAATGTGGTGTTCATGGGCATGGGTGAACCGTTGGCCAACGAACCCAATGTGTGGGGTGCGATCGAACGCATCCAGGGCGACCTGGGGCTGTCGGCGCGCCACCTCACCGTGTCGACCATCGGCATCGTGCCCGGTATCCGCACCTTGGCCACTCGCCCACTGCCGGTGAACCTTGCCGTGTCGTTGCACGCCGCCAACGACACCAAGCGCGATGAGCTCATCCCCATGAACAAGCGCTACCCCATCGACGACCTGATGGCCGCGTGCAGCGAGTACCTGGCCGTGAAGGGCAGGCGCATCAGCTTCGAATGGGCGCTCATCGACGGTCTCAACGACACCGACGCCGACGTGATGGAACTGGCGCGCCTGTGCCGTCGCTTCCGCCTCCCGGCACACGTGAACCTCATTCCGCTCAACCCCACACCGGGTTGGCCCACCAAGGGTTCGAGCCCGGCCCGGGTGCGCGAGTTCTGCCAACTGCTCATCGACCGTGGTGTGAACGCAACGGTGCGCCGCAACCGCGGCACCGACATCGACGCCGCTTGCGGGCAACTGGCTGCGGGCCAGCCCGTGGCCGTGGGCCGCAAGGCGGCCTTGGCGAACGCCGCCGACCCGGCCCAGGCTTAGGCCTCGAGGTACTTCGGGTTCGCCACGGCGAGTTTGTCGCGCACACTGGCTTCCACCAGCGAACGCACCTCGGCCAGACGGTCGTCGAGCTCGCCGTTGCGGATGGCAACAGCCAGTTCGGCATCGTCGGCCATACCGAGTTGCGCCAATCGTTCGGAGTGGGTGGCCGCCTGCGAGGCACCCAGGGCGAGTTCGCGCTCGACCATGGCCAGCACGTTCACCGCCACACGGGCGTGGAATTGCAGCCGCCCCTCGGTGCCGGGAATGACATCGCGCTCGAGCCATTCGCGTACCGATTCGACCAACTGGTCGATGGTGGGTACATCGTGCGGGTTCACCAGCGACCCTCGAGCGCCACGAACAGGTCGTACTCGTTCTCGCACACACGCCTGCCGATGGCGGCCAGTTCGTGGCTGCGACTGAAGCCCGAGAGATGCGCGTTGGCCTGCAAGATGCACATGATGCCCCACTTCAGGGTGCCCAGCACTTCCCACCAGCGCACTTCATCGGGGTCGACCGTGCCACCCCCGGCCGCCTCGTAGGCGGCGAAAAGTTGCTCGTACTGGCCCACCCCGGCCACTGGTGGTGCTGCACCGAATCGCCACGCTTTCACACAGAGCCAGCCAAGGTCTTCCATAGGGTCGCCGATGTGGGCGAGTTCCCAGTCGAGCACGGCACGCAACCCGTCGGGGCCCACCATCACATTGCCCAAACGGAAATCGCCGTGCACGATGGCGCGCCGCGTCGAGGTGGGCCGATGCGATTCGAGCCAGCGGAACGCCAACTCGAACGTGGGGTGCGGTTGGGCCAGCGTGTCGAGCATGGTGCGGTACTGCTCGACCTGATCGAGATCGGGTAACTCGGGCACCACGGCCGGATCGATGGCATGCAGCCGGGCGAGCGCTGCCCCGAAGTGCTGTGGCAGCACCTCGCGAGCCGCAGCGAACGGAGCATCGCGCAGAATCTTGCGGGCGATCGTTTCACCCTCCACGGCGCTGAGCACCATGTACGACGCACGCAGCGGGTTGTCGCCCGTGCCTGCTGCCACCAGCTCGGCAACCGGTACCCCACCTGCGCTCGCCGCGCGCAGCACGGCAGCCTCCACACCCATGTCGCGTCCATCACCCGCACGTTGCCGCTGCAGAATGAGCGGTCGGCCATCGGCCACGAACCGCCATGTTTCTCGCGAGGCACCGCCCGACAGTCGCACCAATTCGGTGATTGCCGCGGCGCCGAGCACCTCGGCCAAACCCGCCGCGAGCGTTTCTGTGGTTGCCATCAGTGGCCAGTGTGGCCGAAGCGTACCGGCGCGCCCCAACCGTGCTGAACAGGGCAGCCAGACCGTGAGGGCCAGGTCGAGGTCGGCTGCGGAGCCTCACTCAGCAGTGAGCGAGTACCGAGGCATAGGGGTTCACCGCCGCACCGCCCCCGGGATGGATCTCGAAGTGCAGATGCGGGATCGAGAACTTCGCATTGCCGGTATCGCCGAGGTAGCCGACGACGGTGCCGGCAGACACCTGGCCGGTGGCCGCATAGGTGTCGAGGTGGGCGTAGTAGTACCGGTTGCCATCGGCACCCGTGAGCGACACGGTGTTCCCACCTAGGTCGTTGAAACCCTGTTGTGCGAAACCGTCGACTACAGCCACGAGGGGCAGGCCTCGGTCGCCGATCATGTCGACGCCCTCATGCCTGCGGCCACCACTGCGCGGTTCACCCCAGGTATTGCCGAAGGCCACCGGGCCCTGCACTGGGCACAACCAACCTGCGCCGCCGAGGTCGCCGGCATTGCCACCGGGCCGATTCCCGGCACCTCCATTCCCGGTGCGTCCTCCGCCGATGCCGGCAAGCACTGCCGGGGCGGTGTCGCCCCCATCACCAGCGCCCACGCCGCCCGCACCTCCGGACGCAACGACCCCGGGCACTGTGGCCCCGGGCACCGTGGCGGCGGTGGGTTGTGCTCGGGCCAGTGCAGCGGCGCGCATCTCTGCTTCGCGAACGGCAACTGCCTGGCGCGTCGCAGCATCGTTGAGTCGTTGCTGTTCCACCTCGCGCAGGTGGGCCACGTCGGCCAATGCCTGAACGCGGCGTTGGTCGAGCGCACCCTGTGCGGCGCGGGCATCGGCTCGGTTGCGATCGAGTTCGTGCTGCCGATCGGCGAGTTGGCCTTGAAGGTCGGCAAGGTGGTCGAAGTCTTCGGCTGAGGTCTCATCGATCACGCCCATCAGTACCTCCAGCTGGGCTTGATCGGCCACCGATGCGAAACCGGTGAGAAGCGGCAGCGATGAGGTGCCCGAACGGGTGAATCGGTTCACCGCCACCGCTTCGACGGCTCGATGCAGTTCGTCTACTCGCGCCTGTAATGCAGCCACATCGTGCTGCAGCGTGGTGGCAGCGGCTTCGAGCTGGTCGAGTTTCGATTCAGCCTGGAACAGCGCATCGGCAGCAGCATTGGCCCGGGCCCGCGCATCGGCAATGGCCTGTACCACCTGATCGGTGCCTGTATCGCCTGCGAAACCAGTAGATGCGGGGCATGCAGAAGCCAACAGTGCAGCACCCGCGAGCAACGCCATCAGCTTGCGCATCTGCACGTCAGGGTATCCGTCGTTCGATCGTTGTGAGCATCAGCACCACCATCACCGGCACATGACCGTCCGGTCCATAACGTCATTGCCATGCAGGCACGCTCCGAACCAGCAACCACCCGCCCGGCACCGGCGCTGCACCTCACCCAAGTGTCGTTCGTGCGCGATCAACGGGAGATCGTGGCACCCCTCGACTGGCGAGTCGAACGCGCGCAGCGGTGGCTGGTGATCGGCGCCAACGGATCGGGAAAGACGTCGCTCATCAGGATGTGCGCGCTCTACGAGCACCCGTCGAGCGGACGGTTGCGAGTGCTCGGGGAAGAGCTCGGCCGCACCGATGTTCGCGAGCTGCGTCGCCGGGTGGGGTACTCGTCGGCGGCGATGGCAGCGCAGATCAGGCCCGACCTCACCTGCACCGATGTGGTGATGACCGCCAAGTACGCAGCACTCGAGCCGTGGTGGCACCGCTACGACGACACCGACCGCGAACGGGCCCGCTGGTGCCTCGATCGAATGGGGGTAGCTGCGTTCGCCGACCGTTCGGTGGGCACACTGTCGTCGGGTGAACAGCAACGTGTGCTGTTGGCCCGCACCATGATGAACGACCCCGGAGTGCTGCTGCTCGACGAACCCAGTGCTCGGCTCGACCTCGGTGGCCGCGAACAACTGGTCGCTGCGCTCGAGGAGATCACCACCGCCCCCGACGCTGCGCCGTTGGTGCTGGTCACCCATCACCTCGACGAAGTGCCCGACGGGATGACGCATGTGTTGTTGTTACGCCAGGGCACGGTGGTGGCGAAAGGGCCGATCGGCTCGACGCTCACCTCGGCCAACCTCAGTACCTGTTTCGGCATGCCCTTGCGGCTCGAGCGGCGTGGCGACGGCCGCCTCAGCGCATGGGCCGAGCGGACTACTCGCGGTGGCTCGCCAACAGGCTGAGCAGGCGGTCGCGCCCCGACTCGATCTGTTCGGTGAGCACGCGTTCCATCACTCCACCGGTCCACAACTTGCCGCCGTAGTGCAGGTGCATGTCGAGCCGCGAGCCGCTGCCCACCGCCGTGACCACCACCGCATCGAGCACCCACGGCGAATGGGCGCGGCCATCGAGTTCGGCGCGCTCGAAGCGAAGCGTGCCCGCCGCCGGGTCGAACACGGTGCGCACCATTCGCAAACGCTTCGATCGGGCCAACGGGCCAAGGCGGGCGCGCAGTTCCACCATCCATGCCGGCCGACCCTCGGCATCGGGGGCGAGCGGCTCCGCGCGGTGTACCAGCGACATCCATGCCGGGTAGTCGTCGAGTTCGTCGACCAGCGCGAACACCTGCGCAGCAGCGGCGTCGGGCGCCTCGAGCGAGGCCGCCACGTCCATGTCAGTTCGAGCCTGTCGACCCGTTGAACGCTCGCGACAACAACCGGCCGCGCGCCTTCAACAGGCCCGACAGGTCGTCGCTCTGATCGAACGACGGTTTCCACGGCTCCACCGGCGCATCGTGAGTTGCAGCAGGCTCGCCCGATACTTCGTCTTCAGATTCGGCGATGGGTGCCACATCGTCGAGTTGCAATTGCAACGCAGTTGCCGACACCGGTGGCACGTCGGCCACAGGCACATCGGCCGGAGGTCGCTTGCGGCGGTTGGCCCCTGGAAGCGCAGTGGCAGGCTCGACCGGCGCATCGGGGGCGACGAACAGCCGCGGTACTGGCTCGCGCCGGTCGTCGATGGCCCACCCCAACGGCACCACCATCGACAGCGCATGCCGGCGGCACAGCACACCCGATCGTGCGCCTTGGGCGACGTGCAACGCGTCGAGCCACACCATCAGGCGGTCGACGTCGAACCCGTAGGCGAGGTCGGCAGGATCAGAACATCCCGGTCGCTCGCACAGTCTTGCCACGTTGTTCACGGTAGCCGACTCGGCTTCCCGGGCAGGCGATCGC
>JBAXQV010000157.1:0-7438 GCA_037131575.1 Actinomycetota bacterium
TTCTCGCCGTCCGGCATGGGTTCAGGTGGCGATGGTGGCAGGGCACGCAGCAATTGCGCCGAACCCACGAACGACAACGCGTCGGCCAGGAACGGGGCCCACGGGGTGATCGAGAACAGCAGCGACCCGAGCGGCAAGCCCACGAATTCGGTGCCATCGGTGACGGCGGCGAGTTTGCCGTTGGCTTCATCGAGATGCTCGGGTTCCACCAACAGTGGCAACATCGGCTGGGCAGCGCCATTGAATTGGGTGGCCACTGCACCGAGCACGAACGCCAGCAATGCCGCCAACGCAATGTTCATCGAGTCGGCGGCGATGAGGATGACGGCCCCGATCAGCACCACCGCACTGATGCACTCGGCGAGAATCACCAGCCGCCGCCGATCGAATCGGTCGGCGTTGATACCGCTGGGCAACGAGAACAGCAACGCCGGCAGCGTGGCGGCGAATGCCACCAGCCCCAGCGCCTGCGCCTCGGTGCGTTGCGACGTGAAGGTGAGCACCAATAACGGCAGTGCCGCCCGGGTCATGTGTGAGCCGGTGTTGGTGGCAGCCGCAGCAGTCCAGAGTCGCCAGTAGGCGTTCGGCAGTCGCGCCTTCTTCGGGGGCGCAGCGACATCGGTTGACGGGTCGATTTGAGCGACTCTAGTGACCGGATTGGGTCGAGTCGAACAACGACTGCAGCGGTGGGGCTAACAAGAATCGAACTTGTGACCTCATCCTTATCAGGGATGCGCTCTAACCGACTGAGCTATAGCCCCGCTAGCAGGTCGCCAGGCTATCGGCTCGTTGGCCGATCCCTCAACTGCGAGGCCGGTCGCGCGCGACGACTTCTTCTTCGAGCACGCTCACCCGGATTCCGCCCACCAAGTCGGTGATGAGGTTGAACACGGTGGCGACGAGCACGAACAGCCCTGTCATGCCGAGTGCCACGAACAATCCACCCACCCAGGCGTTGTGATAGATCTGCCCACCCTTGAACTGGAAACTCTGCCACCCGAATTGTTCGAAGAACTTTTCGACGTTGGCAATGGTGCCGGTGGCTGTAGCCACGTTCCACAGCAACACACCCGCAGTGAGACACACCAGGTACAACACGGCGTTGAACACCAATGCCACCTTGAACACGCTCCAGGTGTCGACATGGCGAACCACACGCGTGACACGTCGCACCCTGGGCCGACGCGTAACGCGCCCGATGATGGTGCGCTGATGCCCTGCAGCCGAAGCGAGTTCGAGCGCGTCGAGCCCGGCCAGGGCCGCATCGCTACCACTGCCCTCGACCGCACCGCCGGGCACGGGAGAAACGGGGTCAACTCTGCTGTCGACCCAACCCGCTGTACCCGTCGCAGTACCTACCGCACCTGAGACCGGCGGCGGCGGCGGCGAGGCTGGCACACGCACACTGGGGCGAGCCGGTTCGGCGCGGATGACCAGCGGCACGGGCGCACCGTCGACAGGCCGCGGTGCATCGTCGATCTTGGCAAGGCGCTCGAGCACGTCATCGCTCCCGCGCCCACTCGACCCACTCGCCGCCGACCCGCCACGCGACGGAGCCCTACGGACTGATCGCCCATTGGGGTCGCGGGGAGCGCCGCTGTCGACATTGGACACGACGACGAGTGTAGAGAACCCCGGCCACTCCCGCGGCGCGCCCGCAGAGGGAGCTACCAGTAGCAGCTCAGTTGACAGGCCCGCTCAAGGGCCGTCAGACGCACGGGCGGTGGCACGCGCACCCTGGTAGAGCACGGTCACCACCACATCGTCGCCCTCCGCAGTGAACCCACTCAGCTGCGCACCGTTCGCAGCCGCCAACGCATTCGCTGCTTCTGGCCCGGCGATAGCCCCGGCGAGGGCAGCAGCGTCGGCGGCTGTTTGGGCTCGGCCCGCAGCGATGGCGGCCACACCGAGCCGGGCGAGGCCCAACCCGACTGCACCGCTCACCACCACGGCAATGGCAACCAGCAACACCGCCGACCCTCGGTCGACACCGCGCATGCGCATGTGGCCTCAGTCGTCGCTGGCGAGGATGAGCGCCACCGAAGCAACCGTCTGGTCGCCCGGCAGGCTCATGATCGACACACCGGTGGCATCGCGCCCGATGTGCCGAATGTTTCCGACTGGTGTGCGGATGGTCTGCCCGTCGGACGCCACCGCCACGATTTCGTCGTCATCGCCCACCATGAACGCGGCCACCACGGCCACGCCCTTGTTCTTGATGAACTTGATGCCTTTCACGCCCTGGCCACCACGGCCCTGCACGTTGAACTTGGCCAGTTGCACTCGTTTGCCGAAGCCGCGCTCGGTGATCATGAGGATCGACGTGTCGTCCTTGGCCAGGTCGACACTCACCACTTCGTCACCGGGCTTCAACTTCATGCCGCGCACGCCCGACGCAGCGCGACCCATGGGGCGCACTTCGTCTTCACTGAACCGAATCGTCATACCGCTGCGACTGACCATGAAGATGTCGTCGCCCCCGGTGGTTTCGATCACTCGCACCAGTTCGTCGCGATCGCGCAGGTTGAGGGCAATGAGGCCGTCGCGGCGGCTGTTGTCGTACTCGTCGAAGCGGGTCTTCTTCACCACACCGTCGCGGGTGGCGAAGAACAAGAATCGCTCGGCCGCGAAGTCGCGGGTGTCGATGATGGCCTGAATGGTTTCCCCTGCCTGCAGTTGCAGCAGGTTCACGATGGGCATGCCCTTGGCCGCACGCTCGCGCTCGGGAATCTCGTGTGCCCGCAAGCGGTACACCCGGCCGCGGTTCGAGAAGAACAGCAAGTAGGCGTGCGCTGTGGTGAAGATGACATGGCGAACGATGTCGTCGGCTTTCAACCTGGCACCGCTCACACCCTTGCCACCACGGCCCTGCACCTTGAAGTTCGAAGCAGCCACGGCCTTGATGTACTGCGCCTCGGTCATCACGATGACCAGTTCTTTGTCTTCGACGAGATCTTCGATGCTCATATCGCCGGTGTCGAGCGCCACCGGGCACACGCGCGGGGTGGCGAACGCTTCGCGCACGGCCAACATCTCGCTCTTGATGACGCCGCGCAGTTTCTCGGGGTCGTCGAGAATGCTCTGCAGTTCGATGATGCGCTCGCCCACCTCGCCGAGTTCGGTTTCGAGATCGATGCGGCTGAGCCGGGTGAGTTGGCGCAACTGCATGTCGAGGATGTCGATGGCCTGCAGTTCGCTGAACTCGAACGGTTCGGCCATGAGCGCAGCCTTGGCACTCGGCGCATCGTCGCTGGCGCGGATGAGCGCAATGATCGCGTCGATGACGTTGAGTGCCTTCAACCGGCCTTCGAGCAGGTGGGCGCGCTTACGAGCCTTGTCGAGGCGGAACTCGGTGCGGCGGGTGATGACTTCCACCTGGTGGCGGATGTACCCCTCGAGTGCGGTGGTGAGGTTCAGCGTGCGCGGCACATCGTCGACCAACGCCACCATGTTCACTCCGAAACTGGTTTGCAGTTGGGTGAGCTTGTAGAGGTTGTTCAACACCACGTTGGCGTTGGCATCGCGCTTGAGCGTGATGATGAGGTTGGTCTTGCCACCCGACGACCCATCGTTCACATCGCTGATGCCGTCGAGTTCGCCCGAGTCGACGAGCTCTTGGATGCGCCCGGCGATGGCCGAGCAACTGGTCTGGTAGGGCAGTTCGGTGACGACGATCTGGAAGCCGCCACGCTTGGTCTCTTCGATGGTGGCCTTGGCACGCATCTTGATGCTGCCGCGCCCGGTGCGATAGGCGTCGATAATGCCGGCGCGTCCGAGGATGGTGCCGCCCGTGGGGAAGTCGGGGCCCTTCACGAACTGCATCAAGTCGTCGGGGGTTGCGCCCGGGTTGTCGATGAGGTGAATGGTGGCGTCGATGACCTCGCCGAGGTTGTGCGGCGGAATGTTGGTGGCCATACCCACTGCGATGCCCTGGCTACCGTTGACGAGCAGGTTGGGGAAACGGGCCGGCAGCACTACCGGCTGTTCGCGGCTGCCGTCGTAGGTGGGAATCATGTCGACGGTGTTCTCGTCGATATCGGCCAACAACTGCATGGCCAAGGGGTGCAGGCGGCACTCGGTGTAGCGCGAGGCAGCAGGCCCGAAGTCGGGGGAGCCGTAGTTGCCGTGGAAGTCGATGAGCGGGTGGCGCAACGAGAACGGCTGAGCCATACGTACCAGGGCGTCGTAGATGGCCGAGTCGCCGTGGGGGTGGTACTTGGCCATCGTGTCGCCCGTGACGCGCGCCGATTTCACGAAGGGGCGGTCGGGCCGGAAGCCCTGCTCCTCCATGTCCCAGATGATGCGCCGGTGCACCGGCTTGAGGCCGTCGCGCACATCGGGCAGAGCGCGCGACATGATGACTGACATGGCGTAGTCGAGGAAGCTGCGCTCCATCTCGTCTTGCAGCGCGATGGGCTGCACTGCCAACTGTTCGGGTTCGTTGTTCGCGGCGTCGTCGGCCGGCGGCGGCGGGGTGTCGTTGTTGTCGCTCATCAGAAGTCGAGGTTCCTCACGTCGCGGGCATTGGTGGTGATGAACTGCTTCCGGAGATCGACGTCGTCGCCCATCAGCACGCTCATGATTTCGTCGGCCAGTGCCGCTTCTTCAACCGTTATCTGCAGCAGGGTGCGTGAACCGGCTTCCATGGTGGTGCTGCGCAGTTCTTCCCAGTCCATTTCGCCGAGGCCCTTCAAGCGTTGGAACTCCTTCTTGTGGTTCGGGCGCTCTTCGAGGAACCGGTTCTTGGCCACATCGTCTTTCAGGTACACCTTCTCCTTGCCGACCTCGGTGGAGTACAGCGGTGGTTGGGCGATGTACACGAAACCGGCATCGACCATGGGGCGCATCTGGCGGTAGAAGAACGTGAGCAACAGGGTGCGGATGTGGCTGCCGTCGACATCGGCGTCGGCGAGCACGATGACCTTGTGGTAGCGGGCCTTGGCACCGTCGAACTCTTCGCCGATACCGCCGCCGATGGCGGTGACGAGGTTCTGCACCTCGTTGTTCTTCAGCATCTTGTCGATACGGGCTCGTTCGACGTTGAGGATCTTGCCGCGGATGGGGAGGATGGCCTGCGTGCGCGGATCGCGCGCATCGAGGGCTGTACCACCGGCCGAGTCGCCTTCCACGATGAACAGTTCGCTCTCGGCCGGGTTGCCACTGGTGCAGTCCTTCAACTTGTCGGGCATACCGGCACCGCTGAGCGCCGTCTTACGGCGGATGGCGTTGCGGGCGTTCTTGGCGGCCACACGCGCCTGTGCGGCGGCCTGCGCCTTCTTCACGATGCGGTTGGCTTCGGTGGGGTTCTCTTCCAGCCACTCGGCCAACCGCTCGTTGGTGGCCTTCTGCACGAACGAGCGCATCGGCACGTTGCCGAGCTTGGCCTTGGTTTGGCCTTCGAATTGCGGCTCGCGCAACTTCACCGCCACGATGGCCGTGATGCCTTCGCGGATGTCTTCGCCGAGGAGGTTGTCTTCTTTCTCCTTCAGCAGGTTCTTGGCGCGGGCATACTTGTTGACCACGCTGGTGAGGGCGGTCTTGAACCCCTCGACGTGCATACCGCCTTCGATGGTGCTGATGCCGTTGGCGTAGCCGTGAATCCCTTCGTGGTACCCGGTGTTCCACTGCATCGCGATGTCGAGGGTCTGGCCGCCTTCGGTGTCTTCGTCTTCGTAATGAGCCACCTTGGTGAACAGTGCCTCTTTCGACGCGTTGAGGTGCTTCACGAAGTCGACGATGCCGCCCTTGTACAGGTAGGTGACTTCCTGTTCTCGCCCGGCGCGTTCGTCTTTGAACGCGATCTCGAGGCCCTTGTTGAGGAAGGCCATGGTTTGCAACCGCTCGAGCACTGTGCGCGCCACGAACTCGGTGCCCTCGGCCACGAAGATGCCGGCATCGGGCCAGAACGACACCGAGGTGCCGGTGGTGCGGCCACGAGCCGGGGTCTGCCCCGTGACGGCGATTTTGCCTTGCGGTTTGCCGCCCTTCGCGTACACCTGCTCGTAGTGGTCGCCATTGCGATCGACCTCGAGGAGCAGCTTCTCGCTGAGCGCATTCACCACGCTCACGCCCACACCGTGGAGGCCGCCCGACACCTTGTAGCCCTCGCCACCGAACTTGCCGCCGGCGTGAAGCACGGTGAGCACCACCTCGGCAGCGCTCTTTCCCTTGTGGGGGCCCGACGGATACGGGTCGACCGGAATACCGCGGCCGTTGTCGTCGACACGGCACCCACCGTCGGCCAGCAGGGTGACCCCGATACGGGTGCAGAACCCCGCCATGGCCTCGTCGACGGAGTTGTCGACGACTTCCCAGATGAGGTGATGGAGACCCGCCAAACCGGTGGATCCGATGTACATACCGGGGCGCTTGCGGACCGGATCGAGGCCCTCGAGAACCTGGATGTCTTTGGCGCCGTAGTCGGCAGTTGGCTTATTGGTGTCTGAGGACACGCGTACCTCGATGAGTCGGCGGGAAAACTGGCCGTGACCAGCATGTTCGTTGGCGACACCTGGGCTGGCTGAGTGACCCCGATACGGGCGCCAACCGTCGTCGCGACGTAGTTCACATCCTACCGGAGGGGTGTCACGGAGAGGCGGATTCTCGGCCGTTACGCAGGGGATTCACCGTCTTTTGACGCGTATGTCGAACGACTCGATCACAGCGCCCACAGTGGCCTCCAAACGGGTGCGGAGATCGGCTTCGAGAAAGCGAAGTTGGGTGGCCCACGCGGGGTCGTCGACCTCCACCACCAAGCGGTTCCCGTCGAGTTTCACCGGTTGCACATGGGCCGCAACGGCGCTGCCCACCATCTCGTCCCAGCGGCCGAACAACCCGCCCATCGAGTTCACCGCCGACGGCGACACGGCCTTTCCGCCTGGCCCGCGCAACGACTTCACCACGCCTGTCACACTGTCGCTCAACGGCACCGGATCGCGGCTCATGTGACGTGAACTTACTTGCCGTCAACCGCAGGGTCGATGTGCCCAGCCGGCGGCGCGGTGCCTGCCACGATGTGCACCGTCGCATCGGGTCGGGCCGCTGTCGGCAGGGCCGACGCCGTGGTGAGCACCACCTGCCCGGCGGGAAGGTGACGCAACAGCGCGGTGGCTCGCTCGTCGTCGAGTTCGCTGAGCACATCGTCGAGCACCAGCACTGGTGCGCTTCCCGTGCGCTCGGCGACCAGGCGATGGGCGGCGAGCCGCAAGGCGAGCGCCAGCGTGCGCTGCTCACCCTGTGAGGCATGGGTGCGAGCCGGCATTCCGTTGAGTAACAGATCCACATCGTCGCGATGCGGCCCCACGGTCGACACACCGCGGCGCACATCGTCGACACGAGCCACGGCCAATGCCTCGGCCAACCCTCGCCGGCGCCAGTCGGGTTCGTAGCGCAACTCCACCGCGGCGGGCCGCCCGGCGAGCTGTTCGTAGGCCTCACC
>JBAXQV010000158.1:0-7410 GCA_037131575.1 Actinomycetota bacterium
CCGGCGCTCACCTTGGTCGACTCGCATGTGGTGGGAGCCGGCGAGACGGTCACCGGAGGCGACCTCACTCCGCCCGTGTATCAGTTCGATGCGTCTGGGTTGGTGGTGCTGCAAGCATCACCGTGTTGTGTGAGTAACAGTCCCGCGGCCTACCAGGCAACGGCGTATGCATTTGACGGTTCGGTGCGTTGGTCGATGACCGTGCCTGGGTCCAATGGTTGGGTAGCAGGTATCGCGCTCGGGCCCGACGACGTTCTGTATGCGGCGCGGAGTGAATTGAATTCGGTCGTGTACGTACTCGAGGCCTACGCCACCCGCGGCTCGAAGGCCGGCACCATGTTGGGGAGTTGGCCAACCGATTGGGGATGTACCGAGATGTCGTGGTGCGGCGATCCGCAGGGTTACTTCGACACGACAGGCATCCGTATCTCAGAAGCCGACGGTCGAAAGATCATTCCGTATCTGGACAACGATGGGCAACCCTCGGGAGCCACGATGCCGCTGTCCGCGCTGCCGGGCGCAGAAGCCAACCGAGCGGAGTTCGACTACTGGCCGCTCGAGAACCCAACGGGTCGTGTCTTGGGCGGTCTGGATGAGTTCGGCAACAACAATTCTTCAATGCGGACCAGGGTGCGACTGGGCACCTCGTCTTGGACGTTCGACGCGTTCGGCGTGAACTTTCAGGAGGGTTCGTTCGTCGGCTTCGCGGCTCAGCCGGCCGGCGAACTCCTGGGGACGTTCGAAACCTGCGCAAGACCGGGTTGTGTCGACGGTGCGCGGCAGACCGTTGTAGGTGTGCTCGAGGCCCCTGACAAGGTGTCGCTGTACAGCCTGCAGCCTCGCTCAAGGAGCGAATGGCACAGCGTTCAAATAGTTGTGAACCACCAGTTGTACGTCGTGAGCTTCGACGGAAAGAACCTCAACCTGGAGCGCTACCGCACTCCGGGTTGAGCTTCGACCGAAGTGGGCGGCTCAGGCGTTGGCGAGTTTGGCGTCGAGTTCGTCGAGCGCCGCGGCGAGGCGGTCGGGGAGGTGGTCGCCGAACTGGGCGTAGTGAGCCCGGATCTGCGGAATGGCGGCCTTCCACCCGTCGACATCGACCGACAGCAACTCGTCGAGGTCGTCGTTGGCCACGCCGAGGCCGGTGGTGTCGAGCGAACCCGGCGCCGGCAACATGCCGATGGGCGTGTCGACTGCCTCGGTGAGGCCGGCAACACGCTCGAACACCCACTTCAGCACGCGGCTGTTCTCGCCGTAGCCGGGCCACAGGAAGCGGCCGTTGTCGTCGCGGCGGAACCAGTTGACGAAGAAGATCTTCGGCAGAGCAGCCTCGCTGCTGTGCTTGCCCACGGCCAGCCAGTGTGCGAAGTAGTCGGCCATGTTGTAACCGCAGAACGGCAGCATGGCCATGGGGTCGAAGCGCAGGTTGCCCACGGCGCCCTGCTGGGCAGCGGTGGTTTCGCTGGCCATGATGGAGCCGAGGAACACGCCGTGCTCCCACGAGGTGGCCTGGGTGACCAGGGGCACCGTGGTACGCCGACGACCGCCGAACAGGATGGCCGAAATGGGCACACCAGCCGGGTCTTGCCACTCGGGGGCCACCGACGGGCACTGCGCTGCAGGTGCGGTGAAACGAGCGTTGGGGTGAGCGGCTGGGGTGTCGACCTCGGGGGTCCAGGCATTGCCACGCCAGTCGGTGGCACGGGCCGGTGCATCGTCGCTCATGCCCTCCCACCACACATCGCCATCGCTGGTGAGCGCGGTGTTGGTGAAGATCGAGTTGCCCCACAGGGTTTCCATGGCATTGGCGTTGGTGTCGTAGCCCGTACCGGGGGCCACACCGAAGAAGCCGGCCTCGGGGTTGATGGCGTAGAGGCGCCCATCGGGGCCGAACTTCATCCAGCAGATGTCGTCGCCGATGGTTTCGGCCTTCCAGCCCGCAATGGTGGGCACCAGCATGGCGAGGTTCGTCTTGCCACACGCCGACGGGAAGGCGGCGGCGATGTACTGCACCTCGCCCGACGGGTTGGTGAGCTTCAAGATGAGCATGTGCTCGGCCAGCCAGCCGTCGTCGCGAGCCATGACCGACGCGATGCGCAGCGCGAAGCACTTCTTGCCGAGCAGGGCGTTGCCGCCGTAGCCCGAGCCGAAGCTCATGATCTCGCGGGTCTCGGGGAAGTGCACGATGTACTTGTTGTCGGGGTTGCACGGCCACGCCACATCGGCTCCGCCGGCGGCAAGCGGGGCGCCCACCGAGTGCACGCACGGCACCCATTGAGCATCACCGAGCACGTCGAGTGCGCCCTGGCCCATACGGGTCATGATGCGCATGTTCACGGCCACATACGCCGAGTCGGTGAGCTGCACGCCGATGTGGGCGATGGGCGAGCCGAGCGGGCCCATGCTGAACGGCACCACGTACATGGTGCGGCCACGCATGGCGCCGGCGTAGAGGCGCATCATCTCGGCGCGCATATCGGCCGGGTCGCGCCAGTTGTTGTTGGGGCCGGCATCGGCGGGGTCGGCCGAGCAGATGAACGTGCGGTCTTCCACACGGGCCACATCGCCCGGGTCGCTGTGAGCCCAGTAGCTGTTGGGGCGCTTGGCCTCATCGAGCTTGGTGAAGGTGCCCGAGTCGACGAGCACCTGGCACAGGCGGTCGTATTCCTCGGCGCTGCCGTCGCACCAGTACACATCGTCTGGTTGCAGCACAGCGACCCACCCATCGACCCATTCTTGGAGCCGGGTGTTCATCGTGGTGGCACTCATGGGGGAGGTCTCCTTGGATACGACGCCACATCGCGCCGCAGTGGTGGGGGAGGATGAGGAGGGGTGATACGACAACGCCCGGCTCAGTGTTGGCCGGGCGTTCCCATATCTACTTCGCTGCCGAGGCGCAGGCGTGTGGCCCGGCCATCGTCGTCGAGATCGAACACCACCCGCTGCCCCTGGCGGAGCATGCGGAAGATCGACCCGTCGAGTGCGGTGTCGGCGAGATCGAACTCGCCCAAATCGGTGTCGCGCATCACCACGCCGACTCCCGATGACGGGTCGTACGACTGGATCACGCCTTGCATGGCTGGTTCAGCCGGCCTTGACGATCTTGCCGCTCTTGATGCACCCGGTGCACACGTACATGCGCTTCGGGGTGCCGCCCACCAGGGTGCGTACACGCTGGATGTTCGGGTTCCAACGCCGCTTGGTGCGACGATGCGAGTGCGAAACCGACATACCCCACGAGGGGCCCTTGCCGCACACTTCACATACTGATGCCATGACTCGCCTTCTTTCCTGCGATGAAACCCTCGTTCGAGTCGCCGCGTGTGCGCCGACCTGCCGGAGAGCGTTGAAACGATATCAGCGAGTCGGCCATCTTCCCTAAGCAAAGGGGTGGGCAACTTGATCGTTTCTGCCGATGCCCCTATTCCCCGATGCGCCAGTCCCTACAGTGATGCCGTGCCCACGCTCGAACTGCTTTCTGCCGACGCGCTGCGTTCCACGGTCATCACCTTCCGCGATGCGGTGAACGCTCATGCCGAGGGCATCAACCGGCTGAACGTGTACCCCGTGCCCGATGGCGATACGGGTACCAACATGGCGCGCACCCTCGATGCAGTGGTGGCCGAACTGAACCAGGCCCCCAGCGAACTCGGGCCCACCTGCGATGCCATCAGCCACGGTTCGCTCATGGGGGCCCGCGGCAACAGCGGTGTCATCCTCAGCCAGATCCTGCGTGGGTTCGTGGGGTCGATGAAGCAGGCCGCCTCGTCGGGTGGGGCAGCTGGCGCTGCTAGCACGGTGGCCGATGCACTGAAGGCAGCGAGCGCTGCCGCCTACCAGGCGGTGTTGAAGCCGGTGGAGGGCACCATTCTCACTGTTGCCCGTGAAGCTGCCGAAGGTGCGTCCACGGCGGCCGCCGAGGGCGGATCGTTGGTGGCGGTGCTCCGGGCCGGGCGGGCCGCGGGCCGCGCCGCGCTCGCGCGCACCCCCGATCAGCTCCCGGTGTTGCGCGATGCCGGAGTGGTCGATGCGGGCGGCGCGGGCTTTCTGCTGCTGCTCGACGCTGCACTCCACGTGGTCGATGGCGAATCGCTGCCCGAACCCGATACGTCGGCTGGCCCCACTGTCAGCCAGCTCGAAGCGGTGGCCCACCGCAGTTCGGTTGAGGGGGTCGACGTTTCGGAGCTGCGCTACGAGGTGATGTACTTCCTCGACCTGCCCGATGCGTCGATCGACTCGTTCAAGCAGGGGTGGGGTGCCATCGGCGACTCCATCGTGGTGGTGGGCGGCGACGGGCTCTGGAACTGCCACGTGCACACCAACACAATCGGCGCAGCAATCGAGGTGGCGCTCGATCTCGGTGGTCGCCCCCGCCAGATCCGTGTCACCGACCTGTTCGAAGAAGTGGCCGACGAGCACGCGGCCCGTGAGGCGCAATTGGGCGGCACCGCACGCTCGGCTGCACCCGCTGCCACCGTGCTACCGGCGGTCACCTGTGCCATCGTGGCCGTGGCCAGTGGCGACGGGTTGGTCGAGCTGTTCGGCCAACTCGGCGTGCAGGGTGTTGTCACCGGTGGGCAAACGCTGAACCCCTCCACTGCCGAACTGCTCGCTGCGGTCGAGGCTGTCAACGCACACCAGGTGGTGGTGCTGCCCAACAACAAGAACATCATCGCGGTGGCCGAGCAACTCGATGCGCTCACCACCAAGCGAGTGGCGGTGGTGCCCACGCGCTCGATGCCCGAAGCCTTGGCCGCGCTCGTGGTGTACGACCCCGAGGCCGATGCAGTTGCCAACCAGGCCGAAATGGCCGAGGCCGCCGAGGCTGTGGCGGCGGGCGAGATCACCCAGGCCGTTCGCGATTCGGCGAGCCCCGCCGGCCCTATCACCACCGGCGACTGGATCGGTATCGTGCGCGGCGACGGCATCGTGGCCGTCAGCGGTTCGCTCGAGGGTGCCGCCACCGCGTTGCTCGACCAATTGGTCGAAGCTGGCCGCGAGATCGTCACCATCGTCACTGGTGCCGACGCCTCGCCCGCTCACACCGATGCGCTCATGGCCTGGCTCGGCCACAACCGGCCCGGTGTGCAAGTGGAGGTGCATCGCGGCGGGCAACCGCTCTACCCGTATCTGTTCGGGGTCGAATGAGCGACAGCGCGGCTGGGCCGCTCTCGCTGCGCGACCTCGACTCCATCTCGGTGGGCCGGTTGCGGGGTGTCGGCGAACGCAAGCTCGCTGCGCTCGAACAGTTCGGCATCCGCAGTGTGCTCGACCTGCTCACCTTCTACCCGCGGCGGTGGGTCGATCGTTCGAACGAGGCGCGCATCAGCGATCTCGAGGTGGGCCGCGAGGCGTTGGTGTTGGCCACGGTGCGCAGTGTCACCAAGCGGGTCACCAAGAGTCGCAAGACCATGGTGAACGCGGTGGTGGGCGATGGCAGCGGCCGCATGACGGTGTCGTTCTTCAACCAACCGTGGCGCGAGCGGCAATTGGCCGAAGGACTGAACATCTCGCTGTTCGGCAAGCCCGAGGTGTTCCGCGGTGGGTTGCAGATGACCAATCCGGTGGTCGACCTCATCGGCGATCGCACCGGTCGCATCGTGCCCATCTATCCGCAGAGCGAGAAGATCTCTCTGAACACGTGGGAGATCGCCGGGTTCGTGGAGAACGCGCTCGAGCGGTGTTCGGCGCGCGGTATCGCCGACCCGGTGCCGTGGGAGGTGCGACGCGAGCTCGGCCTGCTCGACCGTACCGACGCGCTGCGGCTCATCCATCTGCCCGAGTCGATGGCCGACCAGGCCAGGGCTCGGCGTCGACTGGCGTTCGACGAACTGCTGCGCGTGCAGACCGTGCTGGTGGCACGGAAGCGGGCGCTCGAACATGAGGCGAAGGGCATCGTGCACACCGTGGAGGGCGAACTGGTCGGCCGACTACGCAGTGCGTTGCCGTACTCGCTCACCGGTGCCCAGGAGCGGGTGATCGTCGAGATCGAGCGCGACCTTGCCAAGCCGTCGCCGATGCACCGACTGCTGCAGGGCGACGTGGGTGCGGGTAAGACGCTTGTAGCGGTCAGCGCCATGCTCGTTGCCGTGCAGGGAGGCCACCAGGCCGCGCTGATGGCACCCACCGAGGTGCTGGCCGAGCAGCACGCTGCCGGGGTGCGTCGTCTGCTCGACGGGGTCACCGTGCCCGACCCCGGCAACCTGTTCGGCGACCGGCCGCTGCGGGTGGAACTGCTCACCAACCGCATCACCGGCGCCGACCGGCGCGAGGTGCTCGGTGGCATCGCCGACGGGTCGGTCGACATCGCCATCGGCACCCATGCGCTCATTCAGGACAAGGTGGCGTTCCGCAGCCTTGGTCTCGTGGTGGTCGACGAGCAACATCGATTCGGGGTCGAGCAGCGTGCCGCGCTGCGCGACAAGGCGGTGGGTGGGTCGGTGCCCGATGTGCTGGTGATGACGGCCACGCCCATTCCGCGCACGGCGGCGATGACGGTGTACGGCGACCTCGATGTGAGCGTGCTCGACGAGTTGCCGCCGGGGCGCACGCCCATCACCACGAAGTGGGCGAACGGTCCGCTCGACGAAGCCAGTGTGTGGGCCGACGTGCGCGCCGAGGTGGAGGCCGGCCGCCAGGCCTACGTGGTGTGCCCGCTCATCGGCGAGAGCGAAAAGCTCGAGCTCGCCAGCGCAGAGGAGACGTTCGAGCAACTGCAGGGCGGCGAACTGTACGGCCTGCGCATTGCGTTGTTGCACGGCCGCATGCCTGCGGTGGAGAAGGAGTCGGTGATGGACCGGTTCCGTCGGCACGAACTCGACGTGCTCGTGGCCACCACCGTCATCGAGGTGGGGGTCGACGTACCCAACGCCACCATCATGGTCATCCTCGACGCCGACCGGTTCGGCATCGCCCAATTGCACCAGTTGCGCGGCCGAGTGGGGCGCGGTGTGCACGCGTCGCGGTGCTGGCTGGTCACCCAACCGCCCGCCGAAGGCGGGGCCGAGGGCAACCCGCGCGTCGAGGCGTTGGTGGCCACCACCGACGGGTTCGAACTGGCCGAAGTCGACCTCGAGCTACGTGGCGAAGGCACCATCATGAGTACGGCGCAGAAGGGTCGCAGCGATCTGCGGTTGGCCTCGCTGCGGCGCGACCGCGAGTTGGTAGGCCACGCGCGAGCCGCCGCGTTCGACCTGGTGGGCGACGATCCGTCGTTGGCCCGCCAGTCGGTGCTCGCCGACGAGTTGGCGCTGCTGTTCAGCAGCGAGGACGAGGAGTTCCTCTTCAAAAGCTGAGCGGATGGCTCGGGTTGCGCCAAGAGGCGCGATGTAAGCTCTTGCTTGGTGTGAGGCTCGCCGTTGCGGTGCTGCCCGAATGAGCGGAGATGCGGAGTTGCGATGAGGAAGAGAA
>JBAXQV010000159.1:0-7399 GCA_037131575.1 Actinomycetota bacterium
GAGGGTGATGGGGGCCGAGGTGGGCGATGAGGCTGCGGTGCTGGCAGGCTGTGCGCTGTGCAACAACGCGACCTGGTGATCATCGGCGGCGGCCCCGGCGGGGCGGCTGCGGCCATCACGGCGGCGCGTGCCGGGCTCAGCGTCACGCTGTTCGAAAAGGGGCAGCACGGGCGCGACAAGGTGTGCGGCGATGGCCTCACGCCGCGGGCCGTGGCGGCGCTCGAAGCGCTACAGATCGACCTCTCGCCAGCACACCGAATCGACGGCTTACGCATGATTGCTGGGAAGAAGACCCGCGAGCTGGCGTGGCCGCAGTCGACCCGCTTCCCCGGGCACGGCGCGGTGTGGCCGCGGCATCGCTTCGACACGCACCTCATCGACACAGCGCTCGCCGCTGGTGTGGAGGTGCGGTTCGAGAGCGAAGCGCTACCGGTGCTCGACGGCGCTCGCGTGATCGGTGCTGAGACGAGCGGTGAGCGCGTACTGGCCCCGCTCACGGTGCTCGCCGCGGGGGCGCAAGGTGCCGCCGCGAAGATGCTCGGTGCCGAACGTGACCCCGATGAACCCTTCGGGCTGGCCATCCGTGCCTACGCGCCCACACCGCGCCATGCCGAGCGGCACCTCGAGGCGTGCCTCAGCCTGCGCGACGAACACGGCACACCGGTACCCGGCTACGGCTGGATGTTCCCGGCCGGTGATGGCACGGTGAACATCGGCGTGGGTGCGCTCAGCACCATGAAGGGGTTCAAGAAGCTCAACTTGAACCGGTTGCTCGATCAGTACGCGGCCATCGTGCGCGGCCCGTGGTCGCTCGGCGACTACATCGACAAGCCCCGCGCGTGGCGCCTGCCGATGAGCAGCACTCGTCGCCACGGCCCGGGTTGGGTAGCGGTGGGTGACGCCGCCGGCTTCGTGAACCCGATGAACGGCGAAGGCATCGACTACGCACTCGAGAGCGGCACCTTGGCGGTGGAGCAACTGCTCGCCGATCCGGCCAACGCACCGGCCAACTACGACCGCCTGGTGGGCGAACGCTTCGATGCGTTCCTGCGCACGGGCCGTCGATTCAGCTTCATCATCGGTCACCCATGGTTGCTGAAGCCGGGCCTGCGCGTGGCGGTAGGTACGCAAACCACGGCCGACATCACCCTGGCCGTGATGGGCAACCTCATCGACTCCACCACACCCGGTGCAGCCGGCCGAGTGATGCGGGTGGCCGACACCACATTGCGTTGGGGCGACCCGCTCCTGCGCCGCACCCGCGCCAAGGCCTGAACGGGCCGAGTTGAACGGGACGGCTTGAACGAGCCGGCCCCGAGCAGCGGGGCTGGTTACACCCAGCCGCCTGCGTAGCCGACCCATTGGCCGGTGGTGAACCTGCTGGTGCCGTCGAGGAACACCGCACAGAAGGCAGCGAATTCGTCCATGGTGCCGAGGCGACGCTGGGGCACCTGTGCCTCGATCTTCGCCCGCACTTCGGGGTCGGTGGCGCCACTCGCCTTCAGGAAGCCCGGGAAATCCATGAAGTTGGTGCCCACCGCGTTCACCTGCACATTCGCCGCGGCCACCTCTTCGGCCACATTCTTCGCCATCATCGTGGCCCCGGCGCGCATTGCCGAATAGAGCGCGGCACCTTTGGTGGGGCGGCCACCGGCTGCGCTGGTGATCATCAACACTTGCCCGTCGCCCTGCGCCACCATCGGCCGCACCGCCGCTTGGAGGAAGTGGAACGGCGAGAGCATGCACCCCTCGTACAGCCGACCCAGTTGTTCGGCAGTGCTGTCGAGGAATCGGCCGGTGATGATCTGCCCGCTGAACGCCGCCGCGGCGTGAATGGCGCCGAACCGGGCAATGCCGGCATCGACCAGCCGTTGCGCCGATGCCGGGTCGGCCAGGTTGCGTACCCCGGTGACCACCTCGACGGCGGTGCCGGTGGCTTCGAGTTCGGCCACCAGCTCGGGCGATGCTTCGCCGAGCACGAGATCGTGCCCACGTGCGGCGAGTACGCGGGCCAGAGCCGGCCCCACATAGAAGCCCGCGTCGGCAATGAGGGCTACTCGCCGGGTGGGTGCGCTGGGTGAGCTCATCGGATGTCTCCAAGGGTTCGATACGACCGGTCAACTATCGGCACGTATTCTGCCAAATGCTACGGTGGCCGCCATGCTCGTGCTGCGCACCCCCGATGAACGATTCGCCGATCTCCCCGACTTTCCGTTCGAACCGCACTACGTCGACATCGCCGCCATCGCCGGCGACAGCAGCGCTGGCACCCTGCGCGTGCACTACCTCGACGAGGGCCCGCGTGATGCCGCGCCGGTGCTGCTCATGCACGGTGAGCCGTCGTGGTGCTTCCTCTACCGCCACATGATTCCTGCGCTCGTGGCGGCAGGGCATCGCGTCATCGCCCCCGATCTCGTCGGCTTCGGTCGCTCCGACAAGCCGAGTGAGATGACCGATTACAGCTACGCCCGCCACGTTGCCTGGATGAGTGAGCTGATGTTCGACCACCTCGACCTGCAGCAGGCCACATTCTTCGGCCAAGACTGGGGCGGCCTCGTGGGGTTGCGCCTCGTGGCCGCGGCACCCGAGCGGTTCGACCGAGTGGTCATCGGCAACACCGGCCTGCCCACCGGTGATGCCACGCCCAGTGAGGCGTTCTTGAACTGGCAGAAGTTCTCGCAGGAATCGCCGGTGTTCCCCATCGGCATGATCGTGAATGGTGGCTCGGCCACCGACCTCGCCCCCGAGGTGATCGCTGCCTACGACGCACCGTTCCCCGACGACACCTATAAGGCCGGAGCGCGTATCTTCCCGAGCTTCGTGCCCACCACACTGGCCGACCCCGAGCGTGACGCCAACCTGGCTGCATGGGCGGTACTCGAGCAGTTCGACAAGCCGTTCCTGTGCGCCTTCAGCGACTCCGACCCGGTCACCAAGGGCGGCGAGCGCGCGTTCATCGATCGCGTCCCGGGCACCGCCGGCCAGCCGCACACCACCGTGGTGGGCGGTGGCCACTTCCTCCAGGAAGACAAGGGCACCGAGCTCGCTTCGATCATCATCGAGTTCATCGACCGGACACGCTGATGCTGGGCACCACTCGCTACGAGACGCGCATCGATCGCCCGGCTGCGCAGGTGTGGAAACTCGCCGGTGCTGCCGAACGGCTCTGCGAATGGTTCCCCGGCATCGTGGCCAGCCCGGTCGATGGCACCAACCGTGTCATCACCATGGCTGCCGGCATGTCGATGCCCGAAGAGATCATCTGCTGCGACAACACGATCCGCCGGTTCCAGTACCGCATCACGGTGCCGATCTTCAAACATCACCGCGGCACGATCGATGTGATCGACCTCTACGACGGCACCTGCATGGTGGTGTATTCCACCGAAGCCGACCCGCGCACCATGGCACTGGTCATCGGCGGCGGCACAGCAGCGGCACTCGACGAACTGAAGCGCCAGATGGAATCGGGCATGCACGACGAGAAGGGCGAACACTGATGGGCCGCAAGATCTTGTTCATCACCACCGACCAACAGCGGTACGACACGTTGGGCTGTAACGGCGGCACGTTGTCGCGCACACCGGTCATCGACGGCCTTGCCGCAGAAGGTGTGCGCTTCGAGCGAGCGCACCCGCAGAGCGTGGTGTGCATGCCGTCGCGTTCCACCATGCTCACCGGCCAATACCCCAGCACCCACGGCGTGTGGATGAACGGCGTGCCGCTGCCCACCACCGCACCGTCGGTGGCCGAGGTGCTGCACGAGGCCGGCTACCGCACGGGTCTGTTCGGCAAACCGCACTTCGAGCCATTCCTCGACCCGTTCGGTCGTTTCGCCGAGAACAACTTGGCGCGCAACAACTCGGTGGGCCCGGTGCGCGGGTTCGAACACTTCGAGGCCGCCACACACGGCGCTGCCGGCCAGTTGCACTACGCGCGCTGGATCACCACCACGCACCCAGAGGCACTGGGGATGTTCTATCCGGTGCTCGACGGTGCGCTCGAGGTGAATGCACTCGGCGGCGGCGACACCGGCGCCCCGCAGGCATGGGTGAACCCCATTCCGCGCGAGTGGTACCACACCGACTGGGTGGCCGATCGCACCATCTCGTGGCTCGATTCGCTCGCCGCCGATGACGACTGGTTCTGTTGGATGAGCTTCCCCGACCCCCACCACCCGTGGGACCCGCCGGCGTCGGAAGTGGGTCGTATCGATTGGCGCGATGTGCCGCTGCCCGAGGGATACAGCGCCGACCAGAGCCAGCGCGAAGCGGTGCTCGACGCCAAGCCACGGCACTGGCGCGCCTGGTACGACGGCCGCCTGGTGAGCAACTACGAGGCTCCGCACGATTGGGTGCCGGCCACCCTCACCCCCGATCAGATCCGCGAGGTGAACGCCCTCAACGCGGTGGAGGTGGAACTGATCGACGAGGCCTTGGGCCGTGTGCTGGCTGCCATCGCAGCGCGGGGCTGGACCGATGATGTCGACGTGATCTTCACCACCGATCACGGCGAGTTGCAGGGCGACTTCGGCCTGTTGTTCAAAGGCCCGTACCACGTGGACGCGCTGATGCGCCTGCCCCTCATCTGGCGGCCGGCGAAGTCGTCGGGTGCACAACCTGCCGACGTGTCGCGTCCGGTGGGCCTGGTCGACCTCGCCCCCACGTTCTGCGCCATCGCCGGGCTACCCGTGCCCGAATGGATGGAGGGCAAGCCGCTGCCGGTGAACGACGCCGATGCCGATGCCCGTGGGTTCGAACGCGTGCTCACCGAATGGGACAGCAACCTGTTCGGTGTGGATGTGCACCTGCGCACCATCACCCGCGACGGATGGGTGTGCACCACCTACCAGCCGGGGTACTCGCACGACGGCACCGAGGGCGAGCTGTACTGCCTCGCCGACGACCCGTTGCAACAGGTGAACCGTTGGGCCGACCCGGCGTGTGCAGCACTGCGCAGCGACCTGCTTGCCGACCTGTGGGACCATCAGCCCACCATGGTGTCGCCCCTGCCGCGGGTGGTGGCGCCCGTCTGACACCAACTCGGCTCACGGTCTCGCGCGCTGAGGAGATACCTGCGAACATCGGCTTCATGAGATGCGTTGCGCTGCTGGTCTGTGTGGTGTTCGGTACTGCCTGTGGTGCGAACGAGGGAGCGACCATGACAACTGAACCGTCGACCGTCGCACCGGCCACCGTTGCGATCACCACCGTCGCACCGTCGACCGTGGCGCCCACCACTGAAGCGCCTCAGCCTGCGAGTACGTTGTTCGACTTCGGCAACGCCGCTTCGGTCGCCGGTTGGGTGAATGTCGACGACACCGTGATGGGTGGTGTGTCGAGCAGTTCGTCGATATGGCAGGCCGGTCAGATGGTGTTCACCGGCGACCTGTCGCTCGACAACAACGGCGGCTTCACGTCCACACGCAGCCCAGTGGATGCAGGCCTGGGCACACTGCTCGCCGACGCCTCGAAGGTCATCGTCGACGCCACCGGCGATGGCAAGACCTACCTGCTGCAACTCCGTACAGGCGACGACGCTCAGTACATCCAGCGCTTCACCACCACTGCCGGCGCAGAGCAGGCATATCCGCTCGACCTCGCCGCCTTCGAGGCTGTCGGTCGTTTCCTCGCCCCCGTGCCCGATGCTGCGCCGCTCGACCCGGCGAAGGTGGTGCAGGTGGTGATCTACCTACTCGACAAGCAGGACGGGTCGTTCCGGTTGGCGGTTCGCCGTATCGCTGCCGCCTGATGCTGCAAGGCGGCGAGCCTCAACGACTGAGGCAGGCGCGGTCGGCGGCGTGCAACTGCTCGGCCCGCACCGCCAGGTCGGCGATGTCGCCGTTGCTCACATCGATGAGGGCTTGTTGCAGTTCGGCGCGCAGCGCGTCGTGATCGAACAATCGCTTGCGGAACAGCGCCATCTCAAATTGCTTGAACGCGCTCACCGCTGGGTCGCGTCGAGCAGCCAGACGATCGAACACGTGCCGCTTGGCTGCGGTGTAGGCGATGAGCGCGAACCGCCACACCGGCTCGGCCGCGATATCGCCGGCTAGGTCGAGGAACAGCTCGTGTTGGTCAGGGGGAATCGTGTCGATACGGCACGCCCGTGGCAGGCCCTCGAGGATCTCGAGTTCCTCGTACATGCCCAGTGGCGCAGTGCCAGTGATGTTGCCGTTCGAAGCGAAGGTGGGCAGGAGTGGGTACAGACGGCACACCACGGTGCGAGTTCCGTGGTCGCATGCGCACATCGGGCGCTGGCTCACCATCGATGTCCACTCGATGGTGTACCCGTCGAGTTCGTAGCGGTGCTGGGTGGCGGTGTGTTCGCCGAACTGGGCGTTCCAACCACGTTCGACGAGATATGCCCACTCTCCGGGAAGCAATGGCAGTTCTTGCTGCGGTGCCTGGATGATCTCGAAGCGGGCTTTGTGCCGACTGAAACTGCAGCAGTGCGCATCGCCGCACAGCTTCCAGCAATCGGGCTCGAAGACCAGGTCGGTGGCGTAGGCGCGATCGAAGAACGCGCGAGCAGCGGCGGGGAGCGCCGGGGTCACTCGGCCGTCTGCTCGAACGACATGAGGTACTGGTACAGCACCTCTTCCAGTTCACGGCGGGCCGACTTGGCGGTGCGCGGTTGCTCGGCGGCGAAGTCGAGCACTGTGGCTGACATGCGGGTGATCACTTCTCCGGCCACACGTGCACGCGCGGCCGAGAGCGAGGGGTAGCGATTGCGCAGTGCCACGGCGATTTGGTACGCCATCTGACGGTTCGATGCTTCCTCGGCCTCGATGAGTTCGGGTACGGCGCGGCAGGCACGGCGCAACGGAATGGCCTCGGGATGGTCGAGGCGGAACGACACGAGTGCGCTGAGAAGTTCGGCGAGATACGCGCGTAGATCGGGCGTGGTACCTAGTTCGGCGAGGGCCTTGCTGATGGCGGTGACGCGGCGCAGATCGTCGCGTTCGAACAGCGCCAGCAGCACGGCGTTCTTATCGGGGAAGTAGTGGTAGAGGGTGGCGACGTTCACGCCGGCGAGTTCGGCCACGAGGTTGGTGTTGAACCCTTGGAGGCCACGTTCGCTCAAGGCGGTGCCGCCGGCATCGAGGATCTTGTCGACCGTGGCCGTGGCGCGCGCCTGTTTGGGAATGGCGCGGCGACGCAGAGGGGGTGACGAATTCGTCATGGCCCTTCAGCATGCCACGCCCGGCAGGCCCAGCCGGGAAGGCAGCGAAGTGTCAAGAAATGATCAACCCCTGGCACGAGCAGGTGACCGTGCGGACCGTAGTGGTCCTGACGTAAACCAGAAAGGTCTGGAGGACCAAATGACCAATACCCAAGAAACGACGTCGAGCCGTACACGGGACAAGGGCTTCACGCTTGTCGAGTTGCTGATCGTG
>JBAXQV010000160.1:0-7359 GCA_037131575.1 Actinomycetota bacterium
TCGAGCTTGGTGAACAGCTGGAACGAGTACAGCTTGAGCTTGTCGGGGTCGATGTTGGTGGTGCTCATGAAGGCACCCTACGCCCCGAGCCCCAACGCATCGGACACGAGATGACCGGTCAACGGGTGCGGTCGGCGCGCGCCAGGAACTCGTTGTCGCTGAGCGCCGTGAGGCTGAAGGTGTGGCCATCGGCCATGGCCATGGTGCTCAATCGGTTCACCGAGGCATGAGCGATGACGAAGCGGTCCCACTCCCACGGGGTGGGCGCGATGCCCAGCAAGGTGCAGATGATGACCGAGTTGGTGCCGGCATGCGCCACGAAGGCGATGCTCCGATCGGGTTCGGGGATGTGCCACATCGGCAGTTCGCCGGGCAGACGCGTGATCCCGCGTTCTTCGAGGAACAGCATGCAGCCGAGCCTGATGCGCTCGACGAATTCGCTGATCGGTTCGCCACCCTCGAGCCCGCCCCACCGCTCGTGCGACGTGCTGTCGCGCTGCGCCTGATACGCCGCCTGCGCCCGCTCCTGAGGCGTGCCGTGCCAGTCGGGGTCGCGGATCTCCTCGAGCCACGGATCGACCTGCTCGGGGCGACCGAACACCTCGAACAGCGGTGCCGCAGTTTGCCGAGCGCGCAGCAGTGGCGAGCAGAACACCTCGTCGAAGTGCTCATCGCGCAGGTAGTCGGCCATGGCCGAAGCCTGATGGTGACCACGCTCGGTGAGCGGTGGATTGCTGACGTTGAGGCCATCGCGCACCCATTCGGGTTCACCGTGGCGAATGAGCACGATCTCCATAGCGACAGCATCGTAGGGTGCCCCGTACTGTGATCGGACAGCAATTGTGCTCGGCGGCGAGCGCGATGAAGCACCGGAGCGAACCTGATGGGAGGGGCGATGTCAGCACTGTCGGAGAGTTGGGCAACATTGTGGGAAGCGTTGGCCGACGCGCAACCCGATCATGTGGCCGTGGTGGTGGGCGATCAGCAGATGCGCTGGCGCGACCTCGACCATCGCGCCGCCTGCCTGGCAGGCGCACTCGGTGAACGCGGCCTCGGCGCCGACGCCAAGGTGGCACAGTTGCTCTACAACTGCCCCGAGTATCTCGAGACGGTGTACGCCGCGTTCAAACTCCGCGCCACCCCGGTGAACGTGAACTACCGCTATCTCGCCGATGAAGTGGCCTACATCCTCACCAACTCCGATACCGAGGTGGTGGTGTTCCACGGTTCGCTCGGCGACCGTTTGGTCGGCGCACTCGAGCGTGTGCCCACCCTGCACACCCTCATCCAGGTCGACGACGGCTCCCCCCTCGTGGACGGCGCCGTGTGGTACCACGACGTCATCGCTTCAGCGGCGCCAGCCGAACGCATCGAACGTTCGGGCGACGACCTGCTGTTCCTCTACACCGGCGGTACTACCGGTATGCCCAAGGGCGTGATGTGGAGCCACCACGGTCTGTTCGGTGCGCTCGGCTTCAGCGCCTACCTGTCGGCCGGCCTGCCGGTGCCCACAACCGCAGCCGAAGTGGGTTCAGTTGCGCTGGGGTTGAACCAGGCAGGAAAGAGCCCCGTGAACCTGTGCGCTCCCCCGCTCATGCACGGCACCGCTCTGTTCTTGGCCATCGGTGCCTTCGTGATGGGCGGCACCGTGGTGCTACTCGGCGGGCGGCGCTTCGATGCCGACGAGTTGTGGCGACTCGTGGCCGCCAACCGTGTGACCCAGTTGTCGATCGTGGGCGATGCCTTCGCCCGCCCGATGGTGGCTGCGCTGCAGGCGGCCGAGGCGGCTGGTACGCCATACGACCTGTCGAGCCTGCAGCGCATCGTCAGCACTGGCGCCACACTGTCGGCCGAGCACAAGGTCGCCTTCCAGCGGCGTGCACCGCAGGTGACCATCATCGACATGATCGGTGCCAGCGAGGGAGGGCCGTACGCCGTGTCGATGACCCTGCCCGGAGCCACCCCGGCCGACACCGCGGTGTTCAGCGCGCCGCCCAACGCCGTGGTCATCGACGACACCACCGGCCTGCCCGCCGAGCGTGGTTCGGGTGTGGTGGGCATGTTGGCGGTGAGCGGCCCGATGCCGGTGGGCTACTACCACGACGAGGTGAAGACGGCCGCCACGTTCCGCACCATCGACGGTGTGCGCTACACCGTTCCCGGCGACTACGCCACCATCGACGCCGACGGCACCGTGCACCTGCTGGGCCGCGGTTCGGTGTGCATCAACACCGGTGGCGAGAAGGTGTACCCCGAGGAAGTGGAGGTTGCCGCGCGAACACATCCGGGCGTGCTCGATTGCACGGTGGTGGGCGTGCCCGACGCGCGGTTCGGCGAGGCCGTCACCTTGGTGGCGTCACGGGCCCCCGGCCAGCCCGACGCCACCGAAGACGACGTCATCGCGCATGTACGCGGCCAGTTGGCCGCCTACAAGGCACCCAAGCGCATCGTGTGGGTACCGCAACTGGTGCGCAGCCCGAGCGGCAAGGGCGACTAGCGCTGGGCGAAATCGGTGGCTAGCGACAACGCCGGAGCAGCACCGTCGTCGTGACCGAACCCACCCCCGACAACGCCGACGCCAACACCCAGGTCGCCACCCCCAACTGGTATCCCGACCCCACCGGACGATTCGAGTACCGCTTCTACAACGGCCAGCAGTGGACTGCCGATGTCTCGGTGAACGGCCACCGTTCGGTCGACCCGTTCGGTACGGCCATGCCCGTGGCCGGCACCATTCCCGGCATCGCCACACCACCCGAGCTATCGGGCACGCTCGCCACGGTCGCCTTGGTACTGGGCATCATCGGTGTGGTCACAGCGTGGATACCGGTGGTGTTCGTGGTGGGTTTGTTGGCTGCGCTGTCGGCACTGGCCACCGGAACCGTGGCGCTGCGCCGCACACGCGCCCACAAGGCCCCCGGTAAGCGCAAGGCCATCGTCGCCATGGTGCTTGGCCTGGTGGGGCTGAGCCTGTCGGTGCTCGGCGTCATCTTGTCGGTGAAGGTGCTTTCGTCAGTGTCGGGGTTCGTCGACCCCGGCCCGAACACGGCGGTGGTGAGTACATGCGCCGTCGACGGCAACGTTGCCAACGCCAGCGGCACCATCGTGAATCGCGACACCGAGGCGCATCAGTACGTCCTGACCGTGAACTTCTTGCAGCACAGCGACGCGGTCGACACCAGCGACGTCGCCATCGACACCGTGCAACCTGGCGCCACCGCCACCTGGGCCGCCACCGGCTACGTGGGCGCCATCGAGGCCGACTGGTTGCGGTGCACCGTGCGGTCGGTCACCGGGCCGTACCCATGGGGGCTCAGCCCGTAACGCGTTCGGGCAGGTTCCAGTGCCCTGCCTGTGCCGAGAGGCCACCGTCGACGGGCAGCACGGCGCCGGTGATGAAACTCGCCGCGGGCGACGACAGGAACCACACCGCTTCGGCGAGTTCCGAGGGTTGCCCCCACCGCTGCAAGGCGATGCGCCGTTCCATGGCGTGATACACCTCGGGGGCTTGCTTGAGCCGCGTGGTCATGCCGGTCTCCACCGGGCCCGGCGCGATGGCGTTCACACGGATGCCTTCGCAGCCGTAGTCGATGGCTGCGGCGCGTACGAGGTTCATCACGGCAGCCTTCGATGCGTTGTACGCGAAGTTGTGCGGGTCGCCACCGAAACCCGAGGTCGACGCCGTCGCCACGATGGCCGGGGCCGAACCGGTGGTGCGCATGGCCGGTACCGCGTGGCGGATACCGGCAGCCACACCACGCACGTTCACGGCCAGCACTCGGTCGAGCCGTTCGAGCGCGCCTTCCTCTTCGAAACCGGGGCCGCCCACCACACCGGCGTTCAACACCGCCACATCGAGCCGACCGAAATGCTCGAGCGCTACCCGCACCATGGCGGCATTGGTGTCGTCGCTACTCACATCGCCGACCACGCTGATGATCGAACCGTCGGCAGGTAGCCACGACACATCGGCCGTGGGCACATCGACCACCACCACCCCGCAACCTCGGGCGGCGAACAGTTCCGCACACCCACGCCCGATACCCGAGGCGCCACCCGTGATCACTGCAACTCGTTCCACCGACATAGCCGCACCCTATGCTGCCCCACAGGCGGGTCGACGTACCCGAGCAACGAGTTGGGGGTTCCACCATGGATCTGGGTCTCAAAGGCAAGAAGGCGATCATCACCGGCGGTAAGCGCGGCTTGGGCTTCGCCACGGCACAACTGCTCGCCGAAGAGGGTTGCGATGTGGCCATCTGCGCCCGCGGCGATGTCACCGAGTCGGTGGCCGCACTGGCCGCGCTCGGCGTGAAGGCATACGGCGCCGGTATCGATGCTGCCGACGGCGATGCCTACAAGGCATGGCTGGCGCAGGCGGTCGAGCAACTCGGCGGCTGCGACATCTTCGTTCACAACATGTCGGCCGCCAGTGGCCGCGGCGAACAGCAGTGGATCAACAACCTCAACCTCGACGTGCTCGGCCTCGTGCGCGCCCAGGAGGCCATCGTGCCCGCCATGGAGGCCGCCGGTGGTGGCTCCATCGTGTGCCTCAGCTCCATCGCCGCTCAGGAAGAGTTCGCCGGCCCCGGCAGCTTCGGCCCCATGAAGGCCGCCATGACCGCCTACGCCAACAACCTCGCCCAGTCGCTCGGCGGCAAGGGCATCCGCGTCAACATCGTGTCGCCCGGCCCCGTGTACTTCGAAGGCGGCAACTGGGAGACCATCAAGAACAACATGGCCGCCTTCTACGACGCCACGGTGGCCAAGATGCCGTTGAAGCGCCTCGGCGAGCCTCGCGAAATCGCCAACACCATCGCCTTCCTCGCCTCGCCTGCCGCCAGCCTCATCACCGGCGCCAACGTGGTCATCGACGGCGGCTACACCAAGCGCATCAAGTTCTGAGTACCGCGCTACCGCTATGACGCGGCGCATCAACGCCCATCTGGTCTGTGGTGGCTGGTGGCACGACTTCGACTATGCCCGCCTGCAATTGCTGCAGTTGCTGAGCGAGCACATCGAGATCCGTACCACGGTCGCGTCCGACTTCGAAGACATCGCCACCATCGAGGCGTGCGATGTGCTCATCTCGTACACCTGCAATGTGCGGCCCAGTGAGGCCGCGCAACAGGCCATCCGCAGTTGGGTCGAGCGTGGTGGGCGATTCTTCGCCCTCCACGCCACCAACTCGGCCATCGACCCGCCGCCCGAGCAGGGCAAGGGGCCGTTCACCACGCCGCGGGCATTCCCCGCATTCGTCGACACCCTGGGCAGCCAGTTCATCTCGCATCCACCCATCGAGCCCTACACCGTCACGGTGTCGCCAGGGGCGGAGACCGACCCCTTGGTGGCCGGTATCGAGCCCTTCGACGCCACCGACGAGTTGTATCTCAGCGAGTACTACGGCGAACTCGAACCACTGCTCGAGACCCGCTGGACCGGCGACTCGGGCAAGGGTTTCGCCGAGAATGAATGGCACACCGATGACCCTCGGTTGGTGATGTACCGACGCCCGCTCGGCGCAGGTTGCGTGCTGTATTTCACCCTCGGCCACTGCCGCAGCCACTACGACATGGTCGCACCGCCGTTCAACGGCCGCTACTGGCCCACCATCGAACGCGGGTCGTGGGAACTCGACGAGATGTACACCCTGTTGCGGCGCGGTATCGCCTGGGCCAAGGCCCCCGCCGACGAACCCGACACCAACGCTACGGAGGCGTGATGCGCGCAGGATTGGTAACCGGGCAACGCCGGTTCGAATTGGTGGAAGTGCCCGAACCCGAAGTGGGCCCCGGACTCGCCGTGGTCCACGTCACGAAGTGCGGTATCTGCGGTACCGACCTGCACGGCTTCCTCGGCTCCACGCCCTATAACCCCGCCATCTGCGGGCACGAGTGGGTGGGCACCGTTGCCGCAGTCGGTGCCGGAGTCACCAACGTGGGCGAGGGTGACCGTGTGGTGGCCGCCATCGCCCCAGCGTGCGGGCGCTGCGCCGAGTGCACCGCCGGGCGACCCCACTATTGCGTCACGGCATTCCTCGGCATGATCGGGCGCGATCCGTTGGCGCCCAAACACGGTGGCTTCGCGCCGCGCATCGCGCTCGACGCCACTCGCCTCGTGGGCGTGTCGGCGGCGCTCACCGACGATCAGGCAGCCATTGTCGAGCCAGCCACGGTGGCGCTGCACGCTGCACTGCGCACGTTGCCTCTCGATGGCGAGACGGTGGTGGTGCAGGGGTGCGGCCCCATCGGCCTGCTCACGCTGCAATGCGCCAAGGCCCTCGGTGCGAGTCACATCGTGGCCATCGAGCCGTCGCCTCATCGACGAGCGTTGGCTCTGTCGCTCGGCGCTGCCGAAGCCCTCGAACCCGCTGAAGCCGTGGCCCGCTTCGGCCGCTCGGGTGTCGACTTGGTGTTCGAATGCGCCGGTGTGCCGGCCACCGTGCAACAGGCCGTCGACCTCACCCGTCGCGGCGGCCGCGTGAACCTGGTGGGCCTGGCCAGCGGCACCGCCACCATCTCCCCCGGCGAATGGTTGCGCAAGGAAGTAACGGTCGTGGCCTCGTTGGGGTATCTGCACGACGAGTTCGCGCAGGCCATCGACCTCATCGCCGATGGCGCCGTACAGGTCGACCCGCTCCACGATCGCACCGTCACGCTCGACGAACTGCCCGTAGCCATCGAGCAGCTCGCCGACGATCCGTCGAGTGCCATCAAGGTGCTCGTCGACGTCGCCGACTGAACAGCTACTCGGCGCTGGTGGCCGCCACCCAGGCGGTGTACATCCGGGCATAGGGCCCTTCGACATCGACCAGATCGTTGTGGGTGCCATCTTGCACCAGGCGCCCGTGGTCGAGCACGAGCACCCGGTCGGCTCGCGCCGCGGTCGACAGGCGGTGCGCAATCGCGATGGTGGTACGCCCCTTCGAAAGCTTCTCGAGTGCTCGCGTGAGACGCACCTCGGTGAGCGCGTCGACCGACGATGTGGCTTCGTCGAGCACCAGCACCGCAGGGTCGACCAACGATGCACGCACCAACGCCACCAGTTGACGTTCACCCGCCGACAGTTGCGAACCGCGCTGGCCCACTTCAGTGTCGAGGCCATCGGGCAGGCTCTCGAGCCAGTCGCCCAGGTCGAGTGCGTACACGGCTCGTTCGATGTCGGCCAGCGACAGTGCCGGGCGCGCAAACCCCAAGTTGGCGGCGATGCTTCCCTCGAACAGGAATGGCTCCTGAGGAACCACCACCAGACGACTGCGCAGATCGTCGTTGGCGACAGCGGTGAGCGGAACCCCACCCACGCGCACCACCCCGTGCGACGGGTCGGCCAGGCGGGCCACCAGGCGACCCAATGTGGTCT
>JBAXQV010000161.1:0-7337 GCA_037131575.1 Actinomycetota bacterium
GCCCGCGGGCTCGCGCTGCCAACAGGATGCTCCAGCAGAACGGGTAGATGCTGGCGCCGCCGACGACCGCGGGTCGGTGCTCGACGTTGCCATCCATGATGGCGACTTTGCGCAGGTCGGCGGCGATGGCGAGCACCACGGGCACGGTGTCGATGTGGTCGATGAGCGCGTTCGGTACCGCGACGGGTGCATCACCGGTGGACAGGCCGAAGGCGAACGCGCGCTTGCCGGCCGCCTGCGCGCCTGCGTACTCCTCCCACACCGGGCGCATGAGCGCGGCCATCGTCTGTCGGACAGCGGTGTCCTTCACCACCGCCACGCGCCACGGTTGCTGGTTGCCGCCACTGGGCGCAAAGCGGGCATCGTCGAGGATCGCCGCCACGACGGCGTCGCCGACCGGAGCGTCGGTGAAGCCGCGGACGGCCCCGGTGGTGCGCAGTGCGTCGACGATGTTCATCGACGGGTGCTCAGGCTTTGCCTTCGGCAACCTTGCGGCGTACCACGTTGAGGGCCGAACCGGCCTTGAACCACTCGACCTGCTCGTCGCTGAAGGTGTGCTTGCCCTCGAAGTCGATGGTGGTGCCATCGGGCTTCACGATCTGGCAGCGCACGTTCTGGCCCGGCTTCGGGGGAAGGTCGAGCACGTTGATGCGGTCGTCGGCGCCGATGAGGTCGTAGGTGGCCGGGTCGGCGAACGTGAGCGGAACGAGGCCCTGCTTCTTCAGGTTGGTCTCGTGGATACGGGCGAAACTGCGGGTGATGATGACCACACCGCCGCGGAAGCGGGGCTCCATGGCGGCGTGCTCACGCGATGAACCTTCGCCGTAGTTGCGATCGCCGATGGCCACCCAGCGGATACCGGCCTCGCTGTACTTCTTGGCCAGGTTGGGGTAGCTGTCGGTGCTGCCATCGCGCACGTCGACACCTTCACCGACGGCGTCGTTGTATGCATTCACAGCGCCGATGAACAGGTTGCCCGAGATGTTCTCGAGATGACCGCGGTAGGTGAGCCACTTGCCTGCAGCCGAGATGTGGTCGGTGGTGCACTTGCCCTTGGCCTTCATCAGCACCGGCAAGCCCACGTAGTCGTTGCCGTCCCAGGCGGGGAAGGGCTCGAGCAACTGCAAGCGATCGCTGGTGGGCGACACTTCCACCACCACGCCCGAGCCGTCGGCCGGGGGAGGGGTGAAGGTGTTCTGGCCGGGGTCGTAGCCGCGGTCGGGAAGCACTTCGCCCACCGGCGCATCGAGCGCCACTTCGCTGCCATCGGGCGCGGTGATGGTGTCGGTGGAGGGGTCGAAGTCGAGGCGGCCGGCGAGTGCCAGCGCCACCACGGTGTCGGGGGAGGTGACGAAGCTCAGCGTGTTTGCAGAACCGTCGTTGCGCTTGGGGAAGTTGCGGTTGTATGAGTTGACGATGGTGTTGGGCACACCATTGGCGCTGGCCGGGCGGTCCCACTGGCCGATGCACGGGCCGCAGGCGTTGGCGAGCACGGTGGCGCCGATGGCCTCGAGGTCGGCGATGAGGCCATCGCGCTCGATGGTGGCGCGGGTCTGCTCGGAGCCGGGGGTGACCAGCAGTTCGGTCTTCACCTTCAAGCCGCGGGCGGCCGCCTGGCGGGCGATCGACGCGGCGCGGGTGATGTCTTCGTACGAGCTGTTGGTGCAACTACCGATGAGCGTCGACGAGATCTCGAGCGGCCAGTCGTTGGCGCGGGCCTCGGCGCCCACGGCGGCACCGACGCGGTTGGCGCGGTCGGGTGAGTGCGGGCCGTTGATGAGCGGCTTCAACTGGTCGAGGTCGATCTCGACGAGCTGGTCGTAGAGCGCGCCATCGTCGGGGCGCAGGTCGGTGGCCACCTTGTCGGCAGCGTCGGCGATGGCTTCACGGCCGGTGGCCTTCAGGTACTGGGCCATGTTGTGGTCGTACGGGAACACGCTGCAGGTGGCGCCGATTTCGGCACCCATGTTGCAGATGGTGGCCTTGCCGGTGGCCGAGATGCTGTCGGCGCCGGGGCCGTGGTACTCGATGATGGCGCCGGTGCCGCCTTCCACGGTGAGCACTCGGGCCACTTCGAGGATGACGTCCTTCGGCGAACTCCAGCCCGACAGGGTGCCGGTGAGCTTCACGCCGATCACCTTCGGCCAGCGCACGTTGAACGGGAACCCGGTCATCACGTCGACGGCATCGGCACCGCCCACGCCGATGGCCACCATGCCGAGGCCGCCGGCGTTGGGGGTGTGGCTGTCGGTACCGATCATCATGCCGCCGGGGAAGGCGTAGTTCTCGAGCACCACCTGGTGGATGATGCCGCTGCCCGGGCCCCAGAAGCCCACGCCGTACTTGGCGCTCACCGAACGCAGGAAGTCGTACACCTCGCGGTTGGTGTCGATGGCCACGCCGAGGTCGATCTTGGCGCCCACCTTGGCCGAGATGAGGTGGTCGCAGTGCACGGTGGAGGGCACCGCCGTGGTGGGCAGGCCGGCGGTCATGAACTGCAGCAGGGCCATTTGTGCCGTGGCGTCTTGCATGGCCACGCGATCGGGGTGGAAGTCGTTGTAGGTGCCACCGCGCTCGATGGGCTCATCGGCGTCGCCGAGATGGTTGAGGAGGATCTTCTCGGTGAGCGTGAGCGGGCGACCGAACCGGCTACGACCCGCTGCCGAGCGTGCGGCCAGCGTGGCGTACACGCCCTCGACGAGTTCGATGGGGGTTCCTGCAGTGACGGCCATGATGGTCTCCTGTGTGGGTGAGCGGTGCGAATCGCTGGTCGAAACAGTTCGTACGGAGTACGCTTATGTGTAGACAACTCTAATACAAGTTGTGAGCAAGAGCAACGATCCCGCACAGCAACTGTTCCAGTGCCACACGAGGAGGTGATGGATGCGCACCATCCGGTACCAAGAGATCGCCAACGAGCTGCGCGCCCGTATCTCCTCGGTGCGTGCGGGCCAGGTGTTGGCCAGTGAGAGCGACCTCTCCACCGAGTTCGGGGTGAGCCGCGTCACCATCAGGCGGGCACTCGAGATCTTGCGCGACGACGGACTCATCGACTCGCGCCAAGGCTTCGGTTGGTACGTGTGTGGCGAGGTGCTGCAGCAGCACCTCGACGAACTCGGCACCATCGAGGGGCAGCTCGAAGAACGGGGCATGGCCACCGAACGACGAGTGGTCGAGTTCGCCTTCGGCGCTGCACCGCCCGAGGTGGCGTCGGTGTTGGGCACCGACCAAGTGCTCCGTGCCAAGCGAGTGAACCTCGCCGATGGCGCACCGTTCGCGGTGGTCACGGTGTGGTGTCCGGCCGAGTTGGGTCAGCACCTCAGTCGACGCGATGTCGAGCGCCAGCCGTTCTACGAACTCATCGGCGTGCCGCTGCGCGGTGCCACCCAAACCATTGGTGCCGATTCGCTCGAAGCGACCGATGCCGCCCTGTTGGGCGTGCCTGCTGCCAGCCCCGTGCTGCGCTGCAAACGAATCACCACCGATACCCATGGCCGTCCCGTGCTGATGAGCGAATATCTCTTCCCGGCGCACCGCACCGAGTTCGTGGTCGACCTACCCAACGCCGAACCGAGCAGCACACCGAGCGGCCTCCGGTTGGTCGAATAACACAGCGGGCCTCGCGCCGCTGCCACAATGGCCGCCATGTTCCTCGCCGCCAGTACATCGGGTTCGTTCTGGCATCGCGTCGGTTCGTGGTTTGCGCACGAGGGATTGTCGATCGCACTCATCATCGGTGTGGCGTTCGCCCTGACGCGCCTGGTCACCCTCGTCGCCAAGCGCCGCATCAAACGCATCGTGGCCCAACGGTTGAGCGACGGTGAGGTGACCGCTGCCACCTATGGGGCGCATCAGCAGGCGCTCGTCGGGGCTTCGCGGTGGGCGTTGAACTTCAGCATTGTTGCGGTGGCTTCAGTGTTGGTGCTCATGAAACTGCACCTGCCTGCGGCAGCGTTGGTGCCGCTGGCGTCGGTGGTGGGTGCCGGCCTCGGTTTCGGAGCGCAGCAGATCGTGGGCGATGTGCTCACCGGCATTTTCATCTTGTCGGAGCGTCAGTTCGGCGTGGGCGATGTCGTTCGGGTGGGGCCACTGATCGCCGTGGGTTGGATCGAAGGCAGGGTCGAGGAAGTCACGCTGCGCGTCACGAAACTGCGCACCTTCGACGGCGACGTGGTCAACATCTCCAATGGCGAACTCCGTCTGAGCGTGAACATGTCGCGCGACTGGGCACGGGTGCTGGTCACGGTGCCGCTCGATCGCGATGTCGACCTCGATGCCATCACTCTGCGCCTCAACGCCGAGGGTGAAGCGTTGGCGGCCGACCCGGCGTGGTCGTCGCTGGTGCTCGAACCGCCGGCTGTTGCCGGCCTCGACGACCTCGGTGCCGAAACCATCGAGGTTCGCGTCGTGGGGCGCAGTTTGCCAGCCCAGCAGTGGAAGGTGGCCCGCGAACTGCGTCGTCGCATCGCCATGGCCTTGCGCGAGATGCACGTGTCGATGCAAGCCCCGGTCGACGACGACGTCATCAGCGGCGGCGACTGAGTCCACCAGGTAAGAGGCTCTCGCCGAGTAAGAGGGCACCTCGTCGTCACAGTCCTCACGTGCTGCCCTCTTACTCGGGTTCGACAGGGGGGTCTAGCCGGGTACACCTAGGTGGCGATGAAGCCCTCGTCGAACAGCATCGCGGTCCAATTCGTCACATCGTGCGCCGCGGCCGACACCACATCGACGTCGAGACCGCGCTCCACGAGCTCCTGGCCACTCGCTGAGTTGATGAGCGTTTCGTAGAGCCGTGGGCGTGCTGCAACGAACGCCGCTCGGGCCGCCGCTGCTTCGGGTGAGCATGCGGGTGCCGATACCGAGGCCGCCGGGTCGAGCGCAGCGAGCACGGCACCGGCACCGATGAGGTCTTCCACCGCTGGTCGCACAGGCCCGGCCGTGTCGTACCACCGTTCGCCGGCGGCGATGACAGCGATGCCCCCGTGCGGCCCTGCCAGTTGGCGCGCCACGCGGGCTGTGGCTGCGGCATTGCGGAGGCAGCCAGCCAGCACGTGGCGCGCACCGCACTCGCGAGCGGTGAAGGCCAGCGTCGAGCCATTCGGTGATGGCAGTACCACCCGAGCGCCGGCCGGGAGGCGCAGCATCTCGGTGGGCGACAGCGAGGTTCCCGCATCGCCGCCGGTGCCCAGCAGCTTTGCGCCACGTGACGCCGCATAGGCGGGTGCTTGGTCGTCGTTCCAACGGTAGGGGAGCACCGTGGCACCCACCTCGACGGCAGCGCTCACCGCCGAGGTGAAGCGCAGCACGTCGACGATCACCACCACCTGCGCGCCTGGCGCGAGGCAGTTCAGCCCATCGAGGCCCCAATCGAAGCGATAGGCACTGTTCGCCTGGGCGGTGTATGCAGCTGCTGGGAGGTTCCGCCGTTGGATTTCAGCAACCACGGCGTCCGATCACCACTGATCCCAGTGGAGGATCGGGTCGAGCGGGAGGCGCTTAGCCGGCTTGAAGTCGGTGCCGAGGGTGTAGGCGATGGGGAACAGGCCGGCCTGGGTGATCTGGTCGAACGGAATGCCCAACAGTTCAGCGGCCTTCTGCTCACCGTCGAACATGAGGTGGATGGTGGTCCACGCCGTGCCCAGGCCACGCTCGCGGGCGGCCAACATGAAGCTCCACACGGCCGGAAGCAGCGAACCCCAGGCCGATGCAGCGCGGAACGTGGGGGCCTTGTCGAGCTTGCCCGAGATGCACGGAATCATCATCACCGGCACGCGGTGGAAGTTCTCCACCAGGTACATCGCCGACTCCGACACCTTCTCCTTCTGCTCGTAACGCAGGTCGCCTTCCTGGTACGAGTTCGACTGGGCCACCTTCGCGTACTCCGAGAAGTTGTCCTTGTAGATGTCGGCGAGGGCCTTCTTCTTGGCCGGATCGGTGACCATGATCCAGTGCCAGCCCTGGCTGTTCGAGCCGGTGGGCGCCTGCAGTGCCAGGTCGAGGCACTCTTCCACCACCTCGCGACTCACGGGGGTGTCGAAGTCGAGGCGCTTGCGTACGGCGCGGGTGGTGCTGAGTACTTCGTCGGCGGAGAGATTGAGTTTCACCCTGGCAGTGTGGCACCTGGCCCAGGGGGTGCACGAAGTCGGTCGGCCCATCTCTCGACAGGTTCCGCGAGGCGGCGCTCACCTGCAACACTGGGGAGATGAGCGACCGCGTTTCCATCACCATCTCGAACGGCATTGCCGATGTGAAGATGACCCGCGCCGACAAGCGCAATGCCCTCGACGGTGAAATGTTCTCGGCACTGGCCGAAGCCGGCGAACGACTGAAGACCGAACGTGGGGTGCGCGTGGTGGTGCTCAGCGGCGACGGGTCGTCGTTCTGTGCCGGGCTCGACTTCAGTTCGTTCCAGGCCATGTCGTCGGGCGGCGGCAACCAGGCGCAACAGGCCGAAGGGGCCACCGACGGCAACCCGGGCTCGATGAAGGAGGGGCGCATCACCCATCTCGGCCAGCAGGTGGCCTGGGTGTGGCAGGAAGTGCCGGTGCCGGTGATCGCTGCTGTGCACGGCCATGCCCTCGGTGGCGGTATCCAGGTTGCCCTCGGTGCCGACATTCGCATCGTGCACCCCGATACACAGATGAGTGTGCGGGAAGTGCACTGGGGTCTGGTGCCCGACATGACCGGCACGCTGATGTTGTCGCAGTTGGTGCGCGCCGATGTGGCCAAAGAGTTGGTGTTCACCGCCCGGGTGTTCGACGGCCGCGAAGCGCATGCCATCGGCCTGGCGACCCGGCTGTCCGACACGCCGTACGACGACGCCATGGCCATGGCCGCCGAGATCGCCGGCCGTAGCCCGTCGGCGGTTCGCGGTGCGAAGGCGCTCATCAACGGGCTGTTGCACCAGCAGGCCGAGGCACAGTTCGCCGCCGAGCGCCGTGTCATCGGTTCGCTCATCGGCAGGCCCGATCAGGTGGAGGCCGTCATGTCGAACTTCGAAAAGCGCCCCGCCAACTTCGCCGACGCCTGACCATCCGAGTCACAGGGCGTCATCCGAGTCGCCTGGCGTCATCCGAGTCGCTGCGGGGCACCCGAGTCGCCTGGCGTCATCCGAGTCGCTGCGTGCAGGCAGGGTGCGCCGAAGTACTCGGATCCCCCCCCTTGGTGCGGATCCCACCTGGTGAGGATCCTCCTTGGTGCGGAGACCCGGTGGCGCGGCAGGGTCAGCCGTTGATCGAGAAGGCTGCGCCGCCGATGATGACCAGCAAGATTCCCGCCACGCCGATGATGAGCAGCACCGACGAGATGATGCCGCAGATGCGTCCGGCGGTGACGTT
>JBAXQV010000162.1:0-7331 GCA_037131575.1 Actinomycetota bacterium
TGCTTGGTGCGGAGCGGCAGCGAGAAGAGTGTCGTGGCGATACCGCCGGCGATGACGACGATCCAGATGTGGTCGAATGCAGCCAAGACTTCGGCTCGTCCGGTTGCCTTGCCGAGGAAGGCGATGGTCATGGCAACGCCGAGTGATCCACCGAATTGGCGTATGGCCTGGGTGGTGGCGCCCCCGACCCCGATTCGGTCGCCAGGGAGGGCCTGCGCGGCCACGCTGGTCGCTTGCGGAAAGACCAAGCCGACTGCCAGTGCGGAGAACGCGAGCGGCACCGCGAAGTCGACGAGGTAGTTGACGCTGGCACCGAGGAACAGCAATCGGTACAGCCCGCTCGCGGCGAAGAACAATCCGCCGACTGCGATGAGCGGCCGCTGGCCGATTCTGCCCGCGAGGCGGCCGAACCGTGGCGCGAGCATGGCGGCGGCCGCTGCGCCGGGTGCGACGCCGAAGCCGGCCTCGAGCACCGACCAGCGCCAGACGTTCACGAGGAAGAGGATGAGCCCGAAGTACATCGCGATGAACGACAGCGAGAAGCTGAACATCGCCAGGTTGCCCCATCGGAAGTTGCGGAGAGAGAAGAGCTCGAGATCGAGCGTGGGTGCGGCGGTGCGACGCTGGTGGGCGACGAACACGATGAGTAAGACGAACCCGGAGGCGAGCAGGGCGATGGTCTTCGTGCTCGCCCAGCCAACAGCGCTCGTGCCGACGACGCCGTACAACAGTGCCCCGGCGGCCGAAGCGATGAGGACGACGCCGACCGGCGACGGGAGACGAACGGACGAACTCTTCGACTCTTGTAGGAACCGGCGCCCGGCGACGACGGTGACGATGCCGACGGGCAGGTTGATGAAGAAGGCCCAGCGCCAACCCATCGTTTCGACGATGAGCCCACCGAGCGATGGCCCGAGCGCCGACGACGACGCGCCGATCGCCCCCCAGATGGCGATGGTCTGCGGGAGGCGCTCGCGGGGAAATGCGGCCATGACCAACGCCAGCGATGAGGGCACCAAGATGGCGGCTCCGACGCCCTGGGCGACGCGGGCGACGATGAGTAGTTGAACGTTCGGTGCGAGCCCACACACCATCGACGCGATCGTGAACGTGGCAGAACCGACGAGGAAGGCACGACGGTGACCGAGGCGGTCGGCCAGCTTGCCCGCCGGAACGAGGAGCGCCGCGAACGCGATGGTGTACGCGTTCAACACCCACGACAGTGTCGATGCCGGCGAGTTGCCGAAGGTGGCCCTGATGTCGGGAAAGGCCACGAACAGCAGCGTCGTATCGAGGTAGGTGGCCAGAGCGGCCAGGCCGGCGATGCCGAGGGTCAGACGCGAGCGCCGTTCGTCGAACGCCACCGGGCTACCCGGATGTTGCTGCCTCGCCGTATCGGCTGATCGTTCGGTCATGCCGGAACCTCCCTCGTGCCCCACCCATAGAGACTTGTGATTCGCAACCTAATGAACATCACTTGCAAAACGCAAGTGATGATGTTCGGGGTGATCGGCGCCGTGCGCATCGAGGAGCACGGGGCAAGTTGTTCACACGTCGAGCTCGCCCGCGGTGCAAACCGGCCCCTGGCCGGAATGCGAGAATGCGTCATGGCCCGATTGACGGTGAAGGAATTGCTGGCGAGTCGCGGTACTCGTCGGCTCACGCAGGTGTACGTGCGCGACGTCGCTGAGGCGCAGGCCTGCGACAAAGCCGGCATCGAGATGATCGTGGCCACCCAGTGGCCCAGCCACGACCCGGGCAAGCTCGCAGCCATTCGCGAGGCAGCACCGAACACGTTCATCACCTTCGGCCTGCCGCTGTACGACGTGGCGGGGCCGGTGGAGATCATGCGATCGGCACAGCAACTCATGCTCGCCGGCGCCGACGCGCTCTACTGCCCGTTCGGGTTCGACACCGTGCAGATGCTGGCGAACGAGATGATCCCCGTCGTCGGCCACGTGGGGTTGATCCCCTATCGCAGCACCTGGTTCGGTGGGATGCGGGCAGTGGGCAAGACCGCCGACGAGGCCCGCAGCCTGCTCGACCGTTGCAATCGGTACGCCGCGGCGGGTGCGATCGGGGTGGAGATCGAGGTGGTGCCGCACGAGGTGGTGGCTGCCATCGCCGAGCGCACCGACCTGCTGCTCATCGGCATGGGTGCGGGCACGGCGGCCCATGTGCAGTACCTGTTCAGCACCGACGTGTTGGGCGACAACCAAGGCCATGTGCCGCGCCATGCCAAGGTGTACCGCGACTTCACCGCCGAGTACGCCCGCCTGCAGGGCGAGCGCGTGGCTGCCTTTCGCGAGTTGCGCGACGACGTGGTGACCGGTGCCTACCCCGAGCCGGGGCATCAGGTGGCGATGCCACCCAGCGAACTCGCGGCCTTTCTCGACGGCATCGCCTAGCTGACGCGTGCCATGCCCGAAGGCTACCGGGGCAGGTGTTTCTGCCCGGCGGACGCGGTTACACGCAGCGGTTGACGGTGTGGGAGAGGCCGGTGAGTGTCGACTCGATGACGTCGCCCTTCTTCAGGAACACCGGTGGCTTGCGAGCCATGCCCACACCGCCCGGAGTGCCGGAGTAGATGACATCGCCGGGCAGCAACTGCACGATGCCGCTGAGATAGCTGATGATCTGCGGCACGTTGAAGATGAGGTCGTCGGTGAACTCACGCTGCACTTCTTCGCCGTTGAGCGTGCACACCAGTTCGAGCCGATCGCGGTTGGGCAGGTCGAGCGCGTCGACGAGCCAGGGCCCGAAGGGCGAGTAGTTCTGGCGGCTCTTGCCGAGGTTGAACTGGGGCGGCGCCGTGGCCAACTGCAGGGCGCGGTCGCTGATGTCTTGGCCCACACACACGCCGGCCACATGGTTCCATGCATCGGCTTCGCTGATGTTGCGGCCACCATCGGCGATGACCACGACGAGTTCCACTTCCCAGTCGACCATCGGGTGCTCGACGGGCACATCGGCGTTAGGGCCACCGATCGACGACGTGAACTTGGTGAAGGTGAGGGGCGTGGTGGGAATGGCGGAGTTGGTCTCTTCAGCGTGCTTGCGGTAGTTGAGCCCGATGCCGAACACCTGGAGCGGCCACGGCGACGGGGCATCGAGCGCGTTCACATCGCACGGCACGCCGCCATCGGCGCTGGTGATGGTGGCGGCGAACTCGCGCACGTCGGCCCAGCGGGGGAAGGCCTTGATGGGGTCGGGGTCGAAGCGCCCACCGCTGGCCTCGGCGAGGTCGACGAGATGCGGTGTGTCGCCCACCACGAGCTGAGCACGGCCATTGAGCGAAGCGAAACGGAAGGTCATGACAACGCAGTATAGTCGTTCTTAGTCGCATGACTAAGAACGACGTACGGAGGCAGCCGTGGCATCACCCATCAAGTTCGCACACATCGTGCTGAAGACCAGTCGCTACCACGAGATGCTCGACTGGTGGAAAGACTTCCTGCAGGGTGAGGCACGCCACGAGAACGACTTCATCAGTTTCATCTCGTACGACGACGAACACCACCGCATCGCCATCGTGAACCTGCCCAACCTCGAGCCGCGTCCGAAGAACTCTGATGGGGTGGAGCACTGGGCATTCACCTACGCAACGCTCGACGATCTCTTCGGCCAGTACGAGCGGATGGCTGCCAAGGGTGTGACACCGTTCTGGACCATCAACCACGGGATGACCCTGTCGGCCTATTACCGCGACCCCGACGGCAACCAGGTGGAGACACAGGTCGACTCGATGACCATGGACCAAGCCGATGCGTTCATGGCCGGGCCGCTGTTCGCCGCCAACCCCATCGGCATCGACGTCGATTTCCCGCAACTCATCAACCGCTACCGCGCCGGTGCATCGGTGGCGGAGATCACCGACTACGCCACCGCAGGGAAATGAGCGCCGGCGAGCGCAACCGAGGCAGGGAAGCGGCCGAGCAGGCGCTCATCGTCGCCGCCGCGGAACTGCTCGGCGAGATCGGCCCCCGGGCCACGTCGGTGCGCGACATCGCCGCACGTGCGGGCGTGAACCATGGCCTTGTGCACCACTACTTCGGCGGGAAGGACGGCCTGCTGCGCGAGGGAATGAAACGCCTGGTGCACGATCATCACCACTTCGCGGCGCAGCAACGGATGGGTGGCATCGTGCCCGCGCCACTGGGCCTCACCGGCGACCAGCGGTACCTGCGTGCAGTCGCCCGCTGCGTGCTCGACGGCGAGATGGGCTTGGCGCGAACCGAACTCGACGAGGGTGTGTCGGTGCCCAACCAAGCGCTGGTCGCGCTCACTGAGCACCATCAACTCGGTGAACCCACGTTGGCCATGAAGGCCGAACTCGCGCTCGCCGCAGCCACCGAAATGGGGTGGGCCGCGCTCGAGCCGTTCCTGTTCCTCGTGGCCGGTGTACGCCCGAACGAACAACACGAGGTGCGCGAGTTGGCTCGCCAACTTCGCGAGGCCCAGCTACACCAGCACCTCGCCTCACTCGCCGAGACGGCTCTGCCATGAGCGCACCGGCCGAGACCGTCACCGATGTGTGCATCGTGGGCGGCGGCCCGGTGGGCTGCACACTCAGCGTGCTGCTCAGCGACATGGGCGTGAGCAACGTGGTGGTGGAACGCGACCTGCAGCCGTACCAACTGCCACGCGCCATCGTGATGGACGACGAGATCTACCGCACGTTCGTCGACCACGGTATGGGCCCCTGGTTGCAGGCCAACACGGCGCCACTACGGCGAGCCGATTTCGTGGGGCCGAACGGCGAGGTGGCCATTGGCGTCGACCTCCCGCCCGTGGGTCTGCAAGGTGTGCCGCCGGTGGTGATGCACTACCAACCCGAACTCGATGCGATGCTGCGTGGCGAAGTGGTGGCCCGCGGCGGCAATGCGCGGTTCGGGCGAACGGTGGCCGCACTGGCGGATCGCGGCGACCACGTGCACGCCACACTCGACAACGGCGACACCGTGGTGTCGCGCTGGTTCGTGGGGTGCGACGGCGCATCGAGTTGGACCCGTCGTCATGTGGGCCTCACCCTCGAAGACCTCCGCTTCGACCAGCAGTGGTTGGTGGTCGACGTGGAATTGAACCCCGACTCGAAGGTGACCCTGCCGGTGGGTGTGCGTCAGTACTGCCACACCGATCGGCCGTGCACGTTCGTCGAGGGCTGTCGGCGGTATCGACGCTGGGAGTTCCAGGTGCAACAGCATGAAGATGCCGCGCTGCTGAACACCGAGGAGGGGTTGTGGGCGCTACTGGCCCCGTGGCTCACCTCGGCCGACGCAACGCTCGTGCGGTCGGCGGTGTATCGCTTCCACGCCGTGGTTGCGCCGCAGATGCAACTCGGCAATGTGTTCCTCGCTGGTGACGCAGCTCACCAGACCCCACCGTTCGCCGGCCAAGGACTCAACTCGGGTATGCGCGACGCGGTGAACCTGGCGTGGAAGTTCTCGTTCGTGAAGCGCGGGCTGATGGGCGAGCGTGTGCTGCCCACCTACACGCACGAGCGGGTGCCGCATGTGCGGAGCTCGGTGGCCCACGCGGTCGACATGGGCCGTCTCATCGATCAACTCGCCGGCCGGGTGAGCCATGGCGTCGATGTGGAGAGCGGCTACGGCGGTGCCCGCCCACAGCCGTACCTCGAGCGTGGTGTGGTGGCGGGCGACGACCCGCGTGTAGGTCATCAGTTCTGGTATCACCCCGACGTCTCGGCTGCCGTACGCATGCAGGGCGCGTCGTGGGCCGTGGTGGCCGCGCAGCCCATCGCGTTACCGAGCGCGCTCGAGCGCATCGGTGCGGTAGTGGTGGTCGCCCCTGAAGCACTCGGCGGTGCGTACGCCGTGGTGGTGCGACCCGATCGGTACGTGGGTGCCGTCGCCAACGACGCCCACCACCTCGAGTCGCTGGCGGTGGAACTGGCCGCCCACTGGTGACGCTACGGCCAGCCCGGTTCAGGCGGCGTCGGGGAACAGGCGCAGGAAGTTCTCGGCGTAGAACTTGTCCTTCACCATGGCCGGTGCCTCGGCCAACACCTTCTCGAACCGGGCGATGGGGTCGCGGCCACCTTCGGTGTGCGGGTAGTCGCTCGAGAACAGGTACAGGTCGGCGTTCGACTCGTGCACCAATCGGGCGACGTCTTCGAACACGAACGGGGTGAACGCCATCTGCGCGGTGATCTGCTCGCTCGGGGTGCGGGTGAACGACGACAGATTGGTGTCGACCCGGCCCCACATGGCGGTGACCCAGTCGAGTCGGCGGATGAGTTCGGGCACCCAGCCGGCACCCAACTCCACGGACGCGCCGCGCAGCGCCGGGTGCCGCTCGAACACACCGTCCATCACCATGGCCGTGATGAACGTCTCGGGCCCCTGATGCAACGTGGCGGCATCTTTGCTGCGGATGTTCTCGCCACCGCCCATCCAGTCTTTCACCGGTGCCCGGCCGGTGTTGGTCCACGCCTTGGCCATCTGCAGCGGTGCGCCACCCACGTGCAGCAGGAACGGCAGCCCGGCCTCGGCGAGGCGCGCCCAGAACGGTTCGAGTTCCACATGCCCCGGCGACTTGTCGCCACAGGGGCGATGCGGCACCCACACGGCCTCGAACCCGCCTTCGAGCACCCAGTCGAGTTCAGTCAGCGCATGGTCGACGTCGTCGAGTGGCACGATGGCCACACCCATGAGGCGTGAGTCGTTGGCACAGAACTCGCGCATGTGCCGGTTGTGCGCGCGGGTGGCGCCGTAGCGCAGGCGCGGTTCGAGCCGTGAGCTCGGGTTGAACGGCATCGCCACACTGTGCGTGGCGAACACGAGTTGACGGGCGAAGCCCAACTGATCCATGGCCAGCGTGCGGTCGTCGCGGTCGAATGCGCCGAGGGCTTGGATCTCTTTCACCTCGCGGATCAGCGAATCGCCCATGTCGATCATCCGCTGGCGATGCTCGGCACTGTGCCGATTGCCGTTGTCGACGATGACAGCCACTTCCTCGTCGGTCACCAGCGACGCCGAGTAGCTCACCAGCGGTACCTCATCGCGCAACGCCGGGTCGGCGTAGGCGCGCAAGAAATCGGGTAGCTCCATGATGTGGCTGTCGGCGTCGTAGAACACCCGGTCGGCTGGTGCGTAGGTCATGATGCGTCCCCTCGGCGATGCGGCCCCCGCCGCACCCGTGTGCAGCGTACGCCGTGGGCAACCCGTACGAATAGGGTGAACCCATGAAGGTGCAACTGGCCGACGGCACGCGACTGTGGTTCGACATCGAGGGCATGGGGTTGGTGCCCGATGGCGACACCATGCGCCAGCGACCCACGCTCATCCTCATGCACGGCGGCCCGGGCGGCG
>JBAXQV010000163.1:0-7215 GCA_037131575.1 Actinomycetota bacterium
GGGCGGCCGTCGGCAGCGGTACCGACCACTCGTTCATGGACGCGGTGCACGATGGCGACGGCCTGCTCGGCCACGGCGCTGGGGCCGAACGTGGTGGCAGCCAGAAAATCGGCGGTGCGCTGCAGACGGCCCCACGGGTCGTGCCGGAAGTCGGAGTGCTGTGCCACACCAGCCATGGCCAAAGGGTGCAGCGACTGCAACAGCAGGGCGCGCAAACCACCCACGAACATCGACGCGTCGCCGTGCACCAACCGCACCGGGCTGTCGGGGGCGAACCACCGCGGCCCGGGCGCGTTCATGATTGCTTCGGTCTTCTCGTCGGCCTCGTCGCCGATGACCCGCTGGCGGATCTGCTCGGCGAGCCAGGCCCGAGCGGGTTCAAGCGTCGACGGCATGAGCCTTCAAATCGGCGAGCGACGAGTACTCGAGTGCCGACACGTGGGTGGAGGCAAGGCGCACCTGGGGCGCTGCGCCAGCCTCGAATGCCTCCTGCCAGCGCGCTGCGCACAGGCACCACTGTTCGCCGGCGTTCAACCCGGGAAAGCCGTATTGCGGCATCGGGGTCGACAGGTCGTTACCGGCCTGCTTCGAGAACGCGAGGAACTCGTCGGTGAGCACGGCGCACACCACATGCATGCCCGGGTCGTCGCCGCGGTTCTCGCAGCAACCCGTGCGGTAGTAGCCGGTCATCGGGTCGTATGAGCACGGCTGCAACGTCTCGCCGAGCACATTGATCTGGTTCATGCCTTCATCGAACCACGTTCAGCGGCGCAACACCACTCGTGGGGTCAGCCGACGCTGGTGTGGAGCAGTTTGCCGATGCTGAACGTGATGATCGCTGCGCCGAGCATGATGGCCACCTGGCGTGCAGCCGACTTCACTCGGCTCCGTTCGGCGAATTGACCCACGGCCCAACCCAGCCCGGCGGCGGCCACGACACCGATCAGCACCGACGCCACCGTGGCGGCATTGCCGGAACCCGTGAACCACGGGATGACGGGCAAGATTGCGCCCACGATGAAGCAGACGAACGACAACCCCGCGGCCTGCCACGGCGACGGCAACGAGTTGGGGTCGACCCCGAACTCTTCACGGGCGTGCACCATGAGGGCCCGTTCGGGATCGCGCATCACGTCGGCCGCGGCTGCTTCGGCGGTGCCGCGCCGCATGCCGTGCTCTTCGTACATCGCCGCGAGTTCGTTTTGTTCGGCGTCGCGGTGGATGCCAAGTTCGCGGCGTTCCACTTCCATCTCGCGGGTGATGAGGTCGTTCTGGGCGGAGATGCTGATCCACTCGCCGGCTGCCATGCTGAAGCCGCCCGCCAACGCACCGGCGAGACCAGCCAGGCGCACCACACTGGCGCTCACACCGCTGCCAGCGAACCCGATGACCAACAGGACGTTCGACATCAACCCGTCGGTCATGCCGAACACCGCAGCGCGGGCCAACCCACCCGATACTTCGCGGTGGCCCGGGTGCGCTTCGGTCTTGCGTGGAATGCTGTGCCGACCCATGGGGTCACGCTAGCGGCACGATGAGGGGTGCCCGACTCGCTGCACGACAGTGCTCGGAAGTGGCACACTGAACGCAATAGCGCAGGCGACAACGGCGTCGCTCGCACAGTGAGGGGGCGCAGATGCGTTCGACGGCACAGGGCGGTTCGGTGAGCGAGGCATGGGTCGAGGCGGTTCGCTCTCGGCTCGGTGTGGGCAACGATGTGCTCGAGCGCATCGTGGCAGCCTTGCCTGCTGGTTACGACGAGTTGAACGCGCCCGACACCGCCGTGGGCGACCTCAGGCAGGTGTTGACGCTCACGGCCGGTGATGGCGAGTTGGCCACGGCCATCACGGCGCCGAGTGCAGCTGACGGCGACGCCGTACTTGCCGAACCCGAAGCGGTTCGGTTCAGGGTGTATCGCGTGGGGAGGTCGATCCCGCTCGCCGACCTGCTGCCACTGCTCGACCACCTCGGTGTGCGCGCCATCGACGAGCGCGCCTTCGAGTTCGTGCTCGACCCGGCGCGTCCGGTGTTCGTGCACGATGTCGGTGTGGTCGTGCCGGCCGGCGTGGTGTTCTCGTCGGAGCGACAGCTCGAAGTGTGCGCGGCGTTCGAGCGGCAACTCCTCGGCCTGGTCGAGGTCGACGGCTTCAATCGGTTGGTGCTGGTCGCCGGGTTGACAGTGCGTCAGGCAGAGGTGGTGCGGGCCTATGCGCGCTACCTCCGCCAGATCGGCTTCCCCTTCAGCCAGCAGTACATCGAGGAGGCCGTGCTGCGTCACTCAGGAATCGTGCGGTCGGTGGTGGCATTGTTCGAGCGCCGCTTCTCTCCCGATGTGCACCCCACCGGGCGTGGCAGTGCCGACGACACCGTGACTGAGCAGTTGCGCAGTGAGATTGCGGCCGCGCTCGATGCAGTGCCGAGCCTCGACGACGATCGCATCGTGCGCACCCTGTGGGCACTGGTCGATGCAACCACGCGCACCAACGCATTCCGTCCTGCCGTCGCCGACGGCGCAGCGTGGCGTGCCGTGCTGGCATTCAAACTCGACCCCGGCAAGGTGCCCGACCTCCCGTTGCCGAAGCCGAAGTTCGAGATCTGGGTGTGTTCGCCACGGGTCGAGGGTGTGCATCTGCGCGGTGGTTCCATCGCCCGCGGTGGCATCCGCTGGAGTGATCGTCGTGAAGACTTCCGCACCGAGATTCTCGGGCTGGTGAAAGCGCAGATGGTGAAGAACGCCGTCATCGTGCCCACCGGTGCCAAGGGCGGGTTCTTTCCCAAGCGGCCTACCGCCACGCCCGATGAGTTCCGCGCCGAAGGTGTGGCTTGTTATCGCGAGTTCATCGGGGGCCTGCTCGATCTCACCGACAACTTGGTCGACGGCAAGGTGGTGCCGCCACCGAACACGGTGTGTTACGACGACGACGACCCGTATCTGGTGGTGGCCGCCGACAAGGGAACGGCCACCTTCAGCGACATCGCCAACGACATCGCCATCGACGCAGGCTTCTGGCTGGGCGACGCGTTCGCCTCCGGCGGGAGCGCAGGGTACGACCACAAGGCCATGGGCATCACGGCTCGCGGCGCGTGGGAGAGCGTCCGTCGGCATGCGCGAGCCATCGGCAAGAACGCCGATCGCGATGTGCTCACCGTTGTGGGTATCGGCGACATGTCGGGCGATGTCTTCGGGAATGGCTTGTTGCAGTCGGCCAATGTGCATCTGGTGGCAGCGTTCGACCACCGCCACATCTTCATCGACCCCACACCCGATGCAGGTGCGTCATTCGTCGAACGCCAGCGGCTGTTCGCCCTGCCGCGCAGCAGCTGGGCCGACTACGACGCCACGCTCATCTCCTCGGGCGGCGGTGTGTATCCGCGAACGCTGAAGCGCATCGACCTGTCACCCGAGGCGCAGCGCGCCCTCGGAACCGACGCCGCCTCGTTCACCCCTACCGAACTGATCACGGCCATCTTGCGCGCCCCAGTCGACCTGCTCTGGAACGGTGGAATCGGCACCTATGTGAAGGCTTCCGCCGAGACGCACGCCGACGTGGGCGATCGTGCCAACGATGCATTGCGTGTGAATGGCGCCGACCTGCGCTGTCGCATGGTGGCCGAGGGCGGCAACTTGGGGTTCACCCAGCGCGGGCGAATCGAATACGCGCTGGCCGGTGGGCTCATCAACACCGATGCCATCGACAACTCGGCGGGCGTCGATTGCAGCGACCACGAGGTGAACATCAAGATCCTCCTCGCGTCGGCCGTGGCGTCGGGGGCGCTCACCACTGAGACACGGAATGAACTCCTGGTGTCGATGACCGACGACGTGGGGCACATGGTGTTGGCCGACAACATCGCGCAAACGCTCGCCCTGGCCATTGCCCGCAAACAGGCTCTTCCCATGGTGAACGTGCATGCCCGCTACCTCCACGCGCTCGAGGCCGACGGCTGGATCAACCGCGCGCTCGAGTTCCTGCCCACCGACAAACAGATCGCCGAGCGCCAGGCCCTGGGCAGCGGGCTCACCACACCCGAGTTCGCCGTGCTGCTGGCGTATACGAAGCTCACCAACATCGACCTGTTGGTGGCCTCGAACGTGCCCGACGACCCCTACCTGGCACCTGCACTACGGGCCTATTTCCCGGCCCCGTTGCGCGAGCGGTTCGGTGCTGCCATCGAGCAGCACCGCCTGCGGCGCGAGATCATCGCCACCCAGGTGGGCAACCAGATGGTGAACATCTCGGGTATCTCCTTCGACCATCGCGTCACCGAAGACACGGGCGTGGGCGTGGTGGAGGTCACTCGCGCCTGGGTCGCAGTGCGCGATGTGCTCGATGTGGTGTCGCTGTGGGAACAGATCGAGGCACTCGCCTCGCCTGAGGCGTTGAGTGCCGTGCATCTCGATGTGCAGTTGGCCCTGTTCCTCGAACTGCGGCAGATGGTGGAACGCGGTGTGCTGTGGACGCTTCGCCACCGGCGCCCTCCCATCGACATCGCATCGTTCGTGGCCCAGTTCCAGGCGCCGATGGCTCGTCTCGCCGATGGGCTCGACGATGTGTTGGTTGGGTCGATGCGTGCCTCGGTGTTTGCTAACGAGGCGAGCCGGTTGGCATCGGGTGTGCCCGAACGGTTGGCGCAGCGGGCAGCCCTGTGGCCGCTGTTGCACACCGCATTCGATGTCATCGAGTTGGCGCAACGCAGCACAAGCGACCCCATCGCGGTGGGGCAGCGCTACTGGCAGGTGTTCGACATCCTCGACCTCGGCTGGCTGTGGAACGGCATCGGCACCCTGCCGCGCAGCGATCGATGGCAGACCCAAGCCCGTTCCGCGGTGCGCGACGACCTGCTCGCCGTACTGGCCGACCTCACCGCCGACACCATCGCCTCCGGCACGGTGGAGGCGTGGCGTGGGGCCAACGAGCGTGCCATCGCCCGCATGATGGCCATGTTCGCCGAGATCCGTCGCGCCGACCGCTTCGACATCACGACCCTGTCGGTGGCCCTGCGGCAACTGCGCAACCTCGCACTCACCGCCGAACACCCCACCCCCTGACCCCCGTGAGTCGGGGTGGTGAGGTGGGGTGGCGGGGCCGTCATGGGGTGGGCGCGGTAGCGTTGCGCGGGTCATGAACGCACCCCGATTTCGCATTGCCCCATCGCCCACCGGTTTCTTCCACGTCGGTGGGGCGCGCACGGCGCTCATGAACTGGGCGCTGGCCAAGCGACTCGGCGGCACCTTCGTGCTGCGCATCGAAGACACCGATGAGGCACGCAACCGGCCCGAGTGGACACAGGGCATCGTCGACGCACTGGCCTGGATCGGCATCCGCAGCGACGACCCCACGTTCGAAGGCCCGTACTTCCAGAGCCAGTACGCCGAGCAGCACGTGGCCGCCGCGCACCGCCTTTTCGAAACCGGCCACGCCTACTACTGCGACCTCACAGGCGAGCAGATCCAAGAACGCGCCAAGCAAACCGGGGCGCAGGGCTACGACGGTTACTCACGCGACCGTGGCTTGGGGCCCGGCCCGGGCCGGGTGCTGCGGTTCCGTGTGCCTGCCGGCTCCACCACCGTGCACGACGCCGTGCGCGGTGAGGTGGTGTTCGACAACGCCACCATCGAAGACTTCGTGTTGCTGCGCGGCAACGGTTCACCGATGTTCCTGTTGGCCAACGCGGTCGACGACATCGCCATGCGCATCAGCCACGTCATTCGCGCCGAAGAGCACCTGCCCAACACACCCAAGCAACAGATGCTGTGGGAGGCACTGGGCGAGACGCCCCCGCAGTGGGCACATGTGCCGGTGCTGGTGAACGAGCAGCGCAAGAAGATTTCGAAGCGTCGCGACAAGGTGGCACTCGAGAGTTATCGCGACGAGGGCTACATCGCCGAGGCCATGGTGAACTACCTGATGACCCTGGGTTGGTCGCCGCGTGGCGAGAGCGAGATCGTGCCCTGGAGCGAGATCGAGGCCGACTTCCGCCTCGAGGATGTGAACCATTCGCCAGCGTTCTTCGACTTGAAGAAACTTGCCGCCTTCAACGGCGAATACGTGCGCGCCATGTCCCCCGACGAGTTCGTGGCGGCTGCCGAGCCGTGGCTTGCGCAGTGGCGTGCCGCGCATCCACAGGCCGAGTGGAACCAGGATGCATTCATCGCCATGGCACCGGTCATCCAGCCGCGCGCCACCACGCTGGCCGATGCCCCGGGTGTGGTCGACTTCCTGTTCCTCCCTGAGCCGCAGTTCGACGAGGCGAGCCTCGCGAAGGCACTCGGACAAGACAGCGCCCGCGCGGTGGTGGCCGATTCGATCGAGGCGTTCAGCATGTGCGAGTGGACCACCGCCGCCATCAACGCAGCCTTCGAAGCGGTAGCTGAGCGGCACGGCTTGAAGCTCGGCAAGGCCCAGGCGCCGGTGCGTGTGGCAGTGACCGGCCGCATGGTGGGCCCGCCCCTGTTCGAATCGCTCGAGGTGCTCGGACGCGAAGAAACCATCCGGCGTCTGCGTGCGCTGCCGGAGGGCGTGCACGTGTCGTGAACGACGCGGAAGGCCTCGGCGGCACCCCGGCGGCACGTGATGACACACCCGTGGGCGGCGTGCCCATCGTGCCGTTGCCGCCGCGCTGGCCGCGCCGTGTTCGCAGAACGCTAGTGGTGCTGCTGCTCGCCTCCGCGGGCTACTTCGCTGCCACGCTGTATCAGGTGCATGCCACGGGCCGACGCGACGAGGCCAGGGTGGTGGAAGCCATCGTGGTGATGGGCGCTGCGCAGTACGACGGCAGGCCCTCACCGCAGTTGAAGGCTCGGCTCGACCACGTGCTCGATCTGTGGGCCTACGGCGTGGCCAAATGGGTGGTGGTCACGGGGGGGAAGCAACCTGGCGACCGGTTCACCGAGGCCGAAGCGTCGTCGGCCTATCTCCGTGAGCACGGGGTACCGCCGAGTGCCATCCTCGCCGAATCGACCTCGCACAACACCTATGACTCGCTGGTGGGTGTGCAGGCGCTCATGGCGTCGCGCGGCCTGCGCGAGGTGCTCATCGTCAGCGATCCGTTCCACCTGTTGCGGTGTCGGCTGATCGCCGAGGAAGTGGGCCTCGTGGCGTACACGTCGCCCACGCCGTACACGGTGGTCACCGGCGGCACAGCGGTGAAGAAGGAGATCGAGGAAGCTGCGGGTGTGGCGGCGGGCCGCATCATCGGCTTCCGGCGCCTGCT
>JBAXQV010000164.1:0-7086 GCA_037131575.1 Actinomycetota bacterium
CAAGGCACTCACCCGCATCGCCGGGCGGGCGTTGCGTAACGCAGTGCTGGTGGCCATCGCCATCGGCGCATTCATGGCACTGTTCCTGTTCGATGTTCCGTTCCCCATCGTCATCGCCGCTGCGGCGGCCACCGGTTGGGTGGCGCAGCGCCGCCGCCCCGAACTCTTCGCCACCCAACCGACCACCGATACCGCCGATGGCCAGGCGCCGTTGGTGAGCGACGATGCCCTGCACGGTGAGGCGCCGTCGTGGAAGCGTTCGCTGCGCATCGTCTTGGTGGGCGGGGTGCTGTGGGCGGCGCCGTTGGTGGTGGCAGCGCTGGCATTCGGTGGCTCGCATGTTTTCGTCCAAGAAGGCCTGTTCTTCTCGGGCACCGCAGTGGTCACCTTCGGCGGCGCCTACGCGGTGCTCGCCTTCGTGGCCCAACGCGCAGTGGCGGTGTACCACTGGCTGGCCCCAGGCGAGATGGTGAACGGCTTGGCGCTGGCGGAAACCACGCCGGGTCCGCTGATCATGGTGGTGCAGTTCGTGGGGTTCCTCGGCGCGTTCCGTCACCCGGGCGATCTGAACCCGTGGGTGGCCGGTGTACTGGGTGCAACGCTGGTGGTGTGGGTGACGTTCGTGCCCTGCTTCGTGTTCGTGTTCCTCGGCGCGCCCTATGTAGAGCGGCTGCGCAACAACACGAGCCTCTCGGCTGCACTGGCCGGTATCACTGCTGCGGTGGTGGGCGTGATCGCCAACCTGTCGGTGTTCTTCGCCGTGCACACGTTGTTCGAGCGAACCGTTCGTCACGACCTCGGGCCGCTGCACGTGACCCTGCCCGAATGGGCGAGCATCCGCTGGCAGGCCGTCGCGGTGATGGCTCTTGCGTTCGTGCTCGTGTGGAAACTGAGTTGGAGCGTGCCTCGGGTGCTGCTGGTGTGTGCGACCGTGGGCGCCGGCCTGTACCTGGCTACTCGGTAGGGGTGGTGAGGTCGAAGTCGCCAACACCGGCGCGCAGTGAGGTGAGCGACTCGAAGATCTGCCGCAGATCGAGCGCGGCCAGGTCGGGGCTGGTGAACACCTGGGCGTTCAACGCCTCGGTGGCCCGAACGCCGAGCTTGCGGCCCTTCGCCGTGACTTTGGCCAGCGTGGCCCGGCCGTCGGTGGGGTGAGGAACGCGCCGTACCAGCCCCTCGGCCTCGAGCCGGTCGACCACGTTGGTCACGCTCGCCGGGTGCACCTGAAGACGTTCACCGATCTTGCCGAGGGGCAGCTTGCCGGTGCGCGAGAACGACAACAGCATCAGTGCCTCGTAGCGCGCAAAGGTGAGTCCGAATGGTTCGAGCGCATGGTCGACCCGAGCCAGCAGAATCTGCTGCGCTCGCATGATGGAGGTGACCAGCGCCATTCCATCGGCCGCTTCGGCCCACCCGCCGGCGGCCCAATTGCGACGTGCCTCGGCGATGGGGTCGAAGCGAAGTGGGCGTTTGGGCACGCCCGTACGGTAGTCGCCGGCGAAGACCGCGGTGTTCGTTGTCAAACTAGTTGGACATTCAAGTATTCTGAAGGCATGAACGGAACTGACATCGATCGCGTCGGCGTGTTGGGCTGCGGCCTCATGGGTTCGGGTATCGCCGAAGTGTGTGCCCGCAAGGGTCGCCAGGTGGTGGTGGTGGAAGCCGATGCTGCCGCTGCCGAACGTGGCCGCGCCAAGGTGGAGCGCTCGCTCGAAACGGCGCTCAACCGCGGCAAGCTCAGCGCCGACGATCATCGGCTGGCGCTCGAGTGCCTCACCTTCACCCACGACTGGGATGCCTTTGCCGACCGGCAGTTGGTGATCGAAGCCATCAGCGAAGACCCGGCACTGAAGGATTCGGCCTTCCGTCGGTTCGATGCCATCGTGGCCGAACCGGGCGCCATCCTCGCCTCGAACACCTCGTCGATCCCCATCATGAAGCTCGCCACGGTCACCTCGCGGCCTGAGCAAGTGGTGGGCCTGCACTTCTTCAACCCGGTGCCCGTGTTGCCGCTCGTGGAACTCGTGGCCTCGTTGATGACCAGCCAGGCCACCAGCGACACCGTGTCGGGGTTCGCCTCCGATGTGTTGGGCAAGAACGTCATCCGCTCACAAGATCGTGCCGGGTTCGTGGTGAATGCGTTGCTCATCCCGTATCTGTTGTCGGCCATTCGCATGCTCGAATCGGGCTTCGCCACGGCCGCCGACATCGACGCCGGCATGGTGCACGGCTGTGCCCACCCCATGGGCCCGCTCGCTCTGGCCGACCTCATCGGCCTCGACACCACCATGGCGGTGGCCGAGTCGATGTACACCGAATTCAAAGAACCGCTCTACGCCCCACCGCCGTTGCTGAGCCGCATGTGCGAAGCCGGGTTGCTCGGCCGCAAGACGGGCCGTGGGTTCCACAACTACCAGAAGTAACGTCGCCCTGACGCCGAATACGCACCCTTCGAGACTGAACGAGATGTGACCACCATGACTGACACACCTGCCCTTCATCAGCCCGTGAACCCGGTGCGATTCGTCACCGCCGCCAGCCTGTTCGACGGGCACGACGCGTCGATCAACATCATGCGCCGCATCCTGCAGGCGCAGGGTGCCGAAGTGATCCATCTCGGGCACAACCGCTCGGTCGACGATGTGGCCCGCGCCATCGTGCAAGAAGATGTGCAGGGCGTGGCCATCAGCTCGTACCAGGGCGGCCATGTGGAGTACTTCAGCTATCTGCTCGACCGTTTGCGCGAGCAGGGCGCCGGGCATGTGCGCATCTACGGCGGCGGCGGCGGCGTGATCGTGCCCAGTGAGATCGACCTGTTGCACGAGCGCGGCGTGGCGCGCATCTTCTCGCCCCAAGACGGTCAGCGCCTCGGCCTGGCCGGCATGGTGAACACGATGATCTCCGACTGCGATGTGGCTCTGCACGCCACACGTACGCCCGATCTCGATGCGCTGCTCGGCGGCTCCGAGCGCGAACTCGCGCAGATCATCACCCTGCTCGAAGCCGATGCCGCTAGCCCCGAGTTGCTGGCCCAGTTGGCTGCTGCTGCCAACCGGCGTGCCGTGCCCGTGCTGGGCATCACCGGCACTGGTGGTTCCGGCAAGTCGTCACTGTCTGACGAACTGCTGCGCCGCTTCCGGCTCGACCAGAGCGACAAGCTGCGCATCGCCATCATCGCCATCGACCCCACCCGGCGGCGGGGCGGCGGTGCGTTGTTGGGCGACCGCATTCGCATGAACGCCATCGACAGTCCGCAGGTGTTCTTCCGTTCGCTCGCCACGCGTTCGGGTGGTAGCGAGGTGCCCGCATCGCTCACCAACGTCATCCTTGCCGCCAAGGCTTGGGGTGCCGACCTGGTGGTGGTGGAGACGCCGGGTATCGGCCAGGGTGATGCCGCCATCGTGCCGTACGTCGATGTGCCGATGTATGTGATGACGCCCGAATTCGGTGCCGATTCGCAACTCGAGAAGATCGACATGCTCGACTTCGCGCAGGTCATCGCCATCAACAAATTCGAGCGCCGAGGTGCCGACGACGCGCTGCGCTCGGTGCGTCGCCAGTTCGCCCGCAACCGTGAACTGTTCCACACCGACCCGGCCGAACTGCCCGTGTTCGGCACTGTCGCCGCACGCTTCAACGACGACGGTGTCACGGCCCTCTACCAGTACCTCCGTGGGCTGCTGGCCGACAAGGGGCTCGTGGTGCACGAGGGTGCGCTTGCCCCGGTGGCCGGGCGCACCTCGAGCGGAGTTGGTGTCATCGTGCCGCCCGCCCGCCAGCGCTACCTGGCCGAAGTGGCCGACACGGTGCGCCGCTATCACGCCCACACCGCCACACAGGCCGGTGTGTTGCGGCGTCGCCAGCAGCTGCAGGCAACGGCGCAGATGCTGGCCGCTGCCGGCCTCGAACACGGCAATGTCGATCAGGTCATCGACACCACCGCTGTCGAGGTCGACCCCGCCGTGGCAGCGCTGGTGGAGGCCTGGCCGGCCCGCCGCGCCGAACTCACCGGCCCCGATCGTGCCGTGCGCGAATCGCTGTCGGGCACCCTGGTACCCAAGCTGGCCGTACCGAAGTTCGACGACCACGGCGAACTCGTTCGGTGGTTGCGCAGCGAGAACCTGCCCGGCTACTTCCCGTACACCGCCGGCGTGTTCCCGCTGAAGCGTGAAGGTGAAGACCCGGCGCGCATGTTCGCCGGTGAAGGTGGCCCGGCGCGCACCAACCGCCGCTTCCGCATGTTGTCGGAGGGTCAGCCGGCAACCCGTTTGTCCACCGCCTTCGACTCGGTCACCCTCTACGGGTTCGACCCCGCCGAGCGCCCCGATATTTACGGCAAGGTGGGCAACTCGGGCGTCTCCATCGCCACGCTCGACGACATGAAAGAGCTCTACTCGGGCTTCGACCTGTGCGACCCCACCACGTCGGTGTCGATGACCATCAACGGCCCGGCGCCCACCCTGCTGGCGATGTTCTTGAACACCGCCATCGACCAGCAGGTCGACCGGTTCGCCGAACTGCACGGCCGCCAGCCGAACGACACCGAGTACGCCGAACTGCGTGCGCGCACGCTGAGCACGGTGCGCGGCACGGTGCAGGCCGACATCTTGAAAGAAGACCAGGGGCAGAACACCTGCATCTTCTCCACCGAGTTCTCGCTGGGCGTGATGGCCGACATCGCCGAGTATTTCGTCGAGCACAAGGTGCGCAACTTCTACTCGGTGTCGATTTCGGGCTACCACATCGCCGAGGCAGGCGCGAACCCCATCAGCCAGCTCGCGTTCACGCTGTCGAACGGGTTCACCTATGTGGAGTCGTACCTCGCCCGAGGCATGCACATCGACGACTTCGCGCCCAACCTCAGCTTCTTCTTCTCGAACGGGATGGACCCCGAGTACACCGTGCTCGGCCGTGTGGCCCGGCGCATCTGGGCCGTAGCCATGAAAGAGCGTTACAGCGCCAACGACCGCAGCCAGAAGCTGAAGTACCACATCCAAACCAGCGGTCGTTCGCTGCACGCGCAGGAGATGGCGTTCAACGACATCCGCACCACGCTGCAGGCGTTGTGTGCCATCTACGACAACGCCAACAGCTTGCACACCAACGCCTACGACGAAGCGGTCACCACCCCCACGGCCGAGTCGGTGCGCCGAGCCCTGGCCATTCAGCTCGTCATCAACCGCGAGTGGGGCCTGGCCATGAACGAGAACCCGCTGCAGGGCAGCTTCATCGTGGAAGAACTCACCGACCTGGTGGAAGAAGCCGTGCTGGCCGAGCTCGACCGCATCTCCGATCGCGGCGGTGTGCTCGGTGCCATGGAAACCGGCTATCAGCGTGGCCGAATCCAAGACGAGAGCATGCTCTACGAACAGCGCAAGCACGATGGCACGCTGCCCATCGTGGGCGTCAACACGTTCCGCAATCCGGCAGGCGATGAGATCCCCACGTCGCTCGAACTCGCCCGCTCCGACGACGACGAGAAGAACGACCAGATCGATCGGTTGCGCCGGTTCCAGGTGGCCCATGCCGCTGACCGCCCGGCCGCGCTCGAGCGGTTGCGCCGTGCGGCCCTGGCCAACGAGAACCTGTTCGCCGTGCTCGTCGATGTGGTGCGCACCTGCTCGCTCGGAGAGATCACCGACACACTGTTCGAGGTGGGCGGCAAATACCGCCGCAACGTCTGACCCTTACAACGAATCGAGTAGCCACCTGTGAACACCTACGAGGCGCCCGTCGATCGCATCATGCAAGCGATGCGCACCGTCGGCCTGGCCGACCTGCTCGCCCTACCTGCCTATGCCGACCTCGACGAGGCAGCGGTGCGCGATGTGGTGGCTGGTTTCGGTCGGTTGGCATCGGAAGTGATCGCACCCACCGACCGCATCGGCGATGTGCAGGGGGCGGTGCTCGACACGGCAACCGGCCGGGTGGTGGTGCCGGCCGAACTGGCGCACGCTCATGCCGAATTCGCGAAGGGCGGTTGGACGTCGTTGTCGGCGCCGGCCGAACTGGGTGGTGGCGGTTTCCCGCAGGTGGTGGCCACGGCCACCCAGGAGATGTTCGGTTCGGCAAACCTCGCGTTGTCGCTGAACCCGGTGCTCACGCAGAGCGCCATCGAATTGCTCGAACGGTGGGGCGACGAGCGCCAACAGCGGCTGTTCCTGGCTCGCCTGCTCGACGGCACGTGGACCGGCACGATGAACCTCACCGAGCCCGATGCCGGCTCCGATGTGGGTGCCGTGCGCACCACGGCCACCCCGCTCGATGATGGCCGGTGGGCCATTTCGGGTACCAAGATCTACATCACCTGGGGCGAGCACGACCTCACCGACAACATCGTGCACCTGGTGCTGGCGCGCACCCCCGGGGCGCCCGCTGGCACTCGCGGTATCTCGCTGTTCCTGGTGCCCAAGGTGATGGTCGACGATGCCGGCCGCCTCGGCGAGCGCAACGGTGTGCGTGTCGATTCACTCGAGCACAAACTGGGTATTCACGCCAGCCCCACGTGTGTGCTGTCGTTCGACGGCGCCATCGGCGAAATGGTGGGCCCCGAGTTCGGGGGCATGGCTGCGATGTTTTCGATGATGAACCCGGCCCGGCTGGCCATCGGCGTGCAGGGGTTCGCCATCGGCGAGCGTGCGTATCAGCAGGCCTACACCTTCGCTCACGAACGTCGCCAGGGCCGTGCCCCCGGCGCCACCGGCGACGAGAGTTCGCCCATCGTCGACCACCCCGACGTGCAGCGCATGTTGGCCAGCATCGCCACCTTGGTCGACGCAGCCCGCCTGCTCGTGTTCGCCACGGCTGTGGCCGCCGATGTCGCCAAGCATCATCCCGACGAAGCGGTTCGGGCCGCGGCACAACGCCGCGTCGATCTGTTCACCCCGCTCGCCAAGGCATGGTCCACCGATGTCGGAGTCACCGTTGCGTCCACGGCGGTGCAGGTGTTCGGCGGCATGGGCTTCGTGGAGGAAACCGGTATCGCCCAGCGCTACCGCGATGCGCGCATCGCCCCCATCTACGAAGGCACCAACGGCATCCAAGCCATCGACCTGGTGGGCCGCAAGGTGGGCCGCGACGGCGGTG
>JBAXQV010000165.1:0-7028 GCA_037131575.1 Actinomycetota bacterium
GTTCGCCTCAGCAAGATCCGTAAGCTCACCGGCAGTCACATGGTGATGAGCAAGGGTGTGAGCCCGCACGCGTTCAGCGTGGTCGAGGTCGACTACGCCAACGTCGATGCCACCCGCACGAAGGTGAAGGATTCGTGGAAGGCGGCAGAGGGCTTCAGCCTCACCTACCTGCCATTCATCACCCGAGCCATCGTCGATGCGCTGGGTGAGTTCCCGCACCTCAATGCCAGCGTCACCGACAACGAGTTGCTGGTGCACAATTTCATCGACATCGGCGTGGCCGTCGACCTCGACTACCAGGGTCTGCTGGTGCCGGTGGTGCGTTCGGCCGAGAGCAAGCGCCTGCGTGCCATCGCCCGCGAGATCAACGACCTCGCCACCCGCGCCCGCAGCCGCAAGCTCAGCCCCGACGAAATCCAGGGCGGCACGTTCACCATCTCGAACAACGGCTCGGCGGGCAGTGTGCTCACCATGGCCATCATCAACCAGCCGCAGGTGGCCATCATGTCGACCGACGCCATCGTGCGTAAGCCCGTGGTGGCCACGCTGCCCGACGGCGGCGAAGCCATCGTCATCCACCCGGTGGGCAACCTGGCGATGAGCTGGGACCACCGTGCTTTCGACGGTGCCTATGCCGCCGGGTTCTTGGTGAAGGTGAAGCAGATCCTCGAAACCCGTGACTGGGCCAGCGAACTCTGACCTCTTGCGGGTGCGGTGGCTCGGCACCGTGCCCTACAGCGAGGCGCTTGCGTTGCAGCAAGCCCTGTTCAGCCATGGACGCGAACAGCACCTGTTGCTGCTCGAGCATCCGCATGTGTTCACCTACGGCCCACGCACCGACCTGGCTGCCAACCTGCGCTGCGAACCTGCGGCGGTGGGTGCCGAACTCATCGCGGTGAAGCGCGGTGGCGACGTCACCTACCACGGCCCCGGGCAGTTGGTGGGCTATCCCATCCTCACCGTGGCCAACCGCATCGGCGCTGCCGACCATGTGGCTGCCGTGCAGGCAGTGGTGGTGGCAACGCTCACCGAACTCGGGTTGGCCGATGTGGGTGTACTGCCCGAATACCCCGGTGTCTGGGTGGGGGTGAGCGGCCCGAACCCGCGCAAGATCTGTGCCATCGGCGTGCGCCTCAGCCGTGGCCGCACCATGCACGGTTTCGCCCTCAACGTGGCCACCGACCTCACCTACATGCGCCAGCACATCGTGCCGTGCGGTATCGCCGACAAGCCGGTCACCTCGCTCGCCGAGGAGGGCATCGATGTGCCCATGCGCACCGTGGTCGATGTGTTGGCGCGGCATGCGGCAGCGCAGTGGGGTGGCGGCGGCATGGAACGCCAAGACGTGGCGTGGAAGCACCGGCCCGACGACCTGTCGGCGTTCTCGCGCGGTGAGGGCGCAGGTGCACCCGTGCGCTCGGCGGCCGACCACGGCGTGGCCGGCGAACCGGTGCGACTGATGGGCCGCCTCGACGCCGCCGGGGTGACCGGCGGGTTGCAGATCGCCACGCGCAAGCCCGAGTGGCTGCGGCCAAAGGTGGTGCACGGGCCCGAGGTGATGTCGCTGAAGCACACCGTGAGAGACCTCGGCCTCGTCACCGTGTGCGAGGAAGCGGGCTGCCCCAACCTCAGCGACTGCTGGAGCGATGGCACCGCCACGTTCATGGTGCTCGGCGAGCGGTGCACTCGTGCGTGCGGTTTCTGCCTCGTCGATACGCGCAAGCCCGAACTGCCCGAGAGCGACGAGCCAGCGCGCGTGGCCGAGGCCGTGGTGCGCATGGGCCTCGAGCATGCGGTGCTCACCATGGTGGCCCGCGACGACCTGCCCGATGGAGGTATGGCGCATGTGGCTGCCTGCGTGCTGGCCATCCGCGAGCGCTCACCGCACACCCGAATCGAGACGCTGGTGAGCGATGCCAAGGGCGATGCAGCGTCGCTCGAGTTGCTGTTCGCCGCCCGGCCCGATGTGTTCAACCACAACACCGAAACCGTGGCACGCCTGCAACGTGCCGTGCGGCCGTCGGCTGGTTACGCCCGTTCGCTCGGTGTGCTGGCGCGTGCGCGGGCGGCGGGGCTCACCGTGAAATCGGGCCTCATCGTGGGCATGGGGGAGACCGCCGACGAAGTCGATGCGTGCCTCGTCGACCTCGCCTCCATCGGGGTGCACATCGTCACCATCGGCCAGTACCTGCGGCCCACCACGCATCACCTACCCGTGGCGCGCTGGGTAGAACCGCACGAATTCGAACGGTGGAAGCAGGTGGGTGAGGCAGCCGGTATCGGCCATGTGGAAGCCAGCCCACTCACCCGCTCGAGTTATCACGCCAAACAAGCCGCCGATCAGGTGACGCCCGTGGCTCTGTCGGCCAGAATGGGTTCATGAGTTCGTCGCCTGCCTCCGGCCCCTTCCTCGACCGCATCGCCCGCGCCCGGGCCACCATGGATGCCACTGGGGTCGATGTGTTGCTGCTGAGCGTGGGTAGCGACCTGCCCTATCTCACCGGCTACACGGCAATGCCGCTCGAACGGCTCACCATGCTGGTGGTGCCCCGCGACGCCGAAGCCACCATGGTCATCCCTCGCCTCGAAGCACCACGTGTGGCCCCGCAGCCCGGTGTGTTCACGCTGCTGCCGTGGAACGAAACCGACGACCCGGTGGCATTGGTGGCAGGCCTCGTGCCGCGCCCCGCCGTGGCCGCTGTGGGCGACACGATGTGGGCCCGATTCCTGGTCGACCTGTTGGGCCACTGGGGCAGCGACCGCACTCGCTACGTGCGCTCTACCACGGTGATGAACGAACTGCGCACGCGCAAGGACGCTGCCGAAATCGCCGCGCTCGCCGCAGCGGGCGCCGCGGTCGATCGCATCGCTGCCGAACTGCAGGCCGGGCGTATTCCGCTCGAGGGCCGCACCGAGGCCGAGGTGTCGGCCGACCTGGGGGCGCGCATCATCGCCGAGGGGCACGAACTGGTGAACTTCGCCATCGTGGCCGCGGGTGAGAACGCCGCCTCCCCGCACCACCACCCGGGCGACCGCGTCATTCGCTCTGGCGAACTGGTGCTGTGCGACTTCGGTGGCACCATGGCCGGCTACTGCAGCGACATCACCCGCTGTGTGTTCCTCGGCGAACCGTCGACCGAGGTGGCCGAGGCATACGCCGTGCTCCACGAAGCGCAGGCCGCCGGGGTGGCCGCCGGCGTGGTGGGCGCGCCGTGCCAAGAGGTCGATCGCGCCGCCCGGCGGGTCATCGCCGATGCCGGTTACGGCGACTACTTCATCCACCGCACCGGGCATGGCATCGGCATGGAAGCGCACGAAGACCCGTACATGGTGGAGGGCAACGATCTGCCGCTCGCCGCCGGGCACGCCTTCAGCGTCGAGCCGGGCATCTATGTGGCCGGAAAATGGGGCATGCGCCTGGAAGACATCGTCGTTGCCACCGACGCTGGCCCGCTGCCCATGAACACTGCCGACCACCAGTTGGCCGTAGTCCACTGACCCTCTGCTGAACATTGCGCCGTTCAGCGGCGATACAGTCCGCTCATGCTGGATCTGAAGATCATCGGGGGATTGGTCGTCGACGGAACGGGTGTGCCGGGTCGCATCGCCGACGTGGGCATCAGCGACGGCCGCATCGTGGCCATCGGCGAGGTGAGCGACGCAGCCGCCGACACCATCGACGCACGCGGCCTCGTGGTGGCGCCGGGCTTCATCGACCTGCACACGCACTACGACGCACAGGCGTTCTGGGACACGACGCTCAGCCCTTCACCGCTACACGGGGTCACCACGGTCATCGGGGGTAACTGTGGGTTCACCATCGCCCCGCTCGCACCCACCAGCGACACCGCCGTGCGTGCGGAAGATGCCGATTACCTCATGCGCATGCTTGCCCGGGTGGAGGGCATGCCACTCGAGAGCCTGCAGGTGGGGCTGCCGTGGGACTGGACCACCACCGCCAGCTACCTCGACCGACTCGACGGCACGCTCATGCCCAACGCGGGTTTCCTCGTGGGCCACTCGGCACTGCGGCGCGTGATCATGGGTGCCGCCGCGACCGAGCGCGAAGCCACGGCCGATGAAGTGGCTGCCATGCAACAACTGCTGCGCGACGGCCTCGCCGCCGGTGGCCTGGGTTTCTCGAGCACCTGGTCGCCGAGCCACAACGATCATCACGGCCATGCCGTGCCGTCGCGCTGCGCCAGCCGCGACGAACTCATCGCGCTGTGCAGTGTGGTCAGCGAGTACCCGGGCACCACGCTCGAGTTCATTCCGGCGGTGGGCCAGTTCAGCGATGAGGTCTTCATCCTCATGGGCGAGATGAGCGCCGCGGCCAACCGCCCGCTCAACTGGAACCTGCTCCAGGTGTACGCCCAGAACTGGGATCTCGTGCAACATCAACTGCGCGGTAGCGACCTCGCCGCCGAAGCCGGTGGGCGAGTGCTGGCCCTCACCCTGCCCGACACGTTCCGGCTGCGCCTCAACTTCACGAGCGGTTTCATCCTCGACATCCTCAACGGGTGGGATGCGCTCATGGCCCTGCCCGCCGACGAGAAGATGCGCCAACTGCAAGACCCGGCCATGCGGGCCGAATGGGATCGACTGGCGCAATCGACCGAAGGGTCCACTCGATCCATCGGCAACTGGGGTGCCTACTGGTTGCTCGAAACCTTCAGCGAGCAATGGAAGCCGCACGAGGGCAGGCTCATCGTCGACATCGCCCGCGACCTCGGCCGCTCGGCATGGGACACGCTGGCCGACATCGTGGTCGACGACCGCCTGCGCACCGTCATCGCCAGCCAAGACAAGGGGCAGGGCGACGACACGTGGGAGCGTCGGGTGGAGGTGTGGCGCGATCCGCGCGCAATCGTCGGTGCCAGCGATGCCGGTGCGCACCTCGACATGATCGACAGCTTCAGCTACGCCACCACCATGCTCGCCCGGGCCGTACGCGAGCGGCCGCTCATGCCACTCGAAGAAGCCGTGCACCACCTCACCGGTCGCCCGGCCGAGTTGTACGGACTCGTCGAACGCGGTCGCCTCGAGGTGGGCTTCCATGCCGATGTGGCCATCTTCGACCCGGCAACGGTGGGCCCTGGCCCGGTGTACACCAAGTTCGACCTCCCCGGTGGCGCCGGTCGTGTGTACGGAGAAGCGGTCGGTATCGCCCACGTCATCGTCAACGGTGAGCGCTGTGTGGAGAATGGCGAACTGTTGGCGGCCCGGCCGGGCGCGCTGTTGCGCAGCGGTCGCGACACCACCACGGTTGCCGTCAGGGCGTGAACAGGTCCTCGTCGACGGTTTCGCGGTACACCAACAACTCGACCGTGAGGTCGGCACCGAGGAAGCGGGCGAGCACCCCGTTGTCGAATACGCAGTAGGTCTTCGAGCCCCCGCTCACCGTGACGACGGCACAGGTGGCCACATAGTTACCCACCTTGAACGTGGTCGGCTCGGCGGGTTTGGTGAGTGCCAGTGCATCGCGGCGCAAGCGTTTGGCCACATCGCCGAAGAAGAAATCGGGCTGGCCGAGCCCGGTATCGCTGATGAGCGCGGGGTTGGTGCCGCTCACGCAAGTGCCTGCATCGAGCTTGCACGTGCGGTCACCCTTGTCGTCGGTGATGTAGCGGACGTTGCCGATGGTGGTGCTCCGCCGGGCGGGGGCGCTCTGTGTGGTCTTCACCGTGCTGCGCTTGCTGCCGAACGCGAGCAGTGCCGAGTAGTCGGCGCTGAACACAGCGTTGCTCACCCGATCGAGGCGGGTGAGTACCGCATCGATGGCGGTATCGCCGGTCATGGCCCCCGTGGCCGATGCGGTGGGGTCGAAGTGCGGCCGTTTCCCGAGCCCGCAACCGGTGAGTGCCAGCACCGCCACTACGAGCGCACCAACGGCGGAGGGCCGGCGACGAGTGCGGTGCAACATGCGCTGCGAGCGTAGGCGGTCGTGCATGCGAGTGGGCAGTCACACGCGCAGATCGACCGGTCCGCGCACGGTGGTGGAACCATCGGCGTGGAACACGAGGGCCGATGCCACCCGGAATGATTCGTCGTCGTACGGGTCGACGAACGGCACCTTCGACAGCGCATCGGCCCATGCTGCGGTGCCGGCCACAACGGCCACGCCCACCACGTCGTTCGAGGTGCTCTGGCCGCTGCTGGGGGCGACGAGATGATGGCGCGCCACACCGGCGTGTCGCCACCGGCGGCGCAGGGTGCTGCTCGATGCCACACCGCCGTCGAGCAGAGCCACCGTGGCAGCGAGGCCATCGGTGCGCGGATCGTCGATGGCCACCTGCCAGCGTTGTCCGTTGGCGGGGTGCCCGATGGCGCGCACATCGCCGCCGATGTTCACCAAGGCACCAGCAGCACCCCGTTCGATGAGCCCCATGGCGGCGAGGTCGGCGGCGAGCCCCTTGCCGATACCTCCGAGGTCGAGGCGCACGTCGGCCGGCACGATCACCATTCGCGATGCAGGGTCGGCCACGATGCCGGTACACCCGGGCGCGGGCAGCGTTGCGATCGGGCCTGCGGGCGTCGAGCGGTCATCGAACCGCTCGCGCACCACGTCGATGGTGTCGTCGTATCCGAGGCGCAGCAGCGAATCGTGCACCGTGGGGTCGAACCTGCCGCGTGTGAGCAAGGCGGCGGCGCATGCGGTGTGTACCGCCAGCACCGTGTCGTCCGAGACCGTCAGCGGGTGGCCGCTTGCAGCGTTCAACTGCGAGATCTCCGAATCGGGGCGGAACCGGCTCCAGCGGGCTTCGAGTTGGTCGATGCGCTGGTGCGCCCAGTCGAGCAGATCGGGTGAGCCACCCACGACGGTCACGTTCACTTCGGTGCTCATCGCCCGAAAGCAGATGTGCGCGACGGCGAGGTCGGTACTCACCGGGGTGCTGTGCGTGAGTGTCATGAAGTGCCCTGCGACACGGTGTCGGGCGGTGCGGTGGGTGGGGGCGCGGGCACGGTCGGCTTTGGCGCGGGTGTGGTGGCTGGCGGCGCTGTGGTCGGCGGTGCCGTGACGGGCGGCG
>JBAXQV010000166.1:0-6957 GCA_037131575.1 Actinomycetota bacterium
GGCCACGGCCTGTCGAGCTACCCGCACCCGCGGTTGATGCCCGAGTTCTGGGAGTTCCCCACGGTGTCGATGGGCCTCGGGCCGCTCACTGCGCTCTACCAGGCCCGCTTCAACCGCTATCTGCTGAACCGCCACCTCGACGACACCAGCCAGAGCCGGGTGTGGGCCTTCCTCGGCGACGGTGAAACCGATGAACCCGAAACCCTCGGCGCCATTTCATTGGCGAGCCGCGAGAAGCTCGACAACCTCATCTTCGTGGTGAACTGCAACCTGCAGCGCCTCGACGGCCCGGTGCGTGGCAACGGCAAGATCATCCAAGAACTCGAAGCCAGCTTCCGCGGTGCCGGCTGGAACGTCATCAAGGTGATCCTCGGTTCGAAGTGGGACGGACTGCTGGCCCAAGACAAAGACGGCGTGCTGCTGAACCAGCTCAACACCACGGTCGACGGCCAGTTCCAGCGATACTCGATCGAAGACGGCGCCTACATCCGCGATCACTTCTTCGGGCCCGACCCTCGCCTGCGGGCCATGGTGGCGCACCTCACCGACGACGACCTCGTGAACCTGCCCCGCGGCGGCCACGACTACCGCAAGCTCTACGCCGCGTACAAGGCAGCCACCGAGAACCTCGGCTCGGGCGCGCCCACGGTGATCTTGTGCAAGACCATCAAGGGTTGGACGCTGGGCCCCGAGATCGAGGGTCGCAACGCCACCCACCAGATCAAGAAGATGACCACCGACCAGTTGGTGGCGCTGCGCGATCGCCTCTACCTGAACGACGAGATCCCCGACTCGGCCATCGACGGCGACAACCCGCCCTACTTCCGCCCCAGCGAAGATTCCGTCGAGTACCAGTACATGATGGAGCGCCGCCGTCGCCTCGGCGGGTCGATTCCTAAGCGCCGCACCACGCTGAACCACGTCATCCCGCAACCGTCCGACGGCGCGTTCGAGGAACTGCGCAAGGGCTCGGGCGGCCAGTCGGTGAGCACCACCATGGGCTTCACCCGCCTCCTGCGCAACCTCACTCGCGACGACGGCTTCGGCAAGTTCGTGGTGCCCATCGTGCCCGACGAAGCGCGCACCTTCGGTATGGACGCGCTGTTCCGCGAACTGAAGATCTACGCCTCGCAGGGCCAGAAGTACGAGCCCGTCGACCACGACCTGCTGCTCAGCTACACCGAAGCAAGCGACGGCCAGATTCTCGAAGAGGGCATCACCGAGGCAGGGTCGATGGCGAGTTTCATCGCGGCCGGCACTGCCTACGCCACGCGCGGCACCCCCACCGTGCCGTTCTACACCTTCTATTCGATGTTCGGCTTCCAGCGTGTGGGCGACCTCATCTGGCAGGCCGCCGATGCCCGCACCCGGGGCTTCCTCATGGGTGCCACGGCCGGCCGCACCACGCTGCTGGGCGAGGGATTGCAGCACCAGGACGGGCATTCACTCGTGCTCGCGTCCACCGTGCCCCCAGTGCAGGCCTACGACCCGGCGTTCGCGTACGAGGTGGCCGAAATCGTGAAGGCCGGCATCGCCCGCATGCACGGCGGCGACGAATCGTTGGGGAACCCCGACGTGTTCTATTACCTCACGCTGTACAACGAGAACTACCCCATGCCTGCGCTGCCCGAAACGCCCGGAATCGCGCAGGGCATTGTCGACGGGTTGTACCGCTTCGCCGATGCTCCGGCCGCCACGCATCGGGCCACACTGCTGTTCAGCGGGTCGGCACATGCTGCGGCTCGCGCTGCTGCCGAGGTGCTGCACGCCCAGTACGACGTGGGTGTGGAGTTGTGGTCGGCCACGTCGTACAAGGTGTTGCGCGACGACGCGCTGGCCACTGAACGGTGGAACCGACTGCACCCGTCGCAACCGGCCCGCACCCCGCGGGTGGCGCAGGTGTTGGCCGATACCGAAGGCCCCATCGTTGCGGTCACCGACTTCATGAAGATCGTGCCCGAGCAGGTGGCCCGTTGGCTGCCCGATCGCACCTTCACTCCGCTCGGCACCGACGGGATGGGGCGCTCCGACACCCGGGCAGAACTACGGCGCTACTTCGAGGTCGACGAGGGCCATGTGGTGGTAGCCGTGCTGGCTGCACTCGCCGCTCGCGGAGAGGTCGACCCCAGCCTGGTGGCCACGGCCATTGCTCAGTACGACATCGACCCCGAGGCCGTCGACCCGCTCGACGTGTAACGGCTCAGTTCCACCAACCGTTCACGTCGATCACCACATGCGTGGTGGTCTGTGTGTAGAGGCACAGCATGCCATCGGCCGATAGCGGCAGGGTGGCTGCGTTCGACACTGCGCTACCGATGCGCATGTTCGCTGTGGAAGCGTTGGGTTGCGTGTCGCAGGGCCAGGCGGTGACATACCCGTCGGCACTGGAGTTGGCGGTCGTGAGGTTCACCGACACCGCCCTCACGCCCGTGGGCACACCCCTTCGCCCGGCGATCTGCACCATCACCGTCTGACCACCCACGATGGGCCGACCACCGTTACCGGCATTCACTTCTATCCGGTTGCCATCGCGTGTGTCGACGTACCGGAAGGGAGTGGTGGGCGTGTACTCGGTGGTACTGGTGGTGCTGTAGTAGCCGGTCACATCGGCCACCAGGTCGACATCGTTGAGGGTGTAGAAGCACACCGTTCCATCAGCAGCGAGGGGCACGGTGACCATGTTGGGACGCACCTGGCCGGGCTGCGGGTTGAGGTTCGACACGATGGGGCGATCTCCACCACACGGGTACACCGTCACGTAACCCGTGCGGCCGGCATTCACACTGGTCACGTTCATCGTGACCGCCGTGGCGTTGGCCGGCACCGCTTCGGTGCCGCCAACCTGCAGGCTCACCGTCTCGTCGGCGCCAAGCCGGTTGGCCCCGAGGCCGGCGCGGGTGTCCATCACGCGGTAGGGACTGGCGGGTGCGAATCGCGAGGTGGCGCTGGGCTCGAAGGCACCATTCACATCGATCACCAAGTCGAGCGATACCGGCGAGTACACGCACAGACCGCCGTTCGCATCGAGCGAAATGTTTGCTGCGTTCGGAAGAGTCTCAGCGGCAGCGAAGTTGAGGGTCGACACCGTGGGTCGGGTGCCAGCACAATCCCACACCGTTACGTAGCTCGTCGCAGCCGGTGCCACCACGGTGAAGTTGCCTGAGACGGCAACCGAACCAGCAGGCACCCCACCCCTACCGACCACTTGGATGCGCTGTTGGATACCGGCCTGCAAGCGGGTGGCACCCACGTTGGCGCGAGTATCGACCACTCGGGCAGGCGACAATGGGGTGAAGCCCACTCGACTTGCTTCCGGCTGAGCGCTCGCCGCTGGGGCCACCACGCCGGTGGCTGCTGCAGGATCGACCGTGAAGCTCCACGTCACCGTACGGGCCTGCGTGGTGACCGTGACCGTGTAGTTGCCGGGTTCGAGTGTCGCATGCGGAATGGCCACGACGGCGTTGTCGCCGCCGAGCAGCACCTGGGCGGTGCCGTCGGTGTTCAGCCTCGAGAGGGCGCACGTCTCGAGCGGGCCGTTGGGCCCCACGATCGATGCGCTCACGTTGCCGGTGACAGCTTCGGGCATCATCGCGATCACGGGCAGCCCCGCCGAGCCACTCCACCCGCAGTAGGGCAGGGGGTTGGGGGTTTCCACGACGAAACGCGTGAGGTTGGTGGTGGTGCCATCACCGGGGAAGAGAATCGGAGTTGCCGGGCGAGGGGCGTTGGTGAGGCCACGCAGCACATCGAGCGTGGCGCCCGAATGCCAGGGGGAGGTGTTGGGGTTGGTGCACATACCGAACCCGACTCTGGCGAGCTGTGGGCGCAACACGCCGATGGCGTGGAACGGGCCGGTCATCCACAGTTCGATGTGGTTGCGGGGCGTGGCGCCGATACCGCTCGACACGGCCACGTTGCCATTGTTGCCGGCCGATTTGCCCTCGAGGCTGTATCCGGGGGCACCCGGGGTTTCGTCGTGGCTCATGCCGTTCTGCAGCATGTAGCACGAGTGCTTCACATCGCCGGCCGACAGCACCGGGTCTTCGCTCACCGGAGCGACACCGGCCATGGCACGGAAGTAGTTCACGGTGGTGAGCCAGTCGGCATCGGGGGTGATGAAGTTCGGAGTGATCTGATCGGCGGATGCACCCGACGGTGCAGCGAGCGAACCGCCGGCGATGGAGACGGCAACGACAGCCACCACCAGCGCAGCGCGGCGACGAACGAAACCAAGCGTCGCGCGGCCCGTGCCGCTGCGGGTTTCCAACGCTGAATTCGCTGCATGTTCCATTGACGCTCCGCCTGTCCTGCAATGTGGTCAGGAGGGTCATCGGAGGTCATTTGGCTTCGCTTGAGCGTGCTGGCCACGCCTTGCTCTGGTCTTGACAATCAGGGGAGAAATGTCACGCCACGTGTACGAGGCGAACGGTACGGGTGTTTCGAAAGTGGCTCGATACGTACCGGGCGCGGTTACGCGAAGCGGGCACGAACGCGCGCCCAGAGCAACCGTGGAGCGGCTGCCACCCCCGCCGCGAGCGCCTTCATGTGTACGGCCCGCGGGGTGTGCCGAACACGTCTGATCGACAACCACAACCCGCGTGCGACATCGCCCGCACCACGGTGGCGAAGCAGTACCCACAGCCGATTGCGTTCGCGGTAGAACCCAGTGGAGGCGATGCCCGCAGTGGAGGCGCTGCCCACATGGTGCACCGTGCTGGCAGGCGCGCAGCGGTAGCGCCAACCCCGAGCACCACCGCGTAAGGCCAGGTCAACGTCTTCGTAGTAGAGGAAGTAGCGCGCATCGAAGCGTCCCACATCGGCGAGGTAACGGGCGCTCAGCAGCACCGCGCCACCGGTGAAAATGGCAATGTCGTGCGGGGCGGTGTCGGTGGGCAACGGTTGGCCGTAGCCGATATCGGTACCGGCGCCGTCGGTGCCGAGTTGTACGCCGAGGCTGTTCACCGTGAGCGGTTCGGTGTCGAACACCAGCATCGGTTGCGCGGCGCCCACGGTGGGGTTCGTCTCGAGCTCGGCCACCAGTGGCGTGAGCCAACCCGGGTCGGCTCGCGCGTCGTCGTTGAGCAGAGCAATCATGGTTGCGCCGGCTTCGAGGGCAACATCGATGCCCACGTTCATGCCGCCGGCGTAGCCGAGGTTGCTTCCCGTGCGCACGATGCGACACTCCACCGGGGGCTGCATCGCGGCGATACGCGCCGTCGCAGCCGTGCCGTTGTCGACCACCACGATGAGGTCGGCATCGCCCGCCGCAGCCACCGATGCCACCGCAGCCTCGAGCAGGCCCGGCGCGATGTCGAAGGTGAGGACGACCACGGCGATCACACCCGGCAGCGTACGAGGTGGCCGGGCTAGCGTGCGGTTGTGAGCGGAACCCCGAGCACCACCGACGCCGCGTACGCCGAGCGGCTTGCCGCATCGGTGACCCCGCGTACGGGTTGGCGGAAATGGGTCGACCCGCAGACCCCGTATCGCTGGAACATTCGCCATCTCCACCTCGGCCGGGTGCTCGAGGTGGGGTGTGGAGTGGGCCGGAACCTTGCCCATCTGGGCGCTTCCGCCAGTGTGGGGGTCGACCACAACCCCACCTCCGTGGCCATTGCCCGCCAGCGCGGTTTGGTGGCCTACACCTCCGACGAATTCCCGGCGTCGCCACACGGCACACCGGGCACCTTCGATTCGCTCCTCTTCGCGCACGTACTCGAACACCTCACCTTCGACGATGCCGTCGAGTTGGTGCGCACGTACCTGCCGATGCGCCACGCCGGTGGCGCCGTGGTGGTGATCTGTCCACAAGAACGCGGGCAGCGCAGCGACCCCACGCACCTCACCTTCCTCGCCGCCGAGCGCATCGCCGAACTCCTCGACCGCCTCGGCCTGCGTGTGGAACGCTCGCGGTCATTCCCCTTCCCGCGCATCGCCGGGCGATGGTTCACGCACAACGAGACCGTGGTGGTGGCTCGCTGAGGCTGCCCACCGGTCGAGCGTGGCGGGCAGGTGCTGGGGTACTGCTGGCGTTGGCGTGGTGCGTCACCTGGGCGCTCGGCATCGCCCGCTACGGAGGCCCCGACGAACCGGCCCACGTGCTGCGGGCATATGCCGTGGCCCATGGCGAATGGGTGGGCGAGCAACCCGATGGCACCGAGCTCGCACCCGGGTATCGCATCGTCACCGCGCCTGCATCGCTGGCGAGTGGCGACCCTGCCTGCTTCCGGCACGACTCGACCGTCACCCCCGATTGCGCCGTGCCCTCCGCCTCGACCGAGACGATTCGGGTGGCCACCTCAGCGGGCATCAACCCACCGCTCTACTACGCCGTGGTGGGTGGCCTTGCCCGCCTGTTCGGCACTGCCGCTGCGCAGCCGGGCACCTACCGCATCGTGGCCGCGTGCCTCAACGCGTTGGTGCTCGCCCTGGCCGCGTGGCGGCTGCGGCCGGCTGGATTCATCGCGCTGGCCGCCTTCTCCCCCGCGGCCTGGTTCCTGCTCGGCGTGGTGAACCCCAACGGGTTCGAGTTGGTGTTGGCGAGTCTGGCCTGGGTTGGGGTGCTGCGGTGGACGCAGGGTCACCGCACGCCCAGCGCGGCGCTGTGGGTGAGCGTGCCGATGGCCGTCGCCGTGGCCGCGCGGCCGATCGCACTGGTGGAGACCATGGCCATGGTGGCTGTGGCGGCAGTGTTGGGTGGCCGCACTCGCCAGGCATCGCAACACCCTTGGCGACTGCGGCTCGCGTGGGCCCTGCCCCTTGTTGCCGCCATCTCCTCGGTGGTGGTGTGGCAGGCGGTGTTGGGTGCTGCTTACGTGCACGACCCCCGCACTGCGCAGCAGGGTTCGTTCCTCACCGCAGTTCGTCGATCGTTCGCGCGTGTTCCGCTGAACGCCCGCGAACTGGTGGGCTCGTTGGGCTGGCGCGAATACTGGGCACCGCCGGTGGCACAAGTGC
>JBAXQV010000167.1:0-6863 GCA_037131575.1 Actinomycetota bacterium
CGCCGAGGCCCAGTAGGCGCGGATACCGGTGCCGAACGGCCAGCCCCGGGTGCGCAACGTGCCGAGGGTTCTGCCGAACGTGCTGTTGGCGCCGTCGGCCACCACCACGAATGGACTGCGCAGTTCGGAGGTACCACCCAACGGGTTGCGCACCACGGCGCCGCGTACCAACCCGCGTTCGACGATCGGCTCGATGGCTTCGTGGCCTTCCAGGAGTTCCGCGCCCGCGCTGACCGCATGATGAGCGAGTTGTTCGTCGAGATCTCTGCGGCGCAGTGCCACACCCGTCTGCGGGAATTGTCGATGCGCGGGCCAGGCGATGTCGCGACTACGCGTGCCTGCCGTGAGCCGCACCCCGCGATGGTGGTGAGCGGTGTCGAGCAGGTGGGCCAAGCCCAGTTCACTCAGGCGAAAGGCTGCACGCGGCGTGAGAGCATCGCCACACGGCTTCGACCGCGGGAAGCTGCGCCGCTCGACGATGGTGACACGGTGACCGCCACTCGCCAACCAGTAGGCGGCCGACGCGCCCGCTGGGCCGCCACCGATGACGAGCACGTCAGCGGTGCGGTCGGGCATGGGCGTGGGTCAGGGTTTGTCGTCGGGGGCGTGGCCCGGGGCAGGTTTGTCGCCCACCACGAAGGTGCCCGCCAGCTTGCTGGCCGAGTTGGCGAACGTGATCGAGCCGTCTTCGAAGCCCTTCCAGGCCGGTGACTCGGCGCTGCACCAGGTGTCGTATTCCTTGGCGTAGGCACCCTTGGGGTCGGCGCCGCCGAGGGTGAATCGTTCATGACACACCAGCCCGAGGATTTCGGCGTCGGTGAGCGAACCGCCGGTCATCTTGCCCTGGTTGGGCATCTGGCCACGGGCACCTGTGAGGTGCGGGCCCCCGGGGCGCTGCGGATTGCCATAGTTCTGGATTCCGGCAGCGGCGTAGCCGCTGGTGCCGAAGTACACCCAACGCAACTGGTCTTCGATGTGGGGGAAGGTCTTCAGCACTTCGCCCTCGGAGAACTGGTAGCCCGAACCGTCGACGCCTTGACCGGCGACGCCGTGGCAACCCGAGCAGCGCGCCGTGTACAGCTCGGCACCCGTGCCCAACGGGCCTTCGATCTTGGTGGGCCGGGGCGTGAGGCCACGGGCATACATGAACACCCACAGCGGCAACAGGCTGAGTGTGGCCATGGCCCAGAACGGAATCTTCTTGCGGCTCTTCGCTGCGGCCACGTACGGCGCGTCGGGCTTGGGCGGCGGCGGAGCGGCCGGTGCCGCCTTTGCCGGGGCGGCTGCCTTGGCTGCTGCTGCCGGTGCGGCACCACCCTCCACCACGGCGGGGGAGGCGCTGGTTGCGGGGGCATCGGCCGGGGCGGGCGCGCCGGTGGCCTTGGCTTTGGCCGCCTGGCTGCGCTTGAGGAGATGCTCGGGGATCTCAGTCACGCCGCTCACGATAGACGGCCCGCCGCCCAAAATGGGAATCTGTCGAACGCGAGTCACATGAAGCGGTGCAGTCGAGGCAGCGCGGGGCCGCACGAGCTCGAGTCGACGCTGTGTGGTCGCCAACCGTCACACCGTGCACGATCGCACAACATCTCGCTGATGGGTGCCTGGCGTGGTAGACCGAGCGGTGCACCATCACTGGTGCCGTCGGTTTCTCGGGCCTCGGCTCCGCGAAACTGGTGTCACCCCATGGTGTCGTGACTACAGTTCGTGCAGCGTTTCACGGAGTCACGTGAAGAAGGAGACGCCCGTAGTGCTTTTCGCATTTGATTGGAACCCCCTGCACTGGCCCGGCATGAACGAGGCCTTCCTCTTTTCGTTGTTCTTGTCGACCGGTTTGGGCCTCTTGGTCATCCCGTACGGCAAGCGTCGACCGAAAGATCGTGCCGCCACCTGGGGCGAGGCCATGTTCGGTGGCATGTACGTGTTCGGTGTGCTCTTCCTCGCCTTTGGCGTGGTGCCCCACCAGTGGCTCATCCACGCCGACAAAGACCTCGGCTGGAACAAGGCCAAGCTCATCTACGGGCCCGGCGACATCTTGAAGCCGCAGGAAAAGGGCGGCTGGTTGCCGCTCACGCTGCAGTACGAGGCAGTGCGCGACGTCGTCGTGGTGCTCATCCACGTGTACTACCTCGCCCTTGTCATCTTCCTGTGGCACAAGTGGCAAACCCGTGGTGCCACCAAGTCGACCGAACTCGCCACATCCACCTACGGCCGTCCTCTGGTGAAGAAGGCCTGACACCATGGCACGTACCGACGCCAACCCACCGATGATGCCGTTCACCGACGCGTACCAACTCGTCGAGGTCGATGCCGACTACTTGAGCAAGGCTGTGAAGCCCAAGCAGTTCATTCACATCGACCAATCCGAATGCATCATGTGTGAGGGCTGCGTCGACATCTGCCCGTGGAAGTGCATCCACATGGTGAACCCCTCGGCCATCGCCGAGGCCACCGGTACCGAATTGCCCGGGCGAGATCCGTCCGACAACGTCGTGTTCATCATCGACGACGACATCTGCACGCGCTGCGCACTGTGTGTCGACCGTTGCCCCACCGGGGTCATCATCCTCGGCAAGGTCGGGGCCCCGGCCAGCACCGGTAACTCACATAACCGAACACCCAACCATGGCTACGCCTACGGCATGCGATTCTGACAAGGACCACGAACCTCATGGCCAAGATCATCGACGACACTCCCCGCCCCACAGCGAAAGACCGCGCCACCAAGGTGGTCGGCGACGTGCAGGGCAGCCAGGTATGGAGCAGCATCTTCCGTCCCGGCTCGATCTTCCGCAAGGGCTACACCGATAGCCCGCGTAACCGCAGTTACGTGATCATGAACTCGGTGCTGTACCACCTGCACCCGGTGAAGGTGAAGCGTCATGCGGTGAAGGTGAGCTACACGCTGTGCCTCGGCGGGCTGAGCTTCTTCCTGTTCATCCTGCTCACCGTCACCGGCATCTTCTTGATGTTCTACTACCGCCCCGAGGCCACTCAGGCGTGGAACGACATCTCCAACCTGCAGACGTCGGTGACGTTCGGCTTACTTGTGCGCAACATGCACCGATGGGGTGCCCACCTCATGGTGCTCTCGGTGTTCTTGCACATGGCCCGCGTCTTCTATCACGGTGCCTACAAGGCCCCGCGAGAGTTCAACTGGGTCATCGGCGTGGTGCTGCTCATGCTCACCCTGCTGCTGAGCTTCACCGGCTATCTGCTTCCGTGGGACCAACTGTCGATGTGGGCCGTTGCCGTGGGTACCAACATGATGGGCTACACCCCGGTGTTCGGTTCCGAAGTGCGTTACGTGCTGCTCGGTGGCAAGGAGATCGGTTCCGAAACCTTGCTGCGCTGGTACGTGTTGCATGTGTTGTTCTTACCCTTCGTCATCGTCATCTTCATGGCCGTCCACTTCTGGCGTGTCCGTAAAGACGGCGGCATTTCGGGGCCGCTGTGAACCTGCTCGTGTCTTTCATCGTGAACGGAGTCATCACCCATGACTGAGATCCCCGAACACCTCCTCAAGCGAGCCCAAGCAGCCCGCGAGAAGGCTGCAGCGGCAGGTGGCAGCGATGCTGCTGCCGAAGCTTCTTCGGCATCGGGTAGCGAGGCGGCAGCGGCCGATTCGCGCATTCCCGCACATCTGCTCGAGCGCAGCAAGTCGGCCAAGGCTCGCGCCGAGGGCCAAGCCGCCGGTGGCGGCGTTGCGCTGCAAGAGAAGGTCGCCAGTGTGGTGGCTGCCCCCGCTGCCGGCGGTGGCGTGCCCGTTGGTGGTGGCCCAGGTGGGAACACCCAGCGCCTCCTCACCGTGGTGAAGAGCGGCTCGATCCAAGAAGTGAAGGCCACCCCGATCGACAAGGTGCACACCTGGCCGCACCTGCTGGCTGGCGAATTCGTGGCCTCGTTGGCATGCCTCACGTTCACGTTCGTCTTCTCGATCTTCGTGAACGCACCGCTGCTGCAGTTGGCCAACCCCAACCGCACCCCGAACCCGTCGAAGGCGCCGTGGTACTTCCTCGGCCTGCAGGAACTGCTCACCATGTTCCACCCCATGGTGGCCGGCGTCACCATTCCGGGCGTGGGCTTGTTCATGCTCATCTTCGCCCCGTTCATCGACAAGAACCCGTCGAACAAGCCTGAAGATCGCAAGTTCGCCACCTCCATCATGACCGTGCACCTCATGTTCTGGGCCGTGCTCGTGATGATCGGCTCGTTCTTCCGGGGTCCTGGTTTCAACTTCGTCCTGCCGTGGAAAGACGGCCTCTTCTTCGAGTTGTGAGACCTGAATGAGCGCAGCACTTGTCATCGCCATCGCTGTCGTCGCCGTCGTCATCCTCGGCGCGATCGCATTCATCACCACCGCCCGCCGCAGCGATGTGCGCGGTGCCGGTGCGCTGAGCCGTGAGACCCGTCGTCGCGACCGCGACGCCGAGGTCGACCTGCCTGCCGCACCCACTGGCCGCGAGGTCGAGCGCAGCGCCGTGGAAGCCCGCACCACATCGTTGGTGAAGGCCGAATCGCAAGCCCCGGCCGTGTGGGTACCGCCGGATCCCGAGGCCATCGGCGTGAGCCGTCGCCAGTTCTTCAACCGTTCGGCCATTGCGCTCATGGGCGCCGGGCTCGCTTCGTTTGCCGCGGCAAGCTTTGTCGCCTTTCTCTGGCCGATCAATCGTGGCGGCTTCGGTGGCAAAGTGCGTGTTGGCAAGAAGGACGAGATTCTGTCGGCGCTGCGTGCGAGCGGTGGGTACTTCTACGCTCCCGAGGCTCGGTCATGGATCACCGAGTACCCGGCCGCGGCACTGCCGAAAGCTGATGGCGTCTATCAGGCACCGCTGCTTCAGGGCATGCAGGCCGGCCTCATCGCTTCGTACCAAAAATGCCCACACCTGGGTTGCCGTGTTCCGCAGTGTGTGTCGAGCCAATGGTTCGAATGCCCGTGCCACGGTTCGCAGTACAACAAAGTGGGCGAAAAGAAGGGTGGTCCCGCCCCGCGCGGTATGGACCACTTCGTACTCACCGTGGCCGCCAACGGCGACGTCACCATCGACACCGGCACCGTGTACGCCGGTCGCCCGATCGGTACCAACACCACGGGTCAAGAAGCAGAGGGGCCGCACTGCGTATGAGCACCGTGTCGTTCCCCACCATGCGAAAGAGGGCGTGTAACTGATGATTGCCTCAGCGAGTTACGCCATCGGCTGGGTGATCCTGGCGATCACCATCCTCGGCTGGGTGGCCTACTACTTCGCGAACCGTCGCTCGGCCCAGGCTGAAATCGGTTCCGAAATCGAGTTGGCGGCCAACCGCAAGCCCTACTACGACGATGAAACCCTCGAAGGAAAGCGTCTCGAGCGTGTGCAACTGCTCGGCGTGTTGTTCCTCGCCGTCTTGGTCATCGTCCTGCCGTTCTACTGGATCCTCGAGCCGGGCCGTCAGGCCGGTGCCGTGGAGAACAAGGATCACGAGTTCGTCACCTGGGGAAGCCAGTTGTACGCCACCACGGCCCAGGGTGGTTTCAACTGCGCAGGTTGCCACGGTGCCGATGGCGGCGGTGGCGCTGCCCCGTACACACTCAGCGACCCGAAGACCGGTGAAGTGAAACAGGTGAGTTGGGCAGCTCCGGCCCTCAACACCGTGCTGTATCGCTTCGACGAGAGCGAAGTGAAGTTCATCCTCGTCTACGGCCGTCCGTTCTCGCCGATGTCACCGTGGGGTCTTGCCGGCGGTGGCCCGCTCAACGATCAGCAGATCGACACGCTCATCTCCAAGATCAAGAGCCTGCAGATTCCTCGTGAGGATTGCGCGCCGAACGAAACCGATGCCCGCGTCTGTGCCAGTGGCCATCTCCCTGCCGAAGAGCGCAAGCGTGTGTCCGATGCCATCGATAAGGCCGCAGAGGCACTCGTCGATCAGGGCAAGTACGCCACCAAGGAGGCGGCCACGGGCGAAGCGTTGTTCAGCCTCAGCTACGCATCGGGTGCCTACTCATGCGCTCGCTGCCACACTGCTGGCTGGAGCTACGGCCAACCCGGAGTCATGGGTCAGGGCGCGCTCGGTTGGAACCTCACGGGTGGCGTGTCGGCCACTCACTTCCCCAACGAAACCGACCAGATCGCGTTCATCAAGGCCGGTTCCGTGCTGGGCAAGCGGTATGGGGTCCAGGGTCAGGGCAGTGGTCGTATGCCAGGCTTTGGTGCCTTGCTCACCGATGAGCAGATCAAGGCAGTCGTCGAATACGTTCGGAGTCTCTAAGTGCACGTGCTTGCCATTGCTTCACACCCGATGGTCGGGAAGTTGGTCTCCATCCTCGCCAACGAGGGTGGTGTCAACTCCGGGCCCGGCGGCTGGATGACCGAGCTCCGCGGCATTCTCACCGTCATCATCGGCATCGTCGCCTTCATGGGCAGCATCTACCTCATCTTGGGCACCAACCTCGGTGCGCGCCTTGGTTTCCTGGTCGCCCTCGCCGGTCTGGCTGGCTGGATGTTCCTGATGGGTGCCATCTGGTGGTCGTACGGCATTGGTTTGAAGGGCCCCGACCCCTCGTGGGCCAAGATGCCCGGTAAGACGGTGCTGCAAGATGTGAGTTCGCTGAACAAGTCAGGCGCGCTGAAAGGTGAGCTCGGCCTGAGTCCCGATGCGACGCCGGCTCAAGTGTCCGACGCGGTGAAGAAGCAGTTCGAAGCCGAGGGGTGGAATGCCCTGGCATCGTCGAACCCGGCCTACGGCCAAACCAGCTCGGCTGCCGACAACTACCTGAAGTTGTCGGGCGCGTTCGCCGACAACACGGCGTACAAGGTGGTGTCGGTGTACAACATCGGCGGCAAGCGCTATCCCACGTTCTTCAAAGAAAAGGTCGACTACAT
>JBAXQV010000168.1:0-6746 GCA_037131575.1 Actinomycetota bacterium
GTGAGCGGTGGAGTAGAGCCCTATCTCGTCGCCGGCGCGCTCGGGTTCGTCATCGGCTTCGAGCGAGAGCGTCGGGCACTGGCCGACGATGCCCAGCCAGGTGCCATCGGTACCCGCACGTTCACGCTCATCGGCCTGGCCGGTGCCCTGTGCGCGGCGAACTCGACCACGGTGGTTGCGGTGGGTTTGCTTGCGTTGGGCGCACTGGTGGCTGTCAGCTATTGGCGAACGAGCGACGTTCACCGGGGCACCACCACCGAACTCACGGCGCTCGTGGTGTTTCTGCTCGGTGCCCACTGTCAGCGCAGCCCAGCGGTTGCTGCAGGCATCGCTGTGGTGGTGGCGTTGCTGCTCGAGCAGAAGTCGCGACTTCGCCGCGTAGTGCGCGATGTGGTCACCGACATCGAGGTCGACGACATGCTGCGGTACTTCGCCATGGCGTTGGTGGTGTGGCCACTGTTGCCGAATCACACCATCGATCGCTGGGGCATCGTGAACCCGAGCCACCTGTGGCGACTGGTGGTGATCGTGGCCGGGGTGGGCTGGCTCGGCTACGTGGGCACGCGAGTGTTCGGACCCAAACGTGGTCTGGTGATGAGCGGTGTGGCGGGTGGGTTCGTGTCGGCTTCGGCCACCACAGCGGTGATGGCGCGCACGGCCCGGCTCACGCCCACCATGTTCCAGCCCGCGCTTGCTGCGGCACTGGGGGCGAGCGTGTCGACGTGCGTGGAGATGGAGATCATCGTGGTGTTCACCGACGCGCGCGTGGCGGCGATGTTGGCGCTACCACTGCTCGCTGCAGGTGCGGTGCTGGCCGCCGAGGTATGGCTGCTCACGCGGCACGCAGCCGATGAACCCCCCGCAGGTACCGGCCTGCCCAGCACGCCGCACGGCCAACCGCATCGACCGCTGCAGCTCGGAGCCTCGATGGCGATTGCCGTCGTCATCACGGCGACCCTGGTGGTGGCGAAGCTTGCCAGCGACCATTTCGGCAGCGGCGCAGCGGTGGGTACAGCAGCCGTGGCCGGCCTCGCCGACGCTCACGGCGCAGCGCTGGGAATGGTCTCGCTCGTGACCACGGGGGTACTCACCCGCATGTCGGCGGCCTTGGCCGTGGCAGCAGCACTCGGCGCCAACACGGCGGTGAAAGTGGGCCTCGCGTTCATCGCTGGCGGTCGACGATTCGGCACCCGGTTCGCGCTGGGCATCGCACCTGCCATGGTGGTGGCGCTGCTCGGGCTCGTGTCGATGCGTTGGTGGTGGTGAGCGGCACGCGGCCGCCGCTCACTCGCAGCGAGTGCCTGCGGCCGGCACCTTCAACGACACGAGGTATGCGTCGATGGTGTCGAATGAGCACTTGTTCACCCCGTAGCCAGTGTGCTGATTGCCCACCACGGTGAGCAGCACCCCGCCTTCGAGAGCGTCGGCCATCTTCTGCGAACTGGCGAGTGGTGTGATGCCATCGCCGGTGGTGCCCACCACCAAGATCGGGCCGGCGCCCTTGCCGGTGATGGTGACGCGCGGGTCGATGGAGGGAGGCAGGAACGTGCAGAAGTAGGTGCCCGTGGTGTTCGGCGCAATACGCGGTGCCGCTTTGCTGAACTCGGCAGCGAGTGAATCTTCTTCCTCCACCGTGAGGCGGTCGCGATTGTCCATGCACGAGATCACCTGGAACGCTTCCAGGGAGTTGTCGTAACTCCCGTCGGGCTGGCGTTGAAGGTACGAGTCGTACAGGTCGAGCAGGCCCTTGCCCTTCCCGGCCTGCGCATCGGCCAGTGCCTGTTCGAGTTCGGGCCAGAGTTGGTCGCTGTACATGGCCTCGGCCACACCGGTAACTGCCACGCCGAGGTTCACCTTGGGGCGGCCCTTCACCGAATCGATGGGTTGGTCGTCGAGCTGTTGCATCAGGGCGTCGTAGGCACCTTCGGCATTGCCGTCGTTGTGGAACTTGCAGGCAGTTTCGGCACTGCACTGCGACAAGAAGTTGTCGAGTGAGGCCTCGACGCCTTTGCTCTGTTCGAGACCAGTGGTGACGAAGTCGGCGGTGGGGTCGGCGGCCCCATCGAGCACTGCGGCACGCACGGTGGAGGGGAACAGGGTCGCCCATGCGCCGCCGAGTTCGCTGCCATAGCTCCAGCCGAAGTAGGTGATCTTCGCCTCGCCGAGACCCTTGCGGATCTCGTTCATGTCGCGAGCCACGTTGTTGGTGCCCACGTACTCCAAGATCGTCGAGTTCTTGTCAATACAGGCCTGCTCGAATTCCTTGGAGAGATCGATGATCTGCTGGCGTTGCTCGGGTGTGTCGGGCGTGATGTCGGTGCTGGCGTAGTAGCGGTCGTAGTCGTCGACACAGTCGATGGCCGGCTTGCTCGAGCCGGTACCGCGCAGGTCCCATCCCACGATGTCGAAGCTGTCGAGCAGGGTTTGGCTGTAGATCTGGTCAGCCTGGATTGCCAGGATGGAGGCGCCGAAGCCAGGGCCGCCCGGGTCGACCAGCAGACTGCCGACTCGCTTTGCGGGGTCGTTGGCACGATGGCGGGCAATCGGCAGCGTGAAGGTGCCCTTGGCAGGATCGTTGTAGTCGATGGGCACCGTGATGCTGCCCACCTCCACCTCACCGGGCCCTGTCTTCGAACCCTTGTATGGCTTCCAGCCGAAAGCGGCTGAACTGTCGGGCATGGGCACACCCACGGTGGGTGCATCGGTGGTGGGCGCGGGCGCTGGCGTGCTCGTAGTACCGCCCGCGGGCACGGTGGTGGTGGCACCGGGCAGGGTGGACTCGATGGCATCGCTACGCATCGCCGAGGGCGCCGACGTGTCGGCACATGCAGCAACCAGCAACATCGCGGTGAGGGCGAGTGCGGAGGCGCGACCTGGGCGGCGAATGCGAAGACGCGGGACAGACCGATGGACCATGGCGGGTGAGCCTATTGGCGGGGTGGCCCAGGTGTAGCGCGGCGGTGCGCGCCCGTATCGTGGCCTGATGCGAATGGGACCCCACATGATGATGCCTGGCGATACCGAGGCGGTGAAGGGCGTGAAGCTCGAGCGCACTTCGCTGCGCCGGGCCTGGGGGTTCGCACACCCCTATCGCGGCACCATCGCGGTGTTCCTGCTGTCGATATTCGTCTCCGCCCTCATCGGGCTCGTGCCGCCGTTCGCCATTCGCTCGATCCTCGACAAGGCCATCCCCAACAGCGACAAACACCTCATCGTGGTGCTTGCCATCGTGGTGGTGGTGGCAGCTCTTGCCGATGCCGGCCTGGCCATCGTGCAGCGTTGGTGCAGCGCACGTATCGGTGAAGGGCTCATCTACGACTTGCGCGTGGCATTGTTCGGCAAGGTGCAGCGCATGCCGGTGGCGTTCTTCACGCGCACCCAAACCGGCGCCCTCATCAGTCGGCTCAACAACGACGTGGTGGGCGCCCAGAACGCTGTCACCAACACCCTGGGCAGTGTGGTGAGCAACGTCATCGTGCTGGTCACCACGCTCACTGCCATGATCGCCCTCGAGTGGCGGCTCACGCTCATCGCTCTGGTGGTGCTGCCGGTGTTCATCATTCCGGCGCGCCGGGTGGGTTCGCGCCTCACTGTCATCGCTCGCGAGCAGATGAACGTGAATGCCGAGATGAACACGCAGATGACCGAACGGTTCAACGTGTCGGGTGCGCAACTGGTGAAGTTGTTCGGCCGCTCGCGCGATGAAGTGTCGGTGTTCTCCAGCCGGGCCGAGCGTGTGCGCGACATCGGTATCACCTCGGCCATGTACGGGCGCGTGTTCTTCGTGGCGCTCGGCCTGGTGGGCGCGTTGGGTGCTGCCGCGGTGTACGGCATCGGTGCCCTGTATGTGGTCGACGGCGCGCTCACGGCAGGCACGCTGGTCACGCTCGCAGCGTTGGTGCAGCGCATCTATCAGCCGCTCACCGGCCTCACCAATGCTCGTGTCGACTTGATGACCGCCATGGTGAGCTTCGACCGCGTGTTCGAGGTACTCGATGCACCCGAAGCCATCACCGACAAGCCGGGTGCGGTCGACCTGGTCGACCCGCAGGGTCGTATCGAGTTCGACCATGTGCGGTTCCGTTATCCGGCCGGTGCAACCGTCACGGTGCCGTCGCTCGAATCAGCGGCTGCGTTGGCGGGCGCCGACCCCGACCGCGATGTGCTGGTGGATGTCTCGCTGGTGGTTGAGCCCGGCGAAACGGTGGCACTGGTGGGCGCTTCGGGCGCAGGGAAGTCGAGCCTTGCGTCACTGCTTCCCCGCCTCTACGACGTGAGCGATGGCGCGGTGCGTATCGATGGGCGCGATGTGCGCGACCTCACCCAGGAATCGCTGCGTGCGGCCATCGGCGTGGTGAGCCAAGACCCGCACCTGTTCCACGACACGGTGGGTGCCAACCTGCGTTACGCCAAGCCCGATGCCACCGATGCCGAACTCGACGAGGCCTGCCGTGGTGCCCGCATCTTCGACATGATCGATTCGTTGCCCGATCGTTACAACACCGTGGTGGGCGAGCGCGGTTACCGCATGAGTGGTGGCGAGAAGCAGCGGTTGGCCATTGCCCGTTTGCTCCTGAAGAACCCGACGGTGATGATTCTCGACGAGGCCACCAGCCACCTCGACAACGAAAACGAAGCGCATGTGCAAGAAGCGCTCGAACATGCGTTGCGTGGTCGCACTGCGGTAGTCATCGCCCACCGGTTGTCGACGGTGCGCGACGCCGACCGCATCATCGTGCTCGACCAAGGCCTCATCGCCGAAGAGGGCACCCACGACGAACTGATGGCACGCGGTGGCCTGTATGCCGCCCAGGTGCGTGCCGGTGAAGCAGGCGCCCTGGCCTGAACAGGGTTGGCGAAACCCTGTCACACCCACCTGGCAGGGTGTGCAGCATGGAAACCCTCCTCATCGCACTGCTCGCCGTTGCTGTTGCAGCACTCGGTTTCGCCGTGTACGTGCTCTGGCGTTCGAGTAGTCGGCCGCTTGCCCCGGCACCGTTGCCGGCACCCACGGTTCCCGATGTGGCGGCACTCGAGGCCGCACGTGGGGCATCGGTGCTGGCTGCCGAGGTCGGCCGGCTCACCACGTTGGTGCAGCAACTCGGGGTCGATACCGCGCAACGGTTCGGCCAGGTCGATCGTTCGCTGCACCACCACGCCACGGCTACTCAGCAGCTCGCTGCCACCGCCAACGGGTTGCACCAGGCTCTCGCCAGTTCCAATGCCCGTGGCAATTGGGGCGAGCGCATGGCCGACGATGTGTTGCGTCTCGCCGGCCTGCACGAAGGGGTGAACTACACCAAGCGCACTGGGCTCACCGGTGAGGGTACGGGCATCCCCGACTTCACCTTCTTGCTGCCGCGAGGTCAGGTGCTGTTCATGGATGTGAAGTTCCCCATGGCGGCGTATCTGCGCTATCTCGACGCCACCACCGATACCGAGCGAGCTACCGAGCGAGCAGCGTTCATCCGCGATGTGCGTGCACGGGTGCGCGAGTTGGCCGAGCGCGATTATTCCCGCACCGACGATCGCCCTGCGGTCGACGATGTGCTGTTGTTCGTGCCGAACGAATCGCTGGCAGGGTTCATCCACGAAGCCGATCCGGCGCTCATCGACGAGGCCATGCGCCAGCACATCGTGCTGTGCTCGCCGCTCACGCTGTACGCCTTCCTCGGGGTCATCCGTCAGGCGCACGACAACTACATCGTCGAACAGACCAGCCGCGAAATTCTGGGCCTGCTCGGCTCGTTCAACCAGCAGTGGGGCAAGTACGCCGACGCTGTCGACAAGGTGAAGCGGCAATTCGACACCGTGTCGAGATCGTTCGACGAACTTGCCACCACGCGCAGACGGGCGCTCGACCGACCGCTGCGTCAGATCGAGCAGTTACGTGCCCAGCAGGGTGTGGCCGTGGCACTCGATGACGGCCGCGATGACGGTCGCGATCTCCATCACCAAGCCGATCAGGGTGGCGATGCCTGGCCGGGCACCGACACCGTCACCGACACCGGGGCGTTGCCTGCCGGTGGGGCCTAAAGTGACGAGGCGATGACGCAGGTGGCACTCGATCTCGATGGCGACGCCGACCCCACCTATTCGGTGGGCGAGTTGGCCGATGCCATCAACGGCACACTTCGGCAGCGTTTCGGCAGTGGGGTGTGGGTGCGCGGTGAGATCCAAGGGTGGAACGAGCGTGGGCCACACGCCTACTTCCGCCTCGTCGACCAAACCGAGGCGGGCAAGGCCGTGCTCAACGTGCAGTTCTTTGCGCCGTCGCGCTCGCGTCTGCGCCCCGTACTGGCATCGAGCGGTGTGCGGCTCGCCGATGGGTTGAAGATTCGCATCTTCGGCACCCTCGACCTCTACGCCCCATCTGGGTCGCTGGGGTTGAAGATGACCGATATCGACCCGCGGTTCACCCTGGGCGATCTGGCGGTGCAGCGCGATGCTGTGGTGCGCCGGCTCATCGCCAACGGCCTCTACGACGCCAACCGTGCGTGCACGCTGTCGGTGGCGCCGTTGCGTGTGGGTGTGGTCACCAGTATCGACAGCGCGGCGTGGGCCGATTTCCGGCACGAACTCGAGCGCAGCGGTGTGGGTTTCCAGGTACGGGTCACCGACGTGCGCGTACAGGGCGACCAGGCGGTTGCGCAGGTCACCCGGGCCATTGCCTCGTTCGCCCGGCGGAGCGATGTCGATGTCATCGCGCTCATCCGCGGCGGTGGGGCGCGCAGCGAACTCGCCAC
>JBAXQV010000169.1:0-6723 GCA_037131575.1 Actinomycetota bacterium
GGCACGGTTGCTCGCGGCACGGTGCCTGGCGGCGCGGAGGCTGACGGCGCGGCGATCGTCGGCACCGGCACCGGCGCGGGGGTCGCCGGCGGAGGAGTCGCGACCGGGGCGGTGACGGCTGGAGCGGGTGTTGCCGGCGCCCCAGGTGTGGTGGCCGTCGGTTTCGGCTTCGTCGTCGATGCGGGTGCCGTCGCCGTCGCCTGAGCCGACGCCGGCGTAGGAGCTTCGGCGACTGTACTGGTCGGTTCGGAGCCCGGCTGCTCGATGCTGGCCGGCTCGGGCACGGTTGTCTCCACCGGTGCGAAGGTGGCCGCCGTGGGTGCCGCGAACAGGGTGGTGCTCGGGGTTGTGCTCGCTGCGGCTACCGCTGCCTCGAGCGCCGCACGTGTGGCCTTGCGCTCAGCTGCTTTGGCTGCCTTCGCGACAGCTTTGGCTGCTTCGGCGTGGGCGATGAGGGCCGCTCCGCCCAACGTGGCCGACACACTGAGGCCGGTCACGGTGATCTTCGATGCCAACGCGATCCGGCGCATACTCTTTCATCGGCAGGTCGTTAGCCTTTCTCCAGTGATTCGTCTCGATGCCGCAACCTTTCTGTTGCAGTGGGCCGTCGGGGGTCTGTTCTTCTGCTGGTTCACCACCCGGCGTCGAATCGTGGGCATCGGCTACGGCTGGCTGCTGCGGGGCACCTTCTTGCTCATCGCCGCCGGGGCCTTCGCATGCGGTGTGGTGTTCGGCTACGCCCCTGTTCGCGATACCGCTGCCCTCGGGGTAGCGCTGGCTGCATTCGGCGTGCTCATCGTGTCGATCGTGCGGCGTAAGGCGGGTGTGTCGGGTGCCGACGCCGAGTTCGACCGACGGTCGGCGCGGGTGGCCGAGATGACCGGCATCGAACGCGATGTCACCGAACGTGCGGCCGCGCACCACGGGCCCGAGTTCCCGCCCGTGCTCGACCTCATCGCGCCAGCCATCGGCTTGGTGGGTTTGGTGGCGGCAGGTATCGGCGCCACCAACGGCGGGTTCGGCACCACCACGGTGTCGGTGCTGCGTACGGTCGTCGGCGCCGCCTTCTTGGGTGCCGTCACCGACGCCATGCTCCTCGGTCACTGGTATCTCGTGCAGCCCGGGTTGCCGCGCCGCCTGCTCAACGAGTTGGTCACCGCACTCGGCATCATGTGGCCGCTCGAGGTGGTGTCGCTGTTGTTGCCCACCGGCATGGTGTCGGTGTGGACTGGCGCTGTCGACGACGGCTGGGGTGGCACCCTCGGGTGGTTCTGGGCCGCGAGTGCTGTCACCACCATCGTGCTGGTGTTCGTCACCCGTGCTGCGCTGCGCGAGCGCTACTACTCGGCCGTCATGGCCGCCACCGGCCTGCTGTACCTCGCCATCCTCACGGCATTCGGCACCGACCTCGTGGCCCGCGCCGTACTCGCCGGCTAACCCCACCCGCGCTGTGGCGCGTAAGTTGGGGGGATGCAGCCGATCCCGCGCACCATCTACTCCGACGAGCACGACCAGTTCCGCTCGGCCTTCCGCAGTTGGCTCGACAACGAAGTCGTGCCGCACCACGAACAGTGGGAGCACGAGCAGATCACGCCGCGGTCGCTGTGGCTCGAAGCGGGCAAGCACGGCTTCCTCGGCCTCACCGTGCCCGAGAACTACGGCGGTGGGGGCACCGACGATTACCGCTTCGCCGCCATCATGACCGAGGAGATCGGCACCACGGGCGTCATCGGCAGCGGCAACGGTATGACCCTGCACAACGACATCGTGCTGCCGTACTTCTTGAGTCTGTGCAACGACGAGCAGAAGCAGCGATTCCTTCCCGGTATGTGCACCGGCGAGATCATCGGCGCGCTCGGTATCACCGAACCGAACACCGGCAGCGATGTCGGCGGTGTGCGATCCACGGCGGCGCGCCATGGCGACTCATTCGTGGTGAACGGTGCCAAGACCTTCATCTCCAACGGCATCAACGCCGATGTCGTGATCACCGTGGTGAAGACCGACCCGTCGGCAGCTCACCGCGGCATGAGCCTGCTGCTGCTCGAGCGGGGTATGCCCGGGTTCGAACGTGGCCGCAACCTCGACAAGCTGGGCATGCACGCCCAAGACACCGCCGAGTTGTTCTTCACCGATGTGGAAGTGCCAGCCGCCAACCTGCTGGGTGAGGAAGGCAAGGGCTTCTACTACCTCATGCACAACCTGGCTCAAGAGCGCCTCGGCATCGCTGTGGGCGCTGTGGCCGTGGCTCAGGCAGCCATCGACTGGACGCTCGACTACACCAAGGAGCGCAAGGCGTTCGGCCAGCCCATCGCCCAGTTCCAGAACTCGAAGTTCGTGCTGGCCGAACTGCACACGGAAACCCAGGCAGCGCAGGTGTATGTCGACCGCTGTGTGGAACTGCACTGCGACGGCAAGCTCACGGCCGAACAGGCGGCGGCGGCGAAGTACTGGACCACCGAACTGCAGAACAAGGTGGTCGACCGGTGCCTGCAACTGCACGGTGGCTACGGCTACATGCGCGAGTACCCCATCGCCCGGGCCTGGGCCGACAGCCGCATCCAGTCGATCTACGGCGGCACCACCGAGATCATGAAAGAGATCGTCGGCCGTTCACTCGTCGGCGGCTGACCGTGACGGACCGCCTGGTTCCCACCATCGACATCTCGCCGTGGCGGAACCGGGCGGTAATAGCCGCCGAACTCGACGATGCCTGCCGCCGTGTGGGCTTCTTCGAAGTAGTTGGCCACGGCGTGCCTGCCGCCGTCATCGACGCCATGCGCGCCGCCACCGCTGCATTCTTCGCCCAGCCCACCGAGGTGAAGCTGGCCACCCGGCCGCCGCAACTCGACGTGAACCGTGGCTATGCAGCGCGGGGCACTGAAGGCCTTGCCTACAGCGTGGGTGTGGTCCGTCCGCCCGATCTGTTCGAGGCGTTCAACATCGGCCCCGAGGTGGTCGACGAAACCGACCCGGCTGTAGCCGCCGAACGGCACCGGTTGTTCGCCGCGAACATCTGGCCGGCCGACGTGCCGGTACTGCAGCCGGCGCTGGTGGCGTACATGAGCGCAGTGCGTGGCGTGGCCGACCGGCTCACCGACTTGTTCGCTGTGGCGCTCGGCCTGCCCGACCGATATTTCGACCCGTTCTTCACGCACTCCACCGACACGCTGCGGGTGAACCACTACCAGACCCAACCGGGCGACCCCGACCCGCTCGAGGGGCAACTCGGTATGGGCGAGCACACCGACTACGGCGTGTGCACCGTGCTGTACGCCGACTCCGTGCCCGGTTTGCAGATCATCGGCCCCGATGGCGCATGGCACGACGTGTCGCCGTCGCCCGGCGCATTCCTGGTGAACCTCGGCGACCTCACCGCCGAGTGGACCAACGACCGCTGGCGCTCCACCGTGCACCGGGTGCTGCCGCCGGCTCGCTTGCCCGATCGGGTGAACCATCGCCGCTCGGTGGCGTTCTTCCACGATGGCAACCACGACGCGCGCATCGAATGCCTGCCCACCTGCACCAGCGCCGACAACCCAGCGAAGTACGCCCCTGTGCTGGCCGGTGATCACCTGATGGCGAAGTTGATGGGGCCCCGCCTGCTCACCGAGTCGCAGGCCCAGCAGACCACCGGCGAACGGCTCGGCTAACCGGTCGGGGACGCCGAAGCCGGAGGACACGGGGCAGGCGTGCCGGGCAGACCGATGGCAACGAGCCGTGTCTGCCTCTCCGTTTCGCCCCAGGCGGCATCGGGGGTGAGCCTGCTGCGCCGACCCACTACCTGCAGCACATAGCGTCGGTCGGGTTCGTCGACCAGCCACACCGTTCCTTTGGCGCGCACGATGCCGTCGTGGAAGCTGGCCACCCAGGCCTCGAGCGTCGCACGATCGACAGGCGCATCGAACACCCACGACCAGGTGTCGTGTTCGGTGTGTGGTTCGTCGTCGTGGTCGTGCCGCAGGTCCACGTGATCGTGTGCTGTGTCGGCGTGGGCGCCCAGCAGTAACGACACCGGCACCTGCGCTTCCACTGCGTCGATGAGCACCGCATCGGGTGCCATGGTGCGGGCCCACGCCTTCAGCGCCGCAGCGGTCTCTGCGCTCACCAGATCGAGCTTGTTCAGTACCAACAGTTCGGCGGCGCGCAATTGGCGTTGCACCGTGCGGCCCACCACTCGGTCGGCGGCACGCCTGCGTACCGTCTCTGCGTCGGCCACCACCACGATGCCGTCGAGCGTGAAGCCCGGCGTGAGCGCGTGATGTGAAATCGGCCCGGGGTCGGCCACACCGCTTGCTTCGATGACGAGATGGTCGGGCGGGTTGGGCTGGTCGCGGATGGCGAGCATCGTGTCCATCAATGTGCCGGCCATTCCGCAACACACGCACCCATTCGCCAGCGTCACGGTAGAACCATCTGTAGCGACGATGAGGTCTTGGTCGATGGCGATGGAACCGAAATCGTTCACCAACACCGTGGTGCGGCGCCCGGTGCCGGTACGCAGCAGATGGTTGACGAGGGTGGTCTTGCCGGCACCCAGGTAGCCGCCGATCACGGTGACCGCAATCGGCGTGCGGTCGGTCACGGCTTGGGCGCCTCGAACACTGCGCCGCCCACCACGGTGCCCCACACCGCGATGTCGCGAATGGCCATGGGGTCGACGTCGAGGGGCGATTCGTCGAGCACAGCGAAGTCGGCCAACTTGCCGGCCTCGATGGAACCGATTTCATGGTCCATGTGCAACTGGTAGGCGCCGCCGATGGTGGCGGCGTGCAGCGCTTCGTACGGGGTGATCTTCTCGTACTCGCCCAACACTCGCCCCGACGGGGTGACCCGGTTCACCGCGCACCACATGGTGTGCAGGTGCCCGATGGGCGTGACGCCCGAATCGGAATGGAACGACAGCGGCACCCGGTTCTCGAGCGCCGTACGGCAGGCCCACATACCCCGTGCCCGCTCGGGCCCCATGGTGAGGTCGTGGTGCTGGTCGCCCCAGTACCAGATGTGGTTGGTGAAGATGTTGGCGCACAAGCCCAAACGGCCCATGCGCCGGTACTGGGCAGCAGTGGTGGTTTGCGAGTGCTGCACCACGTGGCGATGGTCGAGCCAGGCATCGGTGCGGAGCACTTCCTCGACGGCGTTGATGAACACCTCGGCGGCACCGTTGCCATTGCAGTGCACGTGCACGTTGAGCTTCTGCGAGTGGAAGGCGCGCACCGCATCGACGAGTTCCTCGGGCGTTGAGAGCAGGAGGCCGTGGTCGTCGCCGGTGTAGTAGCCCGGCGGCAGCATCACCGCGGTCCATCCCTGCAGCGACCCGTCGATCACCAGCTTGATGCCCTGGTTGCGCAGTTTCGGCGTGCTGTGGTTGTCGCGCAGGTCGACGGCGGCCTTGGCCACGGCCGGGTAGTCGGCGGTGGAGCCGGGCATCGCAGGCACGTTGTACATCACCATGCGGGCAGGGAATTCGTCGCTGTTGATGATCTGTTCCCACGGCTCGCGGACCTGGGGCATCAGCAGGAATGCGCCCACCAGTTCGGTGGAGGTGGTCACGCCGGCATTGCGGCACATCTCGGCGTGGATCATCAGCACATCGGGGCTGCTGGCCTTGGCCATGAACGTGCCCATTGCCTGGGTGGCCAGGCCCATCGCGGGTGCCTCTTGCAACTCACCGTTCGGTTCACCATCGGCGTCGCGGCCCACGCCGGGGGTGACCGCATCGCGGGTGATGCCCTCAGCGGCGAGCAGTGCCGAGTTCACGGTGGCCAAGTGGCCGCTGGCGTGGCGAATGAAGATCGGCCGCGTTGCCGACACTTGGTCGAGCAAGCGCTTGTCGAGTCGTGCTTCGTCGGGGAAGAAGATGGGGTCGAAACCGTTGGCGAACAGTGGCTCGCCCTCGGGCAGTTCGGCATCGATGTGGCGCAGCTTGGTGACCAGCGCGTCGTAGGTGTCGATTGGGTCGGTGAGCGTGCCGTCGGGCAGCGGGTAGGGGTAGTAACCGAGGTACGGCACCATGGCGGTGAGTGCGTCCATGGTGTGCCCGTGGGCCTCGACGAACCCGGGGATGAGCACCTTGCCGGCGAAACGGTCATCGACGGTATGCGGCCCCCAGCTGGCGCATTCCTCGAGCGTGCCAGCGGCGATGATCATGCCGTCGCGCACCGCTACGGCCGTCACTTCGGGGTTGGCCGGGTTCATCGTGACGATCTTGCGTGCCGTGAAGATGGTGGTGCTCATGGCCTGAATACTAAGCAATTCGTTGAGTTCGTGCATCATTGAGCGGAGCGAACCACCCACATGAACGTCGGCTTCCCCGGGGCTGTCCGATCGGCACCGTACACCACCACGCGGTTCCCTGCCTGGTACACCCCGATCTCGGTGAAGGTGGGTGGGGCTCCTCCGGCGGCGCTAGCACCGACGTAGTCGTACGACCACCTTCTGCCGTCGGTGCTGTGCAGCACGATGGCCGTATGCGCGGGTGGCAACTCGTTGTTGGGGTCGGTCACATCGGACGTCTTGTGGACGAGCCCCACGATGGTGATGCCGTCGGCCGTCACGACCTGAGAAGCGGGGGAGAACCCAACGTCATCGGCGCCCAACAGTTGCAGGAGGCGGTCGAAGTTGGTGCCGTTCAAGCCGGCAATCGAGTCGCCTGCACCGGCTTGGCAGGTGGCCACCGAGCGGTCGGCTGTGGTGCCCTCCGCTGGTGCCGATGGGGAGGTT
>JBAXQV010000170.1:0-6690 GCA_037131575.1 Actinomycetota bacterium
GGGTCGAGGGTGGGGGTGTTGTACACACGCTGCGCGGCGTCGACGCCCTCGGCGAGGAGCAGTTCGACGGCATCGGCAGCATGTTGTACGGCGACGTCGAGCAGTTCACGTTCCTTCGGCGGCAACTTCGACAGCACATGCCCGGCGCCATGTTCTTTCGACGGCGGTTTTCCGATGCCGATGCGCACGCGCAGATAGTCCTGCGTGTGCAGATGGGCGGTGATACTGCGCAGGCCGTTGTTCCCGGCCAACCCACCACCGGCTTTCACGCGCACCACACCGGGCAGCAGGTCGAGTTCGTCGTGCACCACGATGAGTTGGGTGGGCTCGGTGAGGCCGTGGCGCTTCATGATGGGCCGCACCGCCAGGCCGCTGTCGTTCATGTAGGTGGTGGGGAACGCCAGCACCACCGGCACACCGCGCACCGAGCATTCGGCCACCAAGGCCTTGTCGCGACCGGCCTTCAACGCAACCTGGGCGCGGCGCGCCAACTCGGCCACCACGTCGGCACCCACGTTGTGACGGGTGCGTTCGTATTGCTTCCCCGGATTACCCAGCCCGACGACGAGCGCCTGTGCGGTCACGAGGTGCTCAGCCGTTGCGGAGGATCACTCAGCCGGAGCGGGTGCGGTGTCTTGTTCGGTGGCGATGACCGTGACGATGGGCATGTCGGGGTCGCCCGTGGGGGTGACGCCCGCAGGCATGACGACATCGCGCAGGCGGATGACATCGCCGGGCTTCATACCCGAGATGTCGATCGCGAACTCGTTGGGCATGAGGCCCGGGGTGCAGTGCACCTCGATGGAGTCGACCGCAGCGTCGATGAGCCCGTTGACAGCCTTCACCGCCGCCGATTCGCCCTCGAGGCGCACGCCCACCGACAAGGTGAGCTGTTCGGTCATGCTGATGGTGAGGAAGTCGATGTGGTTCACCGTGCGGCGCACCGGGTGACGCTGGATGTCTTTCACCACGGCCGGGTAGGTGGTGCCGTCGACCTCGAGCGAGAGCAGGGTGTTGGCGCCGGCGGGGCCGCTGAGGGCCAGACGCAGGTCGCGCCGCTCGACGCTGATGCTGATGGGCGTGATGCCCTGGCCATAGACCACGGCAGGGATGCGACCCTCGGCGCGCAGGCGCCGTGAAGGGGCGGACCCGGTACCACGACCGGTGGTGGCGACAAGCTTCGTTTGCGACATGACAGAGCCTCGATCAACGGCGTTTCAGAACGGCTGGCAAGCGTATCGGCAACAAGGGGCGATCTGCCACCTGCGCCGAACAGTGATTCAGGACTGGTTTTCGCCGCCGAAGATTTCGCTGACGCTGGTGTCGTCGAAGACGGCGTTGAGCGCATCGGCGATGAGCGGGGCGATCGACAGCACTTCGATCTTGGCCAGCTGCTTCTCGGGGGGCAGCGGCAGGGTGTCGGTGAGCACCACCCGGCTGATGGGCGAGGCCTCGAGGCGTTCGACGGCCGGGCCACTGAGCACACCGTGGGTGGCCATGGCCCACACCTCGGTGGCGCCACGGTCGAGCAGGATTTGTGCGGCCGAGCAGATGGTGCCGCCGCTGTCGATCATGTCGTCGGTGAGGATGCACAGACGGCCGTCGACATCACCGATGACTTCCTTCGCCTCCACCACGTTGGCCGTGCCCTTGGGGCGACGCTTGTAGATGAACGCGAGGTCGGCACCCTTGTCGGTGAGGTGCTGCGCCATACGTTCGGCCACCTTGATGCGGCCGGCGTCGGGCGACACGATGACCGGGTTGTCGGCATGCGTGCGGACATAGTTCTCGAGCACCGGCATTGCCGTGAGGTGGTCGACGGGACCCTCGAAGAAGCCCTGGATCTGGCCGCTGTGGAGGTCGATCGACACCATGCGCTTGGCCCCTGCGGTCTTGAACAGGTCGGCCACCAGGCGAGCCGTGATGGGCTCGCGGCCCTCGGCCTTGCGGTCTTGGCGGGCATAGCCGTAGAACGGGCAGACGGCGGTGATGCGCTTTGCCGACGCGCGGTAGGCGGCGTCGATCATGATGAGCTGCTCCATGATGGAGTCGTTGATGCTGCGGCCGCCCCAGCCGTAGTGGCTCTGCATGACGAACACGTCGCTACCGCGGATGCTCTCGCCGAAACGCGGCCGCACCTCACCATTGGCGAACTCGACGAGGTTGGCGTGGCCGAGCTCGATACCGAGATGCCCGGCCACCTCGTCGGCTAGTGCCGGGTGCGTGCGCCCCGTGAAGAGCGACATGCGCTTGGTGGTGACTTTCTCCATCTCGGCTCCCATGGCGGCGACGCAACTCCCAGCTTCAGGCGGAAGGCGCAGTGTAGAACGCGCCGGTGACTGCGCCCGAAGTGACTGAACTTCCCGCAGGTAGATGGGCAAATGGCCCCACGTTCGCGCCCACGCCGATTTCGCTGTCGACCCCCACAGTGTTGGTGACCACACATTGTTCGGCCACCACGCAATCGGTGAGATGCACGTCGGGGCCGATGTCGCAGCCGTCGCCCACCACGGTGCTGCCCTGCAAGATGGTGCCCGGGTAGAGCGTGACATCGCGTCCCAACTGCACGGTCACATCGAGGAAGGTTTGCCGCGGGTCGAGCATCGTTACGCCATTGAGCAACCAATGGCGGTTGATGCGTGCCCGCAGCTCGCGTTCGGCCAGTGCCAGTTGCCAGCGGTCGTTCACGCCACGGGTTTCGTCGGCCGGCGCTTCGAAACAGCCGATCTGATGACCCATGCTGGCCAACACACCCACCACGTCGGTGAGGTAGTACTCGCCCTGCGCGTTATCGGGCGAGAGGTGGCGCAGTGCTGGCCCGAGGAGATCGCGACGGAAGGCGTAGATGCCCATGTTCACCTCGTCGATGGCGCGCTCGGCGTCGGTGGCATCGCGCTGTTCGACGATACGCAGCACCCGGCCGCGCCCGCCGCGAGCATCGGCGCGCACCACCCGGCCGTAGCCGCTGGGGTCGTCGAGTACCGACGACGTGATGGTGGCCGCGTACCCGTTGGCCACATGCGTGGCGACCAGTTGGTTGATGGTTTCGGCACGCAGCAGCGGTGTGTCGCCGGGCAGCACCAGCACGGTTGACTCGTCGTCGAGATCGTCGCCCGGCAAGGCCGTCATGCCCACCATGGCCGCATCGCCGGTGCCGCGCTGCACGGTTTGCTCCACGAACGACACGCGAGCCCAGTCGGGGGCCTGTTCTTGCACCTTCTTGGTCACTCGTTCGGCACCGTGCCCCACCACCAGCACGGTGCGCTCGGGCGACACGTCGTGGAGCGAATGGATGACGTGCATCACCATGGCCCGACCGCAAATGAGGTGCAGCGGCTTGGGGCGCGACGAGCGCATACGGGAACCCTCACCAGCGGCGAGGACGATCGCGGAAACTGCCATATGTCGTTTCTAGCGCGTCGCAACGCCCGGCGAAGTGGCACAACGAGCTGCCGGTGGTACCGAATGGCCTGCTTGGGTTCCGGGGAAGGGACTCGAACCCCTATAAGCGGCACCAAAAACCGCTGTCCTGCCATTGAACGACCCCGGACGGACCACCACACGCTAGCGGTACGACCGCATCGCGCCGACGACAATTGCTGTCGTGTTGGTAGAGAGTGCTTCGTGCAGCTAGCGTCTCACGAGCTATGGGATCGCTCATCAAGAAACGCCGCAAGAGAATGCGCAAGAAGAAGCACAAGAAGATGCTTCGGCGCACACGTCACGCTCGCCAACGCGGCAAGGGCTGACCCAGCTTCGGGCCCCCGGCGGCGTCGCTGTCGGGGGCTGTTGCGCGTTCCGGCTCAAATTCGGTTCGTGCGGCTCTGCCGGTCTCACATCTGAGCGCGGGTGAACACCACTCGCGCCTCGGGCTCGAGTGCCCGCAGCGCTTGATGATGACCTCTCACGAACCAGGTAGCACCGCTGCCGGCCAGGGTGGGAGCCACCCCGCAGGTGGCGGCGATACGGTCACGCCACTCCGCCAAGCGTGGCTCCACCGCGATGGCGGCTGGTTCGAGATCGTTCGGGCCGTCGGCTCGTGGCCCACCGAGCTGGTCCCATGCCCGATATGCGGCAGGGGTGCTCACCGCGAGCGGCGGGATGACGAGTGAGATGTCGAGCGGCTGCGGTGGCAACGGTTCCACGATCTCGCCGATGCCCAACACCCGGGCCCGCCCGCCCACGAGGCAGAAGGCGACGTCGGCCCCCAAGCGGGCAGCGGCCACGAGGTCGGTGAACCCCGCCCAGCGCAGTACGGCTGCTGCGTCGGCCGACCCACCGCCCAGGCCGCCTCCGTGCGGGATCTGCTTGTGGAGGTGCACCGCGGCGTTGCGGTTGGCAAGAACCAAGGCCTTGGCCACCAGGTTCGACCCGTCGAGCGGTACGCCAGCGGCGAAGGGCCCGTCAGCCGAGAGGCCGGTGGTGTGCGGCATGCCTGGCGCGTCGGGGGCGCCTGGCGTGTTGAGCGTAATGGTGAGCGTGTCGTGCAGATCGAGCGCGATCATCTCGGCGTCGATGAGGTGATAGCCATCGGCACGCACACCGGTGATGCGCAACGAGAGCGTCAGTTTGGCGGGCGCCTCGACGATGTCAGCGGTGCTCATCGCTGCCAGCGTGCCACGCCTGTGCCAGCCGACCCCACTCATGCACGTCGAGTTCTTCGGGTCGTCGTTGCGAGTCGATACCGGCCTGCTCGAATGCGGCCGGTTCCACCACGCCCGCCAGCGATCGGCGCAACATCTTGCGGCGCTGCCCGAACGCGGTGCGCACCAAGGTGAACAGCACTGTGGGGTCGATATCGGCCGCGGGTGTGGGGCGCCGGGCGATGTCGACCAGCGATGACTCGACGTTCGGTTTCGGCACGAACACGCTGGCGGGCACATGGCCGGCGATACGCGCCGTGGCCCAGTACGCCACCTTCACGCTCACCGCCCCATACGCCGGTGTGCGTGGTGAGCCACAGAATCGTTCAGCCGCCTCACGCTGCACCATCACCAGCATGCGCGTGATGGCCGGAACGCCGTCGAGCAGGTCGCACACCAACGGCGTGGCCACGTTGTAGGGAAGGTTCGCCACCAGCGTCCATGCCGCGGCACCTTCGAGCAACGACCCCCAGTCGGTATGCAGCGCGTCGGCCTCGACCACACGCACGTTGGGGAGGTGAGCCACCACCTCGCGCAGCACCGGCACGATGCCGCGGTCTACCTCCACCGCCAACACCTCGGCACCGGTTTCGGCCAACGCCAGAGTGAGCGAACCGAGGCCAGCTCCGATCTCCACCACATGATCGCCCGGGCCCACACCGGCGAGGCGGGCAATACGTCGCACAGTGTTCGGGTCGGCCACGAAGTTCTGGCCGAGGTCGCGCCGTGGCGCGAGGCCGTGAGCGCCGAGCAGTTCGCTCACATCGGCCCGCGACAGCATCGGGTTCACCAGGTGATCTGCACCGGCACGGGTGCCTGGTTGAGGTCGGCGATGCTGGTGAACAGAGCCGTGTCGAGTTCGATGTCGGCGTTGGGCGGAATCGAGTAGCCGAGGTTGTTCACACACGAGGTGATCAACCCGTTATCGATGTTGGTGACGGTGACGGTGGCGCCGGACGGGGCGAACCGGGTGCTGCACGGCCGCACCAGGGTGGGGTCGTCGTAGTGGTGGAACGTCGCCTTCCCCTTGGCGGTGTTGGCTGTTGATGGTTGCGGCTTCACGATCTCCACCACCGCGGGCGGGGCGATGACGACGGTGTTCTCGAGGAACGGCGGCGGCTCGAGCGTGGTTTCCGGCACGGTGAACGCCACGGTGGTAGCCACTGCGCTGGCACCCGTGTTGGAGGACGCCTTCGACGAGTCTCGCTGGGCCCACCACAGCAGTGGAAGGGCGACCAGCGTCAACAGCGTGGCGAACGCGACCCGCCGCCGTTGGTAGACGTTCATCGACAAAAGGCTACGGGCGCGATGCCGACGGGGCAAGGCGGGGGAAGGCCGCACGAGTGGCAGCAACCGTGTGGGCAGCCAACGTGGGCAGCGGGGTGTCGCGGAGATCGGCGATGAACTGGGCCACATGTGCCACGAATGCAGGTTGATTGGGGCGACCGCGATGCGGCACCGGCGCGAGGTACGGGCTGTCGGTCTCCACCAGCATTCGGTCGGTGGGGCACAGTCGGGCGGCTTCTTGCAGGTCGGTGGCGGTCTTGAACGTCACGATGCCACTGAACGACAAGAACGCGCCGAGGTCGAGACAGCGCCTGGCTTCGGCGGCGCCCCCACTGAAACAGTGGAAGATGGTGCGCTCGGGCACCCCTTCGGCGGTGAGGATGGCGAAGGTGTCATCCCACGCGTCGCGGGTGTGGATGACCAGTGGCAGGTTGCGCTCGTTGGCGAGTTGCACCTGTGCCGCGAACATGGCCTGTTGCGTATCGCGAGGCGAATGGTCGTAGTAGTAGTCGAGGCCAGCCTCACCGATGGCGATGACCTCGGGATGGTCGACATAGGGGAGGATGGTGTCGATTCCGTGCACCGCTTCGTGTGGGTGCAACCCCGCCGTGGCGTACACGCCCTCGTGCTCGCTGGCGATGGCGATGGCTGCGGCGGTGGTGGCCGCGTCGCAGCCGACGTTGATCATCTGCACCACCCCCGCGGCACGCGCCGCGGCCAGCACATCGGCCAGCGGTGCGCCGCGCGTGTCGTAGAGGTG
>JBAXQV010000171.1:0-6661 GCA_037131575.1 Actinomycetota bacterium
GTAGAGGTCACAGGTTCGAGCCCTGTATCGCCCACAGCAACGCCCGCTTTGCGGGAAGGCCCCGCTTCGGCGGGGCCTTGTCATTTCAGGCGAGTTCGGCGGCTTGTGCACCATCGTCGGCGAGCGCAGTGTTCTCCTCCACCGACTGCGGTCGAACCCGGCGCAGGAAGAACCACAGCGCGATGAGCAACAGTTCGAAGGCGATGCCTGCTGGCACCACCCAACGCGACCACCAGCTGATGGTTGTGGACGCTTCGAACGACGTGTCGGCGAACGACGTGATGATCCGACCCTGCACGAGTTGTGTGCCGGTCGACAGCGCCGGGAATGACACCGGGATGGTGATGGTGACCGTTTCGCCTGGGCCGATGGCGGGCGGTGGCGGACTCTTGACGAACTGGGTGACGTCGCCCGGTGGCCCCGACCGGACCTCGATCGCGGTGGGTACCACGGCCACGCCACCTGTGTTCGACACCTGGAGGCGCAGAGTCCGTTGCGATGGGCCGCCGATGTACGCGTACCAGGCGTCGTCGACTCGGATATCGGTGTAGTCGATGGTCAGCGACGGCCCCGGCAGCGTGGTGGGCGCAGGCGCGATGTCGGCTGGCATATCAGTGATCGTGAGCGGGACGAGGAGCGGTTCGCCCACCCGATCGAGCGAAGCGATGCGCACCGAACAGGGGCACGCCACTGGAGGAGCCGCCACGACGATCGGGCTGTTGAGCGATCCATCGGCTTCCGACGCCGCCTGTACCCCGTCGGTGAAGGCACAGGTGGTGGACGTGCCCGACCCGCCGGCACCGCAGATGGTGACACTGAACAATTGCTGCGGCGAAAAGCCGGCTCCCGACACGATGATGGTGTCGCCGATGGCGGCAGCCGACGGCGAGATCTTCGCCGATGACGTAGGTGCGGTCGTTGGTGGCGCGAGCACAGACTGTGTGAACGATGCAGGTACGGCCAGCGGCATGAAGGCGAGCGATGCACCGGCTGCGAGCGCGCTCACGTGCCGACGCTTCGCCGCGCGCATGAAGGTTACCCCTACCGCTTCTTGCGGCGTCGCGCGACCACGCGCCACCCGATCAGTAGCGCCACGATCACACCGAGCGCGATGACGAGCAGCCACGGGATGGCCCAGACGCTGGCTGAGGCTTTTGCGGTGGTGGGGGTTCCGCCGTAACTGGTGGCGGTGACTTCGGCGGTGAGGCGACCAACCGGCCACACGTCGGGGAAGGTCTCGGTGAGTTGGACCGTGCCCTTCGGCAGCACATCGCGGAAGTTGCGCAAGGGCGCTGTGCCCACCGTTCGTCCGAAGATGTCCTTCACCACCAACTTCAGTTCCGGGCTGAGGCGGACGTTTCCCACGTTGGTGAGCGCATAGGTGACGGTGACCGTGGAGCCGGTGTTGAACACCCCGTTCGGATACGACACGCGGAGTTGGTCGATCGCCAGGTCGGGTTGGAGCACGCCACTGACTCGAATGTACGAGCGAGTGGCGATGCGCGAGACGACCTCGATGGTGGGATTGCCGGAATTGCTCCCTGCGGCGCCGGGGTTCACCAATTCAGCCACCACGCCGGCGGCGTGGTCGCCCGGTAGCGCCGTGGCAGGTACCGAGAGAGTGAACGGGATATCGGCGGAAGTATTCGGAGGCACGGTGTACTGCTGCGCCCCCTCGGCCAGCCCGAACCAGCCCCCCGCATCAGCCGGCTGGTCTTCGAAGCGGCCCACCGAGAAACCGAGACCGTCGGCTGCTGAGGTGGCGTCGCGGACGTAGACGCGGAATGTGAGCGGTGTATCGCCGAGGTTGCTCAGGCGCACCGAGTCTTTGATGACGTTGCCGGGGTCGAGTTCGTAGATGAGATAGTCGCGAGCTCCGCCACCGGTGGGTGGTTTGGGGCCGAACGCCCAGCCCTCGTCGGCCCGGGTACCCGTCGACACGGCAAGGCTCGAGACGACGCACAATGCTGCACCGAGCAGTCCGCGCAAGCTGCGACGAGGCCATCCCATCCAGGTCCCCAGATTCTGTGAGAGGTGTGGTGTGGAGTGCGGCGGCACTCCCCACCCTGTCGAAATCACCCACCGCCGTGGGAATGCATGCTCAGGCGAGCGTCAGCACGATGGTACCGGTGTAGGTACCGGCACCGGCCGATGCCGGTACACCCAGCTTCAGCGGGGCGGAGCACGTGAACGTACCGCCGCTCACGCCGGTGGCCGAGCTGCACAGCGTCGACGTGGCGCTCGGGGTTGGGCTGTTACCGAGACCGGTGGTCCACGGTGTGGTGGCGCTGCCCGACGAGCCTGGCACGATTGCACCCACGTCACCGGGAATCCGGGTGGCGGGAACGAGCGTGCCGCTCGGTGCCCAGCTGAGGTTGGTGGCCGGGATGCACAACCGGTTGGGACATGCACCCGTGAAGCCACTGGCCTTCAGATCCGACGCCTGGCCGACGACCGACCAACCTGCCGAGCTACCCCGGAGGTTCTTCACGGTCATCGTGTTCAAGTCGCCGCTGGCGATCTGGTAGTTGCCGTTCAGGGTGATGTTCGACAGCTGGACAGCCGCCGAGCTCGATGCCTTCATCGACAGACCGGGGGTGCCGGCTGCAACGCTGACCTGGACGATCTGCGTCACGTCACACGACGTGGTAAGCACCTGACACTCGCCCTGGAGGACGGTGACGGTCTGGATCGACTGGCCGCTACGACGCTGCGACGTACCAGCCGGACAGCCGGTGGGGCCGTTGGCCGGGTTGAATGGCACGAACGACGATGCGTTGGTGGGGTCGGCGCAACTGTTGTCGCCCACCGTGAACCCGAACAGCTCACCCGTTGCCGATGTATCGGTGTTGGTGTAGGTGAATTGACCGGTGAATGCACCACCCGAGATCTGCGGCGTCAACGTGCCGGTGCCGAGCGTGCAGACGGGCGAACCGGTGGTTGCCAACTGCACCGCTGGGAGGCAGATGGTCGGAGCGGCGGGGTTGCCGTAGCCGAAGCCGATGGTGTTCCACACGATGGTGTTGTTCCCGTTCACATCGGTGCACAGCGTGGTGAAGTCGAGCGTCACCGACTGGCCTGCCGGCACCGACGGTGCCAAGCCGGGGTTCGCACACACCGGAGCGGTGGGCGGAGCAATGACCGTGGTGGTGGCGAGCACGGCCGCCGACGTGCCGGCCGTGAACTTACCGTCGGCCGGGGTGTTGCCCGTGCCGAGCCAGCAGGTGAAGGGCACCGTGAGGCCGCTCAACTTCGGCAGCAACCGCAGCGGCGAGTTCGCCAAGTCGGCTGGTGCCGGGGTGGCCACACCACCCGCCACGTTGGCGGGAAGGACGAGCGGCTCGGTGAACACCACGTTGCCGCCCGTGGGCGTGAAGGTGAGGTCGCCGAGCGGCACTTCGATCGGAATCGCCGGGACCTGCAGGAAGGTGAGGCCCGGGCCGGGATCGGAGTCGATGTACACCGTGACCGTGCCCGCCCCGTCCTGGACTGCCCAGAAGTTGAAGCTCAGCGGAGCGGCATTGGTGGCCGTCTGCGTACCTTGCGACGTGTTCGAGGCGTTGATCTTGAGCGTGGCCTTGCCGGCGTCGAGGGTGACCGCGTTGACGTTGCCAGCGTTCAGGCCGGAAACGTCGGCCGCGTACGACACGACGCCTGCGTTGATACCAGCGGCGGCGAGTTCGGGAACGACCGCAACGGTGACGCTGAGACCCGACACCGTGATGTTGCCTGCGCCGAGTGTGGCCGAGGCCGGTGTGTCGATCTTGATCGGGATCGGCAGGTTGCTGACGGTACCCGTGAGGCCCAGGCAGGCATTCGACGGCGTGACCGTCGCAGGTGCCGCCTGGGCGATGTTCACCCCACTGACGACGACGACCCCAGCCGCCGCCGCCAGAGTGGCGAGACAAGCGACGAGTGATCGTCGCCTGGGTTGAGTTCTGGACATGGAATCCCCTTCTTCCTTGTGGTGATGAGTGACCCCGCATGTGCGGGTCTCGCCGGTGGTAGCGGTGGTCAGGAGGTTCCCCGACGCCGCGCACCTCCCAGGAGAACGATGCCCAACTGCAGTACAGCAAGGCCGATGAATGCGATGACTGACAGGCTCACGCCACTCACGCCGGTGGGTGGCAACCTCGAGCCGGGCACGGTGGAGGTGGGCCCGCCACTGCCCACCACGGTGGTGGTGGGCGACGACCCGGTGACAGTGGTGCTGGCGAAGGGCGTCGTCGACGGCGCAGCGCAGGTGAAGATCACCTTGAGCGCACCGATGCTGACGGTGATCTTCGTCGTGCCCATCGAGAAGGTCAGGGGGCCGCCGGTGGCAGTGACCGACTGGTCGGGTGAGGTGACGACGACCGTGGCTGGCAGCGCCGCACCGCCGGCGTCAACCGCAACGGGCCCGATCTGCACCGACTGAGCGGCGGGAGTGAGCGTCGCCGGGGTTCCGTTGGTGACCTTCATCGCGGGTTCGACGACACCGGGCAACTTGTCGCCAGGGTTCACCAACCCAAGGTTGATGCCCGTGTCGAAGATCGCCCCAGGCACGGCGATGGTCCACGAGATGTTGCGCAGCGCGACGGCGGTGTTCTGGCCTGCGCTCGCCGGGGCCAACCCAGCGATCTTGAAGTTGATGACGCTCGCCTGTGGCGTCACGCTGTTCGAACAGGTGGAGGCGTACTCGGCGAAGGTGGGGCCGGCGGGCAGGGTGGTAGTGGGCGCCACGGTGGTGCTGGTCGACGAGTTGACGATGGTCGTGGTGGTGGTGCCAGGAGAAGTGGTGCCCGGCGTGGTGGTGCCTGGCGAAGTGGTGACTGGCGTGGTGGTGCCGGGCGTGGTGCTGCCTGTGGGGGTGGTTGTGGCTGGGACGGTGGTGGCGGGTGCGGTCACGTTGACCGATGCGATGGGCGATGTTGCGCTGGGTGCGAACACTGCTGGTGCCGGCCCGCCGGAACCAGCCCAGCAGTGGAAGTTGGCGTTGATGGCGTTGTTGACGCGGTTGAGGATCTGGAGCGGCGCAGAGTTGCGACTGGCGACGCCAGGCGTCGTGGCATTGTCGGGTGCCGTGGCCGCCTCGCTGAACACGATGTTGCCGCCGCCATTCGAGGTCCACGTGGAGTCGGCGACGTTCACCGTTGCGGTGATCGGACTCGGCGAGACGGCGATGGTTCCGGCACCGGTGTCGGTGACGGTGAACGAGAGGTTCGACGTTCCCTGCACCGTTTGGGTGCCCTGCACCGTGTTGGTACCGGTGATGGTGAGCTTGACGGTGGCAGCGACGGTATTGGTGCCGAGTGCAACGACACCTGCGGTGAAGCCCGCCTGGATGATGGCCGTGTCGATGGAAATGCCCACTGTCGTGTTGGCGAGGGTCACGCTGCCACCACTGGCGATCGACGACGTACTCGGGGTTCCGTTCAGCGGCACCTGGAAGGTGGTCCACGCGCTGCTGATGGGCACGAAACAACCGTTGCCCTGCGCCGCAGCCGACACCACACCCGCTGGCCCGAATGCGACCGATACGCCGATGCCGCCCGCTACGAGCGCGGTGGCAGCAACGATGCGCCGCCAGATTCTGTAGTTCACGAACGCCCCCCGTTCCGCCGACCGTCCCCACCGGTCGCAGCGTCAACCGCCTCAGTATGGACGTTTATCAGCGCCTCCTCAAGTATTTCGCATGATTCGTTCAGGGTTTTCAAAGTCCGCATTTGGACCGGAACATCCGAACGTCTCGATCGCCGCCAACCTCGCCTCCATGAGCGCGTGCGCAAGCACTACGCGTGGGAATCGGGCGCTCGGGTCAGTGCTATCGGGGAGGCCAGAAGGCCTCAAGAGATCGTCAAGCTTGCTCCAGCCGACGACGAACCCGACCGAAGAAAGCATCGTCTCTCGAGGTCGGAAGGTGCATGATGGTCAAGGGCGCACTGCCATTCATTGCGAGCGTTATCGCGGTGTCGTGCGCAAGCGCCACCGCCTTCGGCCTGTGGCACGAAACCGCATCGGCAGTGAACGAGCCGGTTGTTGCGGGCACCCCTGCACGTGCCCCGGACCTTCTAGAAGCGCCTGAATGCGCCATCGCGCAGTCTGATCCCGTCGTCGAGCCCACCGCTGCGACGACTCGTGACGAGGGTGGCAGCGTCTCTGTTCAACAACTCGTGGTCGTGGTGCCACCGACAGTGATCGTGCGCGTCGATGGTGACGGACAATTGGTCTCGGTGTCGACGAACACGGGGTGTGCTCCCCGTCCAGCCGATGTGTGGTGGGTGATGCGGCCCGACGGAACGGCAACTCGCGCGAGCGCGGCCTCGTTCGATCGCCAACGCTGGACGGGTGATTTCACGCAGACCGGCGTCGCCCAGGCTCAACGCTGACCCGGTGGCGACCACCCTCGGTGTTCGCCTACGCGCGCGGGAGTGAAGTTCCTGGATCTCGCGTCATTGTTTGCAATATGAGGTACATGGTGCGAGTCATTGTATGAACAATGAGGCTATCGAGGGGCTCGGGATCGTGATGCCGGCTGTATGGTGCTGCGTTGGCGCCCACGGTCGGAACGGGCACAGAGAGCCGTAGTGCTCGCCGATGCGAGGGAACGGGAAGCGCTGGTCGAAGGCGATCGCCTGCCCGGGAAGCCGAGTCGGCTACCGTGAACAACGTGGCAAGACTG
>JBAXQV010000172.1:0-6625 GCA_037131575.1 Actinomycetota bacterium
GGGGAAGAGCAGCCGTTCACCTGCACCTGTTCACCTGCACCTGTTCACCTGCACCCGGTGCGGCGTAGTCTTGGCCCATGGCGGCGAAGCTGGCGATACTCGGTGGCGGCAACATGGGCGCGGCACTTGCCGGTGGCCTCGTGCGCGGTGCGTGGTGCCAACCCGATGAACTGGCGATCGTCGAGGTGGTCGCGGCGCGGCGCGAGGTGTTGGCACAGCAGTTCCCCGGTGTGCAAGTGAGCGACACCGTGGGCCCGTGCAGCGCTGCGGTGATCGCGGTGAAGCCCCACGATGTGCCCGATGCCGTTGCCGCAGCCGTAGCGGGTGGCGCGAGGCGCGTGCTGTCGATCGCAGCCGGGGTGTCGCTGGCCACCTTGTGTGAGGCCGCCGGTAGCGGTGTGGCCGTGGTGCGCTCGATGCCGAATACACCGGCGTTGGTGGGCGAGGGTGCCTCGGCCATCGCTGGTGGTACGGATATCACCGAGGCCGACCTGGTGTGGGCCGAGGGCATCCTCGGTGCCGTCGGTTCGGTGGTGCGCGTGCCCGAGTATCAGCTCGATGCAGTCACCGGCCTTGCCGGTTCTGGCCCCGCCTACCTGTTCCTCATCGCCGAGGCGCTCATCGATGCCGGTGTGCTGGCCGGCTTGGCTCGCCCCGTGGCGGTGCAACTGGTCGAGCAGCTCTTCGTCGGCTCGGCGGCGCTCCTGGCCGACCGGGGCGACCCAGCTGCACTGCGGGCCATGGTCACCTCGCCCGGCGGCACCACGGCGGCTGGCCTGCGCGAACTCGAGCAGGCCGGGGTGCGTTCGGCACTGCTCGAAGCGGTCATGGCGGCCACGGCGCGCAGCCGCGAACTCGGGGCCTGAACCGGGTCTCGGAAACACGCCCCTGTCATTCGAGGTCGGACCAGAAAAGAATTTCGACCTTTTTCGATGTGACTCTTTTCTCAGCGGTACAGGTGTCCTAGAGTGACCATCGCGATACGACGAACGGTTGTTCTTCAACCGGAGTCGCGCCCGCAAGGGCTGCGCCGAATGGGTTGGTGCCATCGGGGGGTTGGCATCAACCCGTTCGCATTTTTCGGCTCATGTCGCCGCTAGCGTGCGCGACCGTGAGCCGCCGCTACGAAACCGTCACGTTCCTGTCCGATTACGGCACCCGTGACGAGTTCGTGGGCCTCGTGAAAGCAGTGCTGCGCGACCTTGCGCCCCATGCCGTGGTCATCGACCTCACGCACCACATCGCCCCGTTCGATGTGCGCGCCGGCAGCCTCGCCCTGGCTCGGTCGGTGGGGTACCTGCCCGAGGGCATCGTGCTCGCCGTGGTCGACCCAGGTGTGGGTACTGAGCGTCGTGCCGTGGCCATCGAGGTGGCTGGTGGTGCCGGTGTGATCATCGGCCCCGACAACGGGTTGCTCGCCCCCGCCGTGGCCATGGCCGGTGGTGCCGAACGTGCGGTGGTGCTGAACAACCCCGACTACCAACTGCCTGCTCCGGGCGCCACGTTCGCCGGACGCGACATCTTCGCCCCGGCCGCAGCGCACCTCTGCAACGGGGTCGACCTCTACGAACTCGGCGACCCCATCGACCCCGAACTGTTGCTGCCCGGTGTGGTGCCGCTCAGCCGCTTCGAGGCCGGCGTGGTGATGTGCGAGGTGCTGTGGGTCGATCACTACGGCAACTGCCAACTCAACATCGGCCCCGACGACCTCGCCGATCTGGCGATCAGCGGCTTGGGGCAACGGGTGCGTGTGACGGTTGGCGATCGCGCCGCGCCCACGGTACGTGTGGCCCTGCTGGCCGACTCATTCGCCGCCGTGGGCATCGGTGCCGTGGGCCTCGTGGTCGATTCGTACGGCATGTTGGCGCTGGCGCTCGACCGCCGCTCGGCCGCCGAGGAGCTGGGCATTGCTGCCGGCGATCAGGTGGAGCTCGCTGCGCTCACCGATGGCGGTGCCGACGGTGCTGCCAGCAGTGGCGTCACCAGCCCGGTCACGCTGCGCCGCCCCAACAGCTGAATTGCGGTCCTCCATTATCGGACACGACGGGTATCGGACACGACGGGTATCAGGCACGACGGGTATCAGGCACGACGGGCACGGGCACGACGGGGCCGGTGACGACTGCATTCGGTAGGGTGAGCGGCGATGCGCCCCGCCATTACGCTCACCCTCGGTCTGCTGCTGTTCGTCATCCTGCTCTCCGGCATCATCGCCCTCGTTCGGCTCTAGGCCGGTGGCGCCTCACGAGGCGCGCCGCTGCTGAGCAACGGCCGCGCCACGAGATACACCAGGCCCACGAACACCGAGAGCCCCACCAGTAGACACAGCGTCGCGGCGGCCGATGCCCAGCCCTGCGACCACGCCGATGCCACCTGGCTGTGGCTCCACACATCGACCCGGTCGATACCACCCACCACCGTCACCAACCCGGCCCCCACGGCGAGCGTCACCCCGAGCAGGGTTGGCACCGGGGCATGCTCGGGTGCAGCGTCATTTTCCCGTGGTGTTGCCGCCCACCAGGCGGTGCCACACGCGCCGAGAGCCACCAGCGGGGCCACGCAGTACCACAGCACGCTCACACCGCCAGCGGCGCGAATGCCGGGCGATGTGAAGTATCCGACGCTGTCGATGAAGAACACGATGGCCGCAAGCGAGAGGCACACCACCAACGTGCGACGGAGCCGGCGGGGTGTAGTGGCCAGCACCACGAACGCGCCGATGAGCACAGCGCAACCCACCACCACCATCACGATCCACACCGTGGGGGAGGGCGGCGGCAGCCATTCGAGCCGCCCAGTCACCGCAACCTCAGTTGGCGCACCGGGCGCGCCAGGTCCACTGGGCGCAACGGGCGCACTTGATGCGTTCGCCGCAGTCGCATCACCACCGCTCGTCACCTGCAGCGGCACCTTCCACTCGGGGAAGATCACGTTCACCGCATCGGGGTGGGCGCGAACTGCGTCGGGGGGAGTGGGGTCCATCCAGTGCGTGCGATGGTCGTGCCAGCGCACGGTGTGCCCGGTGGAGATGAGCACCCAACTGGGGGCGGCCTTCGCATCAGCGTCTGCCGGCAGCGGCGTGCGCGCATAGCGGTCTTGGTTGAGGTAGGTGGCCGGCGAGTGCTCGTTGCGCTCGACGCCGCGAGCCGAGATGCGCAGGTACGGCTCGCCCTCGTAGCCGAGCACCACCACGGCGTCGTTGCCCGGCGTGGTGCCCGGTGTAGTGCCCGACGGGGTGTACGAGAGTTCGAGCGTGCCGGCCAGATCGGCGGTGCGCACCGTCAACCCGGGTAGGGCCGGTTCCACCGAGGTGATCGAGGTGCGGTAGTTCGACGTGGCCTGCACCCCGCCGGCGTGCGATGGCACAGGAGCATTGCCGGCCAGGTGCGCAGATGTGTTCGGCAGTGCCAGTGCAAGTGTCAGCACGGCAGCATGCCCGAGCGCAGCCAGGCGGCTGAACATCACTTCACGGTGAGGTCGAGGTTGAACGTGGTGGCGTCGAAGTCGGTGTAGCGGGCGACGATCTCGAAGGTCCACGTTCCTGGCAGCGGTAGCACCACACCGGAACCGGTGAGGTGGCCGGGGCCGGCCGTTTGCAGGGGAAGGTCGATGGGGCCCACTTGTTTCGCGGTGAGCGTGGCCGTGACGGTGATCTCGGTGGGTTGTTCGACCGTGCCCGACGAGTTGGTGATGTACACGTGCACGGTGGTGCCCCCGCTCACAGCCGGGTCGAGCGTGAGTTGCGCGATGCGGGTGCCTTGCACTGCGGTCGCCGAGGCCACGGCTGGGGCATTTGCCACGCGGGGCGGCGGCGAGTTACCGAGGCCGGCGGTGGCAGCCAGCACGATGATGATGCCCAGTGCTTCGGCCAGCACAGTGCGTCGCAACGCGCCGTCATGTGAGACTTCGTCATGTGAGATTTCGGCATGTGAGATTTCGGCATGTGAGATTTCGGCATGTGAGATGTCGGCATGTGAGTAATCGGTCGCAGCGTCGGTCTCGGTCGCAGCCTCGGCTTCGGTCGGCATGTCGGCGTCGGTCTCGGCCTCAGCCGCGGTGATGTCTCGTTGTTGGTGATGGTTGGTGAGCCAGCGAGTCACTGCGGCGATCGACACCACAGCAGCGATGATCACCAACTTCGCCAACAACCAGGCGCCATAGGTGCTGTTACGCAGCGCCGCGAACGACTCCGACTGCCGCCAAGCATTCACCGTGCCCGTGATGGAGAGCGCAACCACCGACCCCAGGGCCCATGGCGAGAAGCGAGCGGCCCCACGCCATAGTTGGCCGATGGGGCTGATACCGATGAGGAACAGGCCACCGGCCCAGATCGACATCGCCAACAGGTGCACCAAGGTGGCGATGAACCCCACCACCAACCACCTGCCCGTGACACTGTGGCCACCTGCGGCCACCACCGCCGCCAACCCCACACCGGCGTACACCAGCAGTACCGTCACCCAGCGTCGACCGTGCAGGCGAGTACGCACGGCGATGACACCGATGGCCAACACGAAGATCGCCAGGCGAATGAACCACCACATGCCCGATGTGGTGTTCCACACCGAACGCCAGGCCCACCACGAATGGGCCACGATGGTGGCCTGCGCAGCGATCATCAGCATCGTGCCGAGCACGCCGAGCATGGCGCCCGCGTAGAGCAGGTTGCCGGTGCGACGGCGATCGATGGCGCCGGGTACGAACAGCGTGCCGGCCAACGCGCCACCGAGCAACAGCGCCAACCCGAGGAAACTCGTGGCACGGCCCACACCCAGCCACACCTCGTTCGAACCACCCGGGCGGTTCGATGTGAGCAGATCGTTCACCAGGTTGGGGTTGGTGGTGGTGGGTGTGCCCACCGTGAAGGTGAAGGCGCCGCTCACCGGATGCGAATCGTCGGAGATCGCCTTCCAGGCCACCACGTAGGTGCCGTTCGCCAACGTGGGCACCTGGGCGGTGAGCACGGCACCCGTGTCGTCTTGGGTGACGGCGCCGAGGGCGACGGCGGTACCGTCGGCGGCCACCAATCGGATCGAATCGTCCACCTTGTTCACACCTTCGTCGAAGGTGAGCGTGATGGAGGTGGGCGCATCGGTGAGTACTGCGTTGGCAGGCGGACTCGAACTCTGCAACGTGGCATGCGCCGATACGGTGCCTGCAGCGCCGAGCACCCCCACGAGCGATGCCACGAGTGCCGCCAGCAGCGCCGACAGGGTGAACGCGACGCGGCGATTCACGGGGCGGGGAAGAGTGCTCATCTGGCCTCACTTTGGCGAAGGGCGTCGAGTAGTTCGGCTCGGGCGCGAGCGACCCGCGATCGAATGGTGCCCACGGCACACTCGAGCACCAGTGCCGCATCGTCGTAGCTGAGGCCGAGTTCCTGGGTGAGCACGAATGCCGCACGCCGATCGGGGTCGATGTGTTCGAGTAACCCGTGCGATGACGCATCGTGGGCCGGTACCGACTCGACGGCGTTGAGACGCATGCGGTGAATGAGCTTGCGGCGGCGTTGTGCGCGGCGCACAGAGTCGGCACACACATGCCGTGCGATCTGCAGCAACCACGCCTGGACCGGTGCGTCGCCGCGGTAGGTGTCGAGCGAACGGAGCGCGCGCAAATAGGTGTCTTGGACGAGGTCGTCGCGGTCGTGGCTCGAACCGAGCAGCTCGCACAGTCGACCAACAGCCGGTTGAGTTCGACGGACCAGCTCGCCCAGCGCCGCGTCGTCGCCTTCGCGTGCAGCGTCGATGAGTGCACGCAACGGATCTCCTCCCACGCCACCAGTCTGCCATCTCGGTCGGGTGGAACATGGTCCCGACGGGGTGATGCATCGCGGCGCGGAGGGCTTGCAGAGAAATATTCGCCCTTGGGAACTTTTCGACGGTTCCCGACGACCTGACGGCTGTGACCCGTATCGACCCTGCCGACTGTGCCGTGTGGCAACAGGCCATTTCGGCAATGGTCGATGGCGAATCGTTCGAGGTGGATGAACGGTTGCTCACGGCGCACCTGGCGCGTTGCGCATCGTGCGACACCTTCCGTCAGGTGGCCGAGCAGAGCCGACGGCAGAGCCGGGTGCGGCCCGCCGAACCCACCCGCGACCTGTCGCGTGAGGTGGTGCATTCGGCACGCGTGGCCGATCGTGCCCGGTCGTGGCAGGTGATTCGCTGTGCGCTCGCCGCAGTGGCCATTGTCATTCTGGTACTCGCTGTCCCCGATCTCTTGGGGTCGGGTGAGGGTGGTTCCACCCATGAGACACGCCACCTCGGTGCGTTCACCGTGGCGTATGGAGTGGGTTTGCTGGTGGTGGTGGTACGCCCTGCCCGAGCGCGGACCATGGTTCCCGTCGCCGCCGTGTTGGGTGGCGCGCTGCTCATCACCGCGGTGATCGACCTCGTCGCCGGCCGTATTCCGCTCGGCGGTGAGGCGACGCACCTGCCCGAGGTGCTCAGTGTGGTGCTGCTGTGGTTGCTCGCCGTGCCGGTGGGACGTCGTGCCACCCGCGAACAGCACCGGGGCGCCCGCCGCGATTCATCAGCCATGTTGCGACTTGTCGAGCCCGCCTCCTCGGATGAGCAACGACTCACCGGCTGAACAACCGTCAACCGTCAACCGTCAACCGTCA
>JBAXQV010000173.1:0-6477 GCA_037131575.1 Actinomycetota bacterium
CGTGGCCGAGAGCGAACCCCTGGCCGAGTTGGCCGAAACCCAGGCCAAGCTGCAAGCCATGCTCTCGGCCATCGTGCGCCCCTAGGACGGACTTCCCGCTCGCGTCGCGGGAAGCAGGGTGCGATAGCGGATGTCGGTGACGGTGACGCCCATGATGTCCTCGGTCGACACTCCCCCATCCGCAGACCAGCCCTCCGACTCGTAGAGCGCCCGTGCCCGGTCGTTCTGCGGGACCACCCAGAGGACCGCTTCGCGGTATCCCATCGCGACGAGTGCATCGATGACGCGACGCAATAGAAGCCGCCCGATGCCCTGCCCCCAGTAGTCGGGGTCGAGGTTCATGGCATACAACTCACCGCATGAAGGCGACGGTTCGGGCGTCGCTTCGGCGCCGAACACAGCGAACCCGACGACAGCACCCGAACTGACCGCTACGAGCAGTGGGGCACGATCGGCGCGAGAGAAGTGACCGCGCCACATCTCGATCCGGTCTTCAGGTCGGAGACCATCGAGGTACTCGTCGGGCATGATGCCGCGGTACGCGGCCTGCCACGCCCGCACATGAAGACGACCCATCTCGACAGCGTCGGCCTCCACCGCTTCCCGGATCACCACATCTCGAAGGCTCACTGCGCCCCTACCTGGGCGACATCGCGGCGACCACTGCGTCGTTCACGCGGCGGTGCTCGGCGACGTTGGCATCGCGGGTGCTGGGCACCCGAACCAGCCACGGACCGGGCCGGTCGAGCCAGGCCTGCAGGTCGGCAGCCGTGGTGACGGCGGCGGCCGGCAGGTGGTGCGCCGCGGCGAGGGCCAGCAGGTCAGTGCCATGCGGGGTGCCGAACAACTGCTCGAACCGCGCCGTGGGCAGCGACGACGCCTGAGGCAGGAACGAGAAGATGCCACCACCGTCGTTGTCGACCACCACGATGCGCACATCGACGCCCCGCTGGACCAGCGCCGTGAGCGACGTTGCGTCGTGCAGCAGCGCCACATCGCCCAGCAACACGAAAACCGGCTCACCCGTTGCAGCGGCGATGCCGGCGGCAGTGGCCACGGTGCCATCGATGCCGTTGGCACCTCGGTTGGAGTGCACCGTTGCTCGCTGTGCTGCGGCCCCGAACCACTCGACATCGCGTACCGGCATCGATGATGCCACCACCAGGTGGTGCGGTTGCTCCGTGAGCGTGCGGGCCACGGCGGGTTCGATGAGCGGCTGACCCGTCAACTCGACCGCGATCACCTCATCGGCCTTCGCCCCGAGCGACGTCCACTGCTCGAACCACGACCGATCGGCCGCCCCGCGCACCTCGCCAGCCACCTGCCTGCAGAACGCGCCCACCGGGGCCGTGATGCGTTGGGTGACGACATGATTGGGGTCGGTGAAGGTGTCGCGCGCCTGCACGCGTACCTGCACACCGCCAGCGCGGGCCAGCCACTGCGCCAGCACCTTCGACGCCGGCGGCTCGCCGAGGTGCACGACCACATCGGGCAGATACGAATCGGCGAACCCCTCGTGGCGCAGCAGTGCATCGAACGATGCGACCGCCCCGGCGATACCACGGCAACCCGAACGAGGGTCGGCCAGCACCGGCCACCCAGTGGCAGCAGCCAGCGCCGCCACTGCGGCCGGGTCGTCGACTCCGCGGCCGGCCACGATGACGCCACGCTCACATTCGAGGCTCGCCGCGAGGGAGCCGAGGCTCAGCGCCGGAACGGGCACGGTCACCGGGCCGAGCGTCGGCCGGGGAAGCTCGCCCGCTTCACCCACCAACGGCTCGCGGAACGGAAGGTTCAGGTGCACCGGCCCGGCCAACGCGCCGAGCGTGCGCTCGAAGGCATGGCGGGCCAGGGCTCGCCAGGTGGGCGAAGCCGCCAGCGCTGGCACGCCGGGGTCGTGGAACCAACGCACCGCGTCGCCATAGAGCTTGGTCTGGTCGATGGTCTGCGGCGCACCCACATCGCGCAGTTCGGGCGGGCGGTCGGCAGTGAGCACCAGCATCGGCACATGCGACAGATGGGCCTCGGCAACCGCACCGTGGAAGTGGGTGGCCGCAGTGCCACTGGTGCACAGCAACACCGCCGGAATGCCCGTGGCCAGTGCACTACCCAGGGCAGCGAACGAAGCCGATCGCTCGTCGTGGAACACATCGAGCCGCAGTTCGGCCCGGGCGGCCAACGCCAGCGCCATAGGCGTACTGCGCGACCCGGGGGCCACCACCGCATGCCGCACACCGTCGCGAACCCACTGGTCGACAAGGGTGGCGCACATCGTCGCCTGCACGTTCGCCTGGTCAGCCGCGTTCACGCTGTGCACGATACGGCCCTATCGTGGGCACATGCTTCCCGTGCTCGAAGTTGAGATCTGGTCCGATGTGGTGTGCCCCTGGTGCTACATCGGCAAACGCCGCTTCGAGCGGGCCGTGGCCGAAGTTGCGGGCGAGATCGAGGTGCGCGCCGTGTACCGCCCGTATCAGCTCGACCCCACGGCATCGCCGGGCAAGGCCAGCCCTGTGGTCGAGGCGTATGCCCGCAAGTTCGGCGGCCCCGAGCGCGCCGAGCAGATCATCAACCATGTCACCGGCATCGCCGCTGGTGAAGGCCTCGACTTCCACATGGATCGCGCGCTGCGCGCCAACACCCTGCTCGCCCATCGTCTCCTCTGGCTGGCCGAGGGCGCAGGGAAGCAAGACCCCATGAAGGAGCGGCTGCTCCAGGCGTACTTCGTCGACGGCCTCGACGTGGGCGACCCCGACGTGCTGGCCGACTGCGCCGCCGACATCGGCCTCGACCGCGACGCGGTGCGCGCCTACCTCGACAGCACCGACGGCGTCGAGCAGGTGCAGGGCATGCTCGCCTTCGCCTCCGACAACGGCATCACGGCGGTGCCCACGTTCGTGTTCGCCGGTTCGGGCCAACAGTCGTGGATGGTGCCCGGCGCGCAAGACACCGATGTGTTCGTGCGCGTCTTCCGCAAGCTCGCACAGCAGAACGCCGCCGACGCCGGTGCCTGACACTGCGGGCGATCGGGGCGATCGGGGCAACACCTGGCAGCCCCTCGCTGGTCGATTGGGTGCACAGATGCTGGGCACCGGGCGCCGTGTGGTGTTCGTGCACGGCTTCACCCAGGGCGGCGGGTCGTGGATGCCCATCGCCGAACAGGTGGCCGCAGCCGGCTACGAGGTCGTGGTGGTCGACCTTCCCGGCCACGGTGAGTCGACCCACGTGCGCGCCGACCTGCGCCGCACCGCCGACCTGCTCGCCGCCACCACCGGCCCCGCCACCTACGTGGGCTACAGCCTCGGCGGACGGGTATGCCTGCACCTGGCCCTCATGTACCCGCACATCGTGCACCGCCTCGCGCTGCTGGGCGCCACGCCCGGTATCAGCGACGACGACGAACGCTCCGCCCGCCGCTCGGCCGACGAACGCCTCGCCGCGCACATCGTGGAGGTGGGGGTGGAAACCTTCCTCACCGAATGGCTAGCGCAGCCGTTGTTCGCCGGCCTCACCCCCACGCCCGACGACCTCACCGAACGGCGCGCCAACACCGCCGAAGGCCTCGCCACGAGCCTGCACCTGTGCGGCACCGGCACGCAGATGCCGCTGTGGGGCCGCCTGCGCGAACTGAACATGCCTGTGCTCACCATGGCCGGCGCGCTCGACACGAAGTTCCTGCCCATCGCCGAGCAGATCGCCTCCACCGTGCCCCAAGGCACATGCACCCCCATCGCCGACGCAGGCCACGCGGCCCACCTTCAGCACCCCGACGCCGTGGCGACCACACTCGTCGACTGGCTCGCCGCCACCGACGAACGCATCAACCGCTACGTCAGGCGCTGAACACCAGCCCGAGGGTGACGAACAACGCCATCACCATCTGGATACGGCCGGTCTCGCCCAGCACACCGATGAGCTCTCGACCCTTGGCACCGCCGAGCACGTGGCGGGCCGCTACGGCCACGAGCGGCATCGCCAACAGCCCCGCCAGCGCACCTGGCCGACCGCTGAGGGCCACGATGATGAGCAGCACGAACGTGGCGCCGAGCAGGCCCACGTACAGCAACCGTGTGCGGTGGTCGCCGAGGCGCACGGCCAGGGTGCGCTTCCCCGCCACCGTGTCGGTGGGGATGTCGCGCAGGTTGTTCACCACGAGCAGCGCACAGGCGAGGCAACCTGCCATCGCACCGAGCCACCAGGCCCGGGCCGGGATGCGTTCGAGCACCACATAGGTGGTGCCCACCGTGGCCACCAGGCCGAAGAACACGAACACGAAAAGTTCACCGAAGCCGTAGTAGCCGTAGGGGTGCTTACCACCCGTGTAGAACCAGCCGGCGAGCATGCTGGCCGCGCCAACCGCCAGCAACCACCAGGTGGTGGCAGCAGCCAGCACCAGGCCGGCCAGTGCCGCTACACCGAATGCCGCGAACGCCGCACGCTTCACTGCGCCCGGTGACGCCAAGCCACTGGCCACCAACCGCACCGGACCTACACGAACCTCATCGGTGCCGCGGATGCCGTCGCTGTAGTCGTTGGCGAAGTTCACGCCCACCTGCAGCGCCAGGCTCACCACCAGGGCCAGCCCAGCGCGCCACCACACGGCACCGCTCTCGCCAGCGGCCACGGCAGCGCCGAGCGCCACGGGCACCACTGCGGCGGGCAGGGTGCGCGGCCGTGCACCGGCCACCCAGAGATTCATCGCGTCACGCTCGCTGCCACTGCGCCAGTCTGACGCACCACACCCCCACATCACCGCATCCACATCACCGCATCCGCGCATCGGCACATAACCTGGCCACCATGGCGCAGTTGGTGGCGATCGACCTTCCGGGTGGGCAGGCGTTCGTGAACGCGCTCCGCTCGGTGTGGTTGCGCGGCGATGCGGTGCTGCCCATCGATCAGCGCCTCCCGGCTCCGGCGCGTCAGCGACTCATCGACGCGCTGCAGCCCACCCGCATCGTCGACGCGAGCGGCGAGCACACCGTCGACGGCCGCGAGGTGCTCGACGGCGACGCGCTGGTGATGCCCACCAGCGGATCCACCGGCACCCCCAAGGGTGTCGTGCACACCATGGCTGCGCTCGAGGCGTCGGCGCACGCCGGTAACCAACGCCTCGGCATCACCGCCGACGATCACTGGCTGGCATGCCTGCCACTCGCCCACATCGGCGGGTTCACGGTCATCACCAAGGCATTCGTCGCAGGCACCGGGCTCACCGTGCTGCCCGGCTTCGACGCCGCTGAAGTGACCCGACTGGCCCGTTCGGACGTGACAGCGGTGTCGCTTGTGCCCACGGCCCTCGCCCGCATCGACCCGGCGCTGTTCCGCGTCATTTTGCTCGGCGGGAGCCGCCCACCTGCGCAGCGCCCCGTCAACTGCATCGCCACGTACGGCCTCACCGAGACCGGCAGCGGTATCGCCTACGACGGCATCGCACTCGATGGCGTGGAGTTGCGCATCGCCGCCGATGGCGAAGTGCTCGTGCGCGGCCCGATGCTGATGCGCGCCTATCGCGACGGAAGCACCACCATCGATACCGAGGGCTGGTTGCACACCGACGACATCGGCACCATCGACGCGCAGGGTCGCCTCCAGGTGCAGGGCCGCCGCGGCGACATGATCGTCACCGGCGGCGAGAACGTGTGGCCCGATGCCGTGGAGGCCGTACTGGCCCGCAGTGCCGCCGTTGCCGAGGTGGCCGTGGCCGGTGTCGACGACCCTGAATGGGGCCAGCGAGTGGTTGCCTGGGTGGTGCCACGCGACGCCACCAACCCACCCCGCCTTGCCGACCTTCGCGCCCTGGTGGCCGAAGAACTGGCCGCGTTCATGGCCCCCAAGGAACTCGTGCTGGTCGATGCACTCCCCCGCACCGCGCTGGGCAAGGTGCAACGCCACGCACTCGCCCCGCCATCGGCGAGGTAGCGCACCCGCGTCTAACGTCGCGGCGCATGGGAACCACCTTGCAGGGCAAGACCGCACTCGTCACCGGTGCCGCCGCAGGCATCGGCCGCGCCATTACCGATCGCCTCGTCGCCGACGGTGCGCTGGTGATCGCCGGCGACATCGACACCGCCGGCCTGGCCAGCCTGGCGGCCGAGCATGGCCACCGGGTGATCACCGCCCACTGCGATGTCACCGACGAGGCCTCGGTGGCTGCGCTGGCCGATCTCGCCACCCAGCACGGCGGGCTCGACATCGCCGTGGCCAACGCCGGCAAGGGTGCCTTCTCGCTCATCGTCGACCATTCGCTCGACACCTGGAAAGAGATCATCGACCTCTGTCTCACCGGGGTGTTCCTCACCGTGAAACACGCCGGCCGCGTGATGAACGACGGCGGTTCGATCGTGAACATCGCATCGCTCAACGCCGTGCAACCCGCTGCCGGTATGGCCGCCTATTGCACCGCCAAAGCAGGTGTGGCCATGCTCACCAAGGTGGCCGCGATGGAGTTGGGTGAGCGCGCTATCAGGGTGAACA
>JBAXQV010000174.1:0-6476 GCA_037131575.1 Actinomycetota bacterium
CCCAGTGTTCGGGTTTGGGAACCATGCCCGATAGGGCCTGTCGGCGCTGCTCCGTAGCCGCTTTGGTCATCGCGATAGCCGTACTGGGTCGATCGCGTCGGCACCCCGTGCGCTCATCAGCCCTGCAGCGCAGTGTGTGCGTGCCGGCGACATCCCCGCCGCCGGGGCACGACATGTGCGTGCCGGAACGATAGGAAAGGACCAGTTCGAATGACACGAACAGGACGATCAACACATCACCTGCGGCGGCGCCTTGCGCTGCTCACGGGTGTTGCGCTTGCTGCTGGCGGCATGATCTCGGTGCCGGCAGGGGCGCAGACCACACCCAGCGGCGACGCCGGCACCGCTGCATCAGTCGGTGGTGGGGCGAACACCCCCGTCATCGAATGCGGGTGGGCATTGAACGACGCCGACCACAATTGGAACGCAACGGGCGAGAAGATGCAATACGGCCAAGACGACGACCCGGTGGCCAACCCTGGTTCACCGTGCGTCAGCGACGGTGCCGGTGGAGCGAAGATGGCCGACAACCTCAAGGTGCCGGTGATCCATGTGAAGCCGAACGCCCACGACGACCCCACGCAAGCCTTCGTGGAACTGTGGGGCGCCGTCACCTCGAGCAACCCGGCTGGCACCATCGTCTATTTCGATGTGTACCACCCGGATGGCTCGTTCAAGGTGCAGGTCGATGCATCGCGCTACGCCAGCAGCGCCACACCGGGCCTGTGCGCAGGCCCCACCGGCATGTTCGACACAGCGAAGGCCACTGGTCAACTCACCACCGATGCGATCAGCAACATCCAAAGTGAGTGCGCGTTCCAGCAAAAGGGCCTGTGGTACGGGGCCTTTGGCATCTCGAAGCACCAGCCCTACGGGCTGTACAAGATTGTCATGCATGCAGCCAACGCCGGTGGTGCAGAAACCACCCTCACCTACTACTTGCAGGTGCAGAGCTTCTACCAGCTGGAGAAGGACTTCACGACCATCAACTTCGGTACCACCTCACCGAACAGCCACTTCTGGCAGCCGACGCAGGGTGACTTCACCTTCGACGGTGTCGACAACTCGACGAATCAGAAGTCGTCGGTGCGTAACACGGGCAACGCTGGCATCGGGCTCAACGTCCGCTTCTCCAGCCTCTGCCTCAGCACCGCCGCGAGCTGCACCGACGACAAGCGCATCGATCACTTCGATGCCAAGTTCGGCAAGGTGATCAGCGGTATGCAGTCGTTGGGCGACACCAGCCTGGCTACGGCCCTCACATCGGACCTCACCTCGTCGGCGAAGCCGGCACCGTACGGCCCGTGGTACCAGTTCGACGGCAACCTCAACCGGGTCCTCTGCCCGAATGATGTGGCCAAGATCGAATTCTCCGTGTGGACCGAAAACATCCAGGCGGGTTCCTACACCGCTCCGAACGGCATCGGCCTCATGGCCCGCCCGGAGCCTGCTGCAGGGTGCCCCACCGACGTCGGTGCTCCGTACAACGCACCGTCAACCCCCACCTCGAACACGCACCACTCGGTCTGACCGAACGTTCGTGATCGTACGCCCCGTGGGATCCCGGTTCGCCGGGATCCCACTCGGTGTTCTCGGCTCCAGTCAGTTGTCGTCTCGAAAGGACCCCGTTTGTGAAGACCGTACGTCACCCCCGAGTTCTTGCTGTGCTAGTCGGTTGCGCCGCAGCCGTCCTGTCGATCTCTGTGCCACTGGCCATCTCGGCCGCTCATGCCGATGGCATCGGCATCTCGCCGGTATCGATCGATCTCACCGACGCCTTGCGGGGTGGCACCTATGACGGCACGCTCACGCTGTCGAACGGCAACGGTACGGCCGACACCAACTTCACGCTCCACCCAACGGGTGACCTCGCCGCGTGGGTGGAAGTGGTGCGGCTCGACGACGGCACTTCGGCCACCACACTGCCCGTGGCGCACAGCTCCTCGGTGCAGGTGGCGGTGCGGGTGCACGTGCCGCCCACGGCGGCCAACGGCACCTACACCGGCGGTATCGAGGTACTCAGCAGTGATGTGAGCGCCGTCGCCAAACAGGGGAGTGGTTCGGCGGTACAGCTCGGTGGTCTGGTGACCATGTCGGTTGCCGTGAACGGTACCGAACATCGGGAAGCGCGGGTGAACGACTTCAGCGCCGACAAGGCCGAAGTAGGCATGGCGCAGCGCATCAGCGCGGTGGTGCAGAACCTGGGCAATGTTGCCGTGCAGCCGCTGGTGGAGGTGTCGATCGAACGCAACGGGCAGAGCGTGGCGACGCTCACGTCGAAGGGGAAAGCCGACCCGGTCGCGCCGGCAGCCACTGGTACCGAGTTCGTCGATTGGAACACCGCAGAAGCACCGGTGGGCGACTACACCGCCCAGATAACGGTCACCGATACCGCCGGGTCGAACCCCGTCGTGCTCGGACATTCGTCGGTGGCGTTCCGGCTCGAACAGCGCGGCACCTATACCCGTTCGGCCGAGCTCGGTGGGTTGCGCCTCCTGGCCGCCCCGGCGCTCGACCGACTCACCCAGGTGCAGGCGACGTTGTCCAACACCGGGAAGATCGCCACCTCAGGTGTCGTCTCGATCGAGGTGTACCGCGACGGCAAGCTCATCGACACCGCCAGAAGCCTCGAGCGAGCCGTGCGTCCTGGAGAAGCGGCTGCCATCGTGGTGCCAGTGGCCACGCAGAAGACGGGCAACTACCGCCTCGTCGCCACGGCCGATTACGAAGGGTCGATCACCGCCCCCCAAGAGATCACGTTTCAGTTGGGGAACAGTTCCAACGGGCGTGTGATGTTGATGTGGGCCATCGGTGGCGTTGCTGCGATTGCTCTGGTGTCGGTGATGGTGCTGAAGGTGCGCCGTCAGCGGCGACTGGGATGAGCCAGGCGGCTGCGGTAGTGGGTCACCAGTTCCGCTTGTGAGTGCACACCCATTGCCTTGAAGATCGCCTTCGTGTGGTTGCGCACGGTGTGCGGGCTGAGGTTGAGACGTTCAGCAATGGCCGAAGCGCATTCACCACGGGCCAACCACTCGAGCACCTCGCTCTGGCGAACCGAGAGGCCCGGCACCAGGGCGGTGGAGTCGGCTGTCTCTGCCGGTAGCTCGTCGGCCACAGCGGTGAGTTCAGCCAGAACGCGACCGAGAACCTGTTCGATGGCCAAGAGCTGCTGATGATCGGTGGTGGTGGAGTCGCTCGAGTGGATGATTGGCCGCACCGTGCCCACCACGCTGGTGCCACCATCGGCAGCGACGATGCGCGCGAGCACGACATGAATTGGCCGTGGTTCGCCGCGAACCAGCGCCGGGAGCACCGTGTCGAGGTGATCGATGGCACCGCAACACATGGCCGAGAAGGCTCGGTGTACGGCACGTCGCGCCTCGGGTACGACTTCGATCGCGAACTCGGTGCTGCCGATGGCCGGGCGGCGACCGAGGATGCGCAGCATCGCAGGGTTCATGTAGGCCAGTCGGCCACCACAGTCGTAGGCAAACCACCCGGTGTCGGCATGGGCCCACAGCGGCACCATGGTTTCCCAGCCAGAACTCTTCGTTGTCGCCATAGGTGGCAGCGTGCCCGAAGGCGAATGGATGCCGCAGGGGCCAACCGGCGGCGCTGCGGTTCCAAAAGGCAGACGTTGTGTCGAGCGAAGTGGCACGATGAAGGGGTGTCGACCATCTTGCTCCTGCACGGCCCCAACCTGAACCTGCTGGGCCAGCGTGAACCGCACATCTACGGCACGGCCACCATCGACGACTACGTCGCTGCAGCCAGTGCCGCAGCCGCACTACACGGGCACACGGTCGAAGCGTTCCAGTCGAACCACGAGGGTGCCCTGGTCGATGCCATTCATGCGGCCCGCAGCCGGTGCGCGGCGATCGTCATCAACCCCGGCGCGTTCACGCATTACGCGTGGAGCATCCACGATGCCCTGGCTGCCTTCGCCGGGCCGATCATCGAGGTGCACATCTCCAACCCCAACGCACGCGAACCGTGGCGACACACCAGTGTTGTGGCGCCCGTGGCCACTGGGTCGATCGTCGGGATGGGCATGCTCGGTTATGAGTTGGCCATCGCCGCAGTTGCCCAGCGCCTCGCGCTATGAACACCGCCTCGCTCACGCCCATCGACGCGTCTGGTCGTGCTGGCGCGACGCGCGGTCGCCTGCACGGGTGCGACGCGCTCTTGGTCACCGACCTCACCAACATTCGCTGGCTCACCGGGTTCACCGGTTCGAACGGATGGGCGCTGGTGTTGCCCGACGAACTGGTGCTGTTCACCGATGGCCGCTACGACGAGCAGGCCCGCCGCCAAATTGCTGCTGTGGGTGTCGAAGGCCGCGTCGAGCGCAGCCGTCACCGTGCTGAGATGACTGACCAACTTGCTGCGGCGGTCGCATCGGTGGCGAAGCTCGGGTTCGAGTCGGTGCACGTGAGCCACGCCGATTTTGTGCGCCTCGGCGCGGCATTGACCCCAGAGCTGGTGCCCACCTCGGGCATCGTCGAAGTGGGTCGGCGGCACAAAGATGCCGCCGAGCTCGAACGCATCGCCTTGGCGTGCTCGATCGCCGATGCAGCACTCGCCCGAGTGGCACCCACCCTGGGCGATGGACGCACCGAGGAAGCGGTGCGTAACGATCTCGAGATGATCATGCGCGAGTTGGGGGCATCGGGGCCGAGTTACGAGACCATCGTGGCCACCGGGCCCGTGAATGCGCCGCTGCCGCACCATCGGCCCACGGCCACTCGCATCGAGGCAGGCCACACGGTCATCATCGACGTGGGCGCCCTGGTCGATGGGTATCACAGCGACATGACCCGCACTTTCGTGGTGGGCGAGCCGAGCGCCCTGCAGTCCGAGGTGTACGAGGTGGTGGCGGCCGCGCAGCGGGCAGGGGTGGCGGCGGTGCGTCCTGGAATCTCCACCGCCGAACTCGATGCCGTGTGTCGCGACATCATCACTGCAGCAGGGTTCGGCCCCTGGTTCAGCCATGGAACCGGCCATGGTGTGGGCCTGCTCATCCATGAAGACCCCTTCGTGAACGCCTCGGGTGGATGGGATTTGCACGAGGGAGACGTGGTGACGGTGGAGCCGGGGGTCTATCGTGGTGACTTCGGTGGCGTGCGTGTGGAAGACCTGGTTCAGGTCACTTCCTCCGCGGGTCGCCCTCTCACCCAGTCTCCCAAGGACTCACCATGCCTGCCATCAGCACCAACGATCTGAAGAACGGGATCACCCTCGAACTCGACAACGGCTTGTTCAACGTCGTCGAGTTCCAGCACGTGAAGCCCGGTAAGGGTGGCGCCTTCGTGCGCTCGAAGCTCCGCAACGTGCGCACCGGCGCCGTGCTCGAGCGCACCTTCAATGCCGGCGTACGCGTCGAACAAGCACTGCTCGACCGTAAGGACATGCAGTTCCTGTACCGCGATGGCGACGAGTACGTCTTCATGGACACCGAGAGCTACGAGCAGATGAACGTCGACCCGGCCAAGTTGGGCGACGCTGCCGACTACCTCGTCGAGCAGGCCATCGCGCAGATCGCCTATTACAACGGCGAAATCGTCACGGTGGAAATACCGGCCTCGGTGGAACTCACCATCAGCGACACCGAGCCGGGCTTGCAGGGCGACCGTGTGAGCGGTGCCCGCAAGCCGGCCACGCTCGAAACGGGCAAAGTGGTGCAAGTGCCGCTGTTCGTGAACGTGGGCGACCGCATCAAGGTCGACACCCGTTCCGGCGATTACATCACGCGGGTCTGATGGCCGCTGGCCGCTCACCGCGCTCACGGTCATCGGCTCGCCGCGGGCTCGACGGCGACCGGCGATCAGAGTCGCGTGAACGCGCCATGATGGTGCTCTACGAGGCGTGCACCAAAGGCGTCTCAGGAGACGACATCGCTGCTGCGCAAGTCACCGAACCCGACCCCACGACCGCACTGTTGGTGCATGGTGTCGACCAGCACCGCGAGCAACTCGACGAAGCGATCGCCGCGCAGGCGCGTGGCTGGACCTTGGCGCGGATGCCGCTCATCGATCTCACCATCATGCGCATTGCCGGTTTCGAACTGCTCGCACGGCCCGAGGTGCCGGTGGCGGTGGTCATCGATGAGGCGGTCGAATTGGCGAAGCGGTTCTCCACCGACGATTCCGGTCGGTTCGTGAACGGTGTCCTGTCGGCTCTCGTACCGGTGCTCCGCGCGGCATGACCCTGAAGGCAGTGCCGCCGCCCGAGGAAGAACCCGAGGGGCCGGTACTGCCTGCCATTCGGCTGCCCGAACTCGACGAGCTGGTGGAACCGACCGAGCCCGCCGACCCCATCGTGGCCGAATTCGGTGAACTGCCCAAGCCCACCGGTTGGCGGGCCATCCATCCGGCCGCATGGATCGTTGGCGGGTTGGTCATCTCGTGGACCATCCTGTTCGGTTCGCTGGGTGTGCAGAACCAGGCCAATTTCGGCACCTGGTCGTACGACATGGG
>JBAXQV010000175.1:0-6463 GCA_037131575.1 Actinomycetota bacterium
CTACTACGGCATGTGGTGCGCCGCTGAGCTGAACGACGAGCTGCCCTCGGTGGCGTCGCTGGCCAAGGCCTACTGCTCGGAGGCGTACTTCCACGCCACGGCCGAGAACATCCAGATCCACGGTGGCATCGGCTTCACCTGGGAGCACCCCGCTCACCTGTACTTCAAGCGAGCCAAGTCGAGCGAGTTGCTGTTCGGCGACCCCACCTACCACCGCGAACTGCTGGCGCAGCGCATCGGTATCTGAGTCCTGTGAAGGGGCCCGGGCTGCGGCCCGGGCCCCTTCGTCGTTTTCGGCACGGTCGATAGGCTGACCGCGTGAACGCCATCACCTGGGTCTTCCTCATTGCTGCAGCGCTCGTGGTGTTCGCCATCGCTGCCGGCGTGGTGGGGCGTGAAGCGCATCGGCTCGATGCGGTGGCCCCACGTTCGGTGTACGGCATCGACGAAGCCGTCGAGTTCGTAGCCGAGTACCTGCCGATTGAATCGCAGGCTCGGCTCACGCCGAACGAACTCGAGCAGTTGCTCACCCTGCACATGCGCTGGCTGCACGCCAAGGGGTTGCAGCCCACCAATGTCGTCGACCGGCGCCAAGACATCAACGAATTGGTCATCGTCGGTGAAGACGATCTCACCGCTTACCTGTTGGCCGAAGCCGAGGCCACCGGTGTGCAGGTGCTCGACGATGTCGACGTGGTGAACGTGGTCGACGCGCACCTGGCCTATTTCGATGCCATCGGCGCCGTGGGCCCGAAAGCGCTCGACCTGTAGCGGTTCAGATCATCATGTTGAGGCCGTCGACGATGCGTCGGCCCAACTCGGTGTCGCCTTCGAGCGTGATCCACTCCATCAACTCCGCACCAGGTCGCCTCCCCAGCGCGAGGCAGGCGAAGGTGTCGCTGTCGACGCTCACCGTGGCCACCGGTGCCTTGCCGGGCGTGGCCACCTCGGTGGCGCGGCCACCCTGCACTTCGTAGGTGAGGCTGCGCTCGATGGGGCCGGTGATGACGAAATGCACCGCGTCGCCCTCGGGGGTGCCGGCGCGCTTGCCGATGACGATGGGCAGCGTGCGGATGAGCCGGTCGATGGTGTGCGCTGCACTGGCAGAGTCGTTGTTGCCCATCACGTGCACGGCATGGCGCATGTCTTGTTCGTGCGACCATGAATCGAGCACGCGGATGTGCAAGAAGTCGGCCAGGGTGCCCGGCCCGGTGGGGGTCATTGCCGGGGTGTCGAAGTAGGCCTCATCGGCACCACGCAGGGTGGTGAGGCGCAGTTCCATGATCTCGTTCCACTCGGCCAACACGGTTGCGCCGGGCAGTGAACGGCGGGCATCGACCTCGTGCTCATTGGCCACGCCGATGGGGTTGCGGGTGTGGTCGAGCACGTCGGTGCGGTGCTCGGTGGAGGGGAGGCCCTGCAGGCTGCGCTCGGTGCCGATGATGTGCGACAGGTTGTCTTGCACCGTCCAGCGCGGCAGCACCGTGGGGGTCTTCCACTGCGCTTCGGTGAGGCCGGCGCCGAGTGCGCTGATGGAGCGCCATGTCTGCTCGAGCTTGTCGATGGTGTCGGTGGGGATGGGCATAGCAGTGACGCTAGTGGCTCGGACCAGTATCGTCGGCGGTATGGAACGGCCCTCACGCTTCGAACACACTCGCTTCCTGGGCGACAAGCGCACGCAATTGGTGTACGACCTCGACTCGTGGAGTGATGTCGCCGTCATCGACGACATCGTCGAGGCAGGCGTGGGCCTGTGCTTCGGGCCCGACACGTTGGCCGAGGCTCGCAATCGTGGGTACACACTGGCAGCGCCGGGTAGCACTCGGCGACACCGCAAGCCCCGGGCCTGAGCCTTGGTCACCGCCGCCGCGTCGAACGGCAGCTTCACGTCGAGTGGGCTGCGCCTGGCGCGGTATCTGGCCAAACCGCAGGGTCGCGACGAAGCGCTACCGGGCGTCATCTTGTGTCACGGTTTCCCCACCGGCCCCCTCGATGCGCGCCAGAGCGGTATCACCTTCCCTGAGCTCATCGATCGCATCGCCAACGAGCAGCGTTGGGCGGCGATGACGTTCAACTTCCGTGGCTGTGGCACCAGTGAGGGCGACTTCTCGCTGCAGGGCTGGGTCGACGACCTCCGTGCCGCCATCGACCATCTCATCGCTGAAGCCAACCCGGTGGGTATCTGGTTGGTCGGCTCGAACACCGGCGGGGCGCTGGGTGTGTGCGTGGCCGCCGACGACCCGCGCATCCGTGGTGCGGCGCTGATGGGGCCCCGCGCCGACTTCGACGACTGGGCAGCCCAACCGCGCCGCTTTCTCGAGCACGCCCGCGACATCGGTGCCATCCGCACGCCGGGGTTCCCCAAGGCCTTCGACGAATGGTCGCGAGAGTTTCGCCGCTTCCGGCCGGTCGATGCTGCCCGCCGCTTCGCGCCGCGGCCGCTGCTGGTGATGCATGGCGGCGACGACGAAAGCGTGCCCGTGGCCGATTCACGCCGTTTGGCTGAAGCACACGGCAGTGCCGAATTGCGCGTCATCGACGGTGCAGGCCATCGCCTCCGTCACGACCCTCGCGCCATCGCCCTGTTGATGGGCTGGCTCGATCGTCAGAAGTCGCTGCTGGTGTAACCCTGCAGGTGGGTCGAGTGCCACTGCCAGGCGCTCGTGATGATGTCGTCGAGGCTGCGGGTGGCCTGCCAGCCGAGCACCTCGCGGATGCGGGTGGGGTCGGCGTAGGTGCTCACCGCATCGCCAGCGCGGCGACCGACGGCTTCGTAGGGAACCGTCACCCCACCGATGCGTTCGGTGGCGTTGATGATGTCGAACACGCTGCTGCCAACACCCGTACCCACATTGAGGCTCACCGTTGCGCCGCCACCAGCCAGGTAATCGAGCGACTTGATGTGCGCGTCGGCCAGGTCGTCGACGTGGATGTAGTCGCGGATGCACGTGCCGTCGGGCGTGGGGTAGTCGGTGCCGAACACCTGCACCGGCGGGCGCAGGCCGAGGGCCGCTTTCATGACCACCGGGACGAGGTTGATCGAGTACTTCCAGTCTTCACCGATGACTGCGTCGGCACTGGCCCCCGCCGCGTTGAAGTAGCGCAGGCTCACCGAGCGCAGGCCGCTGGTGACGCCGTACCAGCCGAGGATCTTCTCCACCATCGCCTTGGTTTCGGCGTACACGCTCTCGGGGTGGATGGGTGCATCTTCGGTGACGGGCACCACCGCGGGTGTGCCGTTCACCGAACAGCTCGACGAGAACACGAACTCGCGCACACCGGCGGCGAGCACGGCTTCGATGAGTTCCACCGTGCCGGCCACGTTGTTGCGCCAGTACTTGGCCGGCTGCTCCATCGATTCGCCCACACTCTTGTACGCGGCGAAGTGCACCACTTGGGTCACCCCGTGGGTGCGGCACAACTGCTGCACCAGTTCGCCGTCGCTGGTGTTGCCCACCACCAGTTCGGCGCCGAGCAATGCAGCGTGATGGCCGAGTTCCATCGAGTCGAGCACCACCACGCGGCGGCCCAGTTCGCGCATCATGCGCACGGTGTGCGAGCCGATGTAGCCCGCGCCGCCGGTGATGAGTGTGGTCATGGTTCGAGGTGCTCCCAGGGAAGATGGGCCGAGATGTCGTCGGCACTCACGTGCAGCAAGGCGCTGCTGTGCACATCGACATACCGTTCGCCCGCAGAGTTGAGTTGCAACCAGCGCGACGTACGGGTGGCGGGGTTCACCACCAGCACTTCGCGCACCTGGTGCGCTGCATAGAAGGGCAACTTGTCGAAGGTGGCATCGCCAGGTGACAGCATCTCGATGACCAACTCGGCGGTGCCAACGAATGTCTCGCGCGGCAGGGAGCGCACGTACCCTGCGTCGGGGATTCGGTAATCGAGCGGTGTGCCGATGTTGAACTCGCCGAGTGCCACCAGGCCGACCGCTTCGGCCAACGGGTCGAGGTACCGCTCGAGGAAGCGGAGCAAGTAGCTGTGGCGCGGATGAGGCGCTGCATTCATGTGGTATTCGCCGTCCCAGATCTCGTCGAAGCGATCGAGGCCGAGGCGGTGCCGCTCGGCGATCTGGTCGGAAACCATGAGGCAGATGTTACCGGCGAGCTTCGCTCAGCGGAGCTGCTCGTTGGTGCGGAAGAAATCGATCATCCGGGTGAGACCCTCACGCAACGCAATGGTGGGTTCCCAGCCGTAGGTGCCGTTGATGAGCGTGATGTCGGGCTGGCGTTGCAGGGGGTCGCCCTCGCGCTCGGGTGGCAGAGGAACGCTCACGATGGGGCTGCTCGAACCAGTGAGTTCGACCACCACTTCGGCGAGTTCGCGCATGGTGAACTCGCCCGGGTTGCCCACGTTCACCGGGCCGATGAGGTGGCCGTCGAGCACTGCCAACAGGCCGCGCACTTCATCGGCCACATGCACGAAGCTGCGCGTCTGGCTGCCGTCGCCGTGCAGGGTGATGGGCTCGCCCAGGAGTGCCTGCACGAGGAACGTGTTCACCACGCGGCCGTCGTTGGGGCGCATGCGTTCGCCGTAGGTGTTGAAGATGCGCACGATGCGCACATCGACTCCGTGCGTGCGGTGGTAGGCCATGGTGAGCGCTTCGCTGAAACGCTTGGCTTCGTCGTACACACTGCGCGGGCCGATACAGCTCACATTGCCGAGGTAACTCTCGGGCTGCGGGTGCACCAGCGGGTCGCCGTACACCTCGCTGGTCGACGACAGGAAGAACCGGGCACCTTGAGCGAGCGCCAGGTCGAGCAGGTTGCGCGTGCCAGTGGAACCCACTGCCATGATCTCGAGCGGCATGGTGGCGAAGTCGACCGGTGAAGCCGGGCTGGCCAGGTCGAGCACGGTGTCGTAGCGACCGTTCAACACGTCGGCCGGAAGCGGCATGGTGATGTCGTGTTCCACCACCGTGCAACCGGGGTGGCCGGCGAGGTGGGCGATGTTGGCGCGTCGACCAGTGACGAAGTTGTCGACGATGGTGACGGTGTCGCCGCGGCCGAGCACCACATCGACCAGATGTGAGCCGATGAAGCCGCCGCCACCGGCCACGAGGTGGTGGGGCATCAGCGGCCGATGCCCTGATGGGTGAATCCGGCGCGCTGCCAATCGTTGCGGTCGAGCAGGTTGCGGCCATCGACCACTTGGCGAGCGCGCATGTGTGTGTTCACCCGGCGTGGGTCGAGCCAGCGGAAGTCGTCCCATTCGGTGAGTACGGCGAGCACGTCGGCTTCGCTGACTGCCTCGTAGGGATCGGCGGCGATGGTGATGCCGGCGGGCACACCGGGCCGGTGGCCGTGCACGGTGGGGTCGTAGGCCTGCACGGTGGCGCCCTGCGCGAGGAGACGATTGACGATGGCGATGGAGGGCGAGTCGCGCAGGTCGTCGGTGCGGGCTTTGAAGGTGAGGCCCCACACGGCCACGGTCTTGCCCTCGAGCGAACCGCCGGCAGCCTGGCGGATTTTGTCGGCCACACGGTCGAGTTGCTCTTCGTTCACGGTGATGACACCGGCGAGGAGGTCGAAGCGGTAGCCGGCCTCATTGGCGATCTTCAACAGGGCCCGCGAGTCTTTCGGGAAGCACGAACCACCCCAACCCGGGCCGGGGCGCAAGAACTCGGTGCCGATGCGCTTGTCGTAGCCCATGCCCACCACCACGTCGTTCACATCGGCGCCCACGCCCTCGCAAATGGCAGCGATGGCGTTGATGAAGCTCAACTTGGTGGCCAGGAAGGCGTTGGCGGCGTACTTGATGGTTTCGGCCGAGGCAGGGTCGGTGACGATGATCTGGGCGCGCACCTTGTCGTACAGGGCACCCACCGCGATGGCTGCGGCGCGGTCGTCGGCGCCCACCACCACTCGGTCGGGGTTCAAGAAGTCGTCGACGGCCGAACCCTCGCGGAGGAACTCGGGGTTGCTCACCACGCGCACATCGGGCCGCTTCATCACCCGGTCGACCACCTTGGTGCTGCCCACGGGCACGGTCGATTTGTTCACCACGATGGCCTCATAGGGCAGCACGGCCGCGATTTCGGCTGCTGCGGCCTCCACGTAGCTGAGGTCGGCCGAGCCATCGTCGCCCTGTGGGGTGGGTACACACAGGAAGGCGATCTCGCAGTCGGCGACGGCGTTGGCTGCCCCGAGCACGAAGCGCAGGTTGCCGGTACGCAGGCCTTCGGTCACCAATTCGTCGAGGCGATGCTCGACGATGGGAATCTCGCCACGGTTCAACTGCTCGACCTTCGCCTCGTCGATATCGGCGCAGATCACCTCGTGGCCGAGGTGGGCGAAGCAGGCTCCGGTGGTGAGGCCGACATAGCCGGTTCCGATGATGGCGATACGAGTCACAAGGAAGAATGTTACTGGCCACGCCCCGTATGCAAGGAGGCACGGTGAGTGGTGGTGTGACAGGTATCGTCGGGTCATGCCGTTCGTGCACGAAACCGCCA
>JBAXQV010000176.1:0-6380 GCA_037131575.1 Actinomycetota bacterium
GTTGAGTCATGAGCGTTGAATCATTGGTGAGCCAGCTGAAGACCGGGCTCGATGCGCCCATCTGCCTCACCTGGGAAATCACCTACGCGTGCAACCTGCAGTGCGTGCACTGCCTGTCGTCGAGTGGCCAGCGCGACCCACGTGAGCTCACCACTGCCGAGGCCAAGCGCGTGCTCGACGAACTGCACGACCTGCAGGTGTTCTACATCAACATCGGTGGTGGCGAACCGATGGTGCGCCGCGACTTCTTCGAACTCGTCGACTACTCGATCAGCCGCGACATCGGTGTGAAGTTCTCGACCAACGGCGCGTTCATCGATGCCGAGAAGGCCAAGCGGTTCGCCGCCATGGACTACCTCGACATCCAGATCAGCCTCGACGGTATCGACGCCGTCACCAACGATTCCGTGCGTGGCGCGGGCAGCTACGACATGGCGCGCCGGGCGATGGAGCATCTCGCCGCCGCCGGGTTCGTGGAGAACAACGGCCCGTTCAAGATCTCGGTGGTAGTCACCCGCCACAACGTCGACCAACTCGACGGGTTCAAGGCACTGGCCGACAACTACGGCGCCCAGTTACGTGTCACCCGCCTACGCCCCAGCGGCCGCGGTGCCGACACCTGGCACGACCTCCACCCCACCAATGCCCAGCAGCGCCAGATCTACAACTGGCTACTCGCGCACGGCGACAACGTGCTCACCGGCGATTCGTTCTTCCACCTCAATGCGCTCGGCGAGGCACTGCCCGGGTTGAACATGTGCGGCGCCGGACGCGTGGTGTGCCTCATCGACCCCATCGGCGATGTGTACGCGTGCCCGTTCGTCATCCACGACGAGTTCAAGGCCGGCTCGGTGCGCGATGAAGGTGGCTTCGCCAAGGTGTGGAAGCAGAGCGAACTGTTCCGTGAACTGCGCGAACCGCAGTCGGCCGGTGCCTGTGCCAGTTGCGGCAGTTACGACGCCTGCCAGGGTGGCTGCATGGCCGCCAAGTTCTTCACCGGCCTGCCCCTCGACGGCCCCGACCCCGAGTGCGTGGGCGGTGCCGCCGACGCCATGCTGAGCAACGTGAACGTGGGCCTCACGCCCAAGCCGAGCATGGACCACTCGAAGCCGGTCGTCATCGGCCGCAAGCCCATTCCCGTCGCCTAACGTCGGCGCGGGCTCATGTCGACCGCCATCTACTTCCTGCTCCCTGTCGCGTACATGCTCGGCACTTTTCCCAGTGCCGTGCTGGTGGCGCGTAGCAAGGGCATCGACATCACCGCCGTCGGTTCAGGTAACCCGGGGGCGTCGAACATCGCCCGCACGCTCGGCGCGACGTTGGGTATCGCCGTGTTCGTGCTCGACGGGTTGAAGGGCGCCGTCCCGGCAGCCGTCGGCCTGGCCCTGCATACTCGGCCAGGTGCCTACCTGTTGGTGGGCGCCGCGGTGCTGGGGCACATGTTCCCCATCACCCGCCGGTTCGTGGGCGGCAAGGGCGTATCGACCATGGCTGGCGCCACGCTGGTGCTGCACCCGATCTCGTTCCTCATCCTCATCGTGGTGTGGTACGTCACCCGCAAGGCGAGCGGGAAGGCATCGCTGGCGTCGCTCGCCATCGTGGTGGGCCTTCCCATCGCCGTGGCCATCGAGGGTCGGCCCGGTTGGGAAGTTGCCGCCACGGTGGCGTTGGCCGCGCTGGTGATGGCCCGGCACACCAGCAATATCAAGCGGCTCCTCAGCGGCGGCGAACTGTCGGCCTCGCGCGGCTGACGAGTATCGTCACCCATCGTGCACCTGCTCGAACCGCTCCGCTTGGCGCAGGCCACCGCACCCAACCGGGTGATGTTCGGGCCGCACGTCACCAACCTCGGCGACGATGAACGACGGTTCACCGAGCGGCATGTCGCCTACTACGCCCGCCGTGCCGCTGGCGGCGCAGGCATCGTGGTCACCGAGGGCGCCAGTGTGCACAGCAGCGACTGGCCCTACGAGCGGGCCCCCTTGGCCGAGCGTTGTGCCGCCGGGTGGCAGGCCATCGCCGCGGCATGCCACGTCCACGGCGCGCTGGTCATCGCCTCGCTCGACCACGCCGGCGGGCAGGGCTCGAGCGCCTATAGCCAGGATCCACTGTGGGCCCCGTCGCGGGTACCCGAGGTGAACAGCCGCGAGGTTCCGAAGTGGATGGAAGCCGACGACATTGCTGCGGTGGTGGCCGGTTTCGGTGCGGCCGCTGCCCTGGCGGTGGGGGCCGGGTGCGACGGGGTGGAGGTGAACGCCGGCCAGCACAGCCTGGTGCGCCAGTTCCTGTCGGGGCTCACCAACCACCGTGGCGACGAGTGGGGCACCGACCGGCTCGCGTTCGCACGCGCCGTCATCAGTGCGGTGCGCGCCGCTGCCCCCACGGCCATCGTGGGCCTGCGTCTGTCGTGCGATGAACTCGCGCCGTGGGCGGGTATCACCCCCGAGATGGCGCCCGGTATCGCCGCCGCGCTGGTGGAGGCCGGGGTCGACTATGTGGTGGTGGTGCGCGGTGCCATCTTCTCGTCCGAGAAGACCCGGCCCGATTTCCACGAACCCACCGGTTTCAACATCGGCGTGTGCCGCGAGGTGAGGGCTGCGCTCAGCGCCACGCCGGTGTTCCTGCAGGGTTCGGTGGTCGAGTGGGGCCAGGCCGAATGGGCCATCGGCGACGGTGTGTGCGATGCGGTGGAGATGACCCGCGCCCAGATCGCCGACCCCGACCTGGTGGCCGCGCTACGGGCCGGCCAGGCCGACCGCATCCGACCGTGCATCCGCTGCAATCAGCGCTGCCAGGTGCGCGATGCGCGCAACCCCATCGTGTCGTGTGTGGTCGAGCCATCGGCCGGCCACGAAATCAGCGACCCTTCGTGGTACCTGCCTGCGGCCTCACCGCGTGACGTCGTGGTGGTGGGTGCCGGTGTGGGCGGGCTCGAAACGGCGCGTGTGGCTGCCGAGCGTGGCCATCGGGTGCGTGTGCTCGAACGCGGCGATCGTGTGGGTGGTGTTGCCGTCATCGCCGGCCCCGGCGGCGAGTTCGTGCGCTGGCTCGAGGCCGAATGCGCTCGCCTCGGGGTGACGATCGAACTGAACGTGGATGACAGCGCCGCAGCGAAAGCGGCGAGCACCCCGGGCGCCGTGGTGGTGCAGGCAACCGGTTCGCAGCCCGGGGTACGCGAGTACGACATCGACGACCACGCCGTGGTGCTCGACATCGTCGATGTGCGCAGCGGCGCGGCGGCACTTCCCGCCGAGGGCGTCATCGCCCTGTTCGACCCCATCGGTGGCCCCATCGCCGTAGCCCTGGCCGAGGAGTTGGGCGAGCGTGCGGTGCTCGTCACCCAAGACAACATCGCTGGTAACGAACTGAGCCGCACCGGCGACCTCGCCCCCGCCAACGTACGCCTCGCCCAGCGCGGGGTGCAGGTGGTGAAGCGCGCCCTGTTGCGCGGCGTCGACGCGAACGGCGTGCGCGTACAAGACCGGTTCAGCGGTGCCACTACCGCCATCGCCTGCGCAGCACTGGTCGATTGCGGCTTCCGCCTTCCCGACGCGCCCCTCGCTGCGGCCACCGCGCGCGTGGGCGACTGTGTGGCCCCGCGCACCATCGCCGAAGCGGTGCTCGAAGCACGACGAGTCGCTGCGTCGATCTAGTCTGCGCTCGTGAACGCTGTTCAACTCGATCGCGCCCGTCAAGCCTTCGCCGACCGCAACCCGGCCAGTCACGCCGCCTACGACCGCGCCCGTGAGGTGCTGCCCGGTGGGCATACGCGCACGGTGCTCACCCACCCGCCGTTCCCCGTCACCTTCGTGAAGGGTGAGGGTGCCACGCTCACCGACCTCGACGGCCACACCTACATCGACCTGCTCGGCGACTACACCGCCGGCCTGCTCGGCCACTCCGAACATCGGGTGCTCGACGCCGTGAAGGCCGCCCTCGGCGTGAACGTGAGCGTGGGTGGTATCCACCCGGCTGAGGCCGACCTCGCCCGGCTGATGTGCCAGCGCTTCTGCCTCGACCGTGTGCGCTTCACCAACTCGGGCACCGAAGCCAACCTCATGGCCATCACCACCGCCATGCAGTTCACCGGGCGCAAGAAGTTGATGGTGATGCTCGGCGGGTACCACGGTGGGGTGCTCTACTTCGCCAGCGGCCCGGCACCGTGGAACGCGCCGTACAACTTCGTCATCGCCCCCTACAACGACCTCGACGGCACGCTCGCGCTCATCGAGCAGCACGGCCCCGAACTGGCCGCCGTGGTGATGGAGCCGATGCTCGGCTCGGGTGGGTGCATCCCCACCACCCCCGAGTTCATCCAGGGTGTGTTCGCCGCCGCCCGAGCCGTGGGTGCGGTGTGCATCGCCGATGAAGTGATGACGTCGCGGCATGGCCGATGCGGCATGGTGTCGATGCTCGGCGCCGAGGCCGACATCACCACCTACGGCAAGTACATCGGCGGTGGGTTCTCGTTCGGCGCATTCGGTGGCCGGGCCGACCTGCTCGACCAGTACGACACCAGCCCCGAAGCCGGGCGCACATCGGTCATCAGCCATGCCGGCACGTTCAACAACAACATCGCCACCATGACCGCCGGTGTGGCGGTGCTGGGCAGCGTGTACACCGCCGATGCGGCCGAGGCGCACTACGCCCGGGGCGACGAGTTCCGCTCCAACGTGGCCGCGGTGCTGGCCCGCCACGACCTGCCGGTCAGCGTCAGCGGCTTCGGGTCGATGATGAGCCTGCACGCGCTGGCCACCCCGCCCACCACCCTGCACGACATCTCCACGCGCGATGCCGTGCTGCAGGACTTGCTGTTCCTCGGGCTGCTCGAACGTGGTGTGTACATCGCCCATCGCGGCATGATGAACGTGGGCCTCGCCCACACCGACGACCAACTGGCCCAGGCACTCGACGCGCTCGACGACACCGTGCGCGTCATCGCCGAGGAGGGACGATGACCACCGACCTGTTCGACCTCACCGGGAAAGTGGCTGTGGTGACAGGCGGTAGTCGGGGGCTCGGCCGCGAGATGGTGCTGGCCTTTGCCGAGCGTGGGGCCGATGTGGTCATCGCCAGCCGCAAGCTCGCCAACTGCGAGGCGGTGGCCGACGAAGTGCGCGCCCTCGGCCGGCGGGCGCTGCCGGTGGCATACCACGCTGCCTCGTGGGACGGCGCCGAAGAACTGGCGGCTGCGGCGTACGCCGAGTTCGGCAAGGTCGACGTGCTGGTGAACAACGCCGGCATGTCGCCGCTGTATCCGTCCATCGATGCCGTCACCGAAGATCTGTACGACAAGGTGATGGGCGTGAACCTGAAGGGTCCGTTCCGTCTGTCGGCACTGGTGGGCACGCGCATGGTGGCCGACGGCGGGGGCTCCATCATCTTCGTATCGTCGATCGCCTCACAGCGACCCACAGCGGGCGAGTTGGTGTACGGCGCAGCGAAGGCCGGGGTGAACGCGCTCACCTACGGCTTGGCCCGCACCCTCGGCCCCTCCGTGCGGGTGAACTGCATCGTGCCCGGCCCGTTCCTCACCGACATCTCCAAGGCGTGGGACATGGACTCGTTCAACCGCAGCGCGAGGGCCGGGTTCGCCCTGCAGCGCGGCGGCGAACCGGGCGAGATCGTGGGCGCAGCGCTCTACTTCGCCACGGCCGCAGGCAGCTACACCACCGGCACCACCCTCAACGTCGACGGTGGGCCGCGTTGAGCTCGCCTGCCGCGGTCGACCTCTCACTCGGCGCCGTGCTGTGGGACATGGACGGCACGTTGGTCGACACCGAGCCGTATTGGATCGCCCGCGAGTTCGAGATCGTGAACGAGTTCGGCAACGGCGCATGGAACGATGCACACGGACACGCCGTGGTGGGCAAAGACCTGCGCGATACGGCGCGCTACATGAGCACCCACGGCGCGCTCGACCTGCCCATCGACGACATCGTGAACCTGTTGCTCGACGGGGTCATCGCCCGAGTGCAACAGGAAGTGCCGTGGCGACCAGGGGCGCGTGAGTTGCTGGCCGATCTCGGCGCGGCGGGTATTCCCTGCGCGCTGGTCACCATGTCGTGGCGGCGGTTCACCGATGCGCTGCTGCCTGCGCTGCCAGCCGGGTCGTTCACCGCCGTGGTGGCGGGCGACGACGTGAGCCGCGGTAAGCCTCACCCCGAGCCCTACCTCACCGGGGCAGCACGCCTCGGCATGGCCCCGCACCAGTGTGTGGCCATCGAAGACTCACCCACGGGGGCTCGATCGGCGCTGGCCGCCGGCTGTGTGGTGCTGGCGGTACCGCACGTGGTGCCGGTGCCCGCCGAGGTGGCGCACCATCGCCTCACCACCCTCGCCGGGGTAGGCGCCGAACAACTGCGTGAGGTGCATCGCAC
>JBAXQV010000177.1:0-6378 GCA_037131575.1 Actinomycetota bacterium
GGGTTAGCTGAGGATGCGCACGGGGTGGGTGCCGTCCCACGCTTCGGCGGCCTTGGCAACCATGGCGTAGAAACCGACGAGCCGTTCGGACGGTTCGTACAACTCCACGAGGTGCCCCAACTCGGCCCGGGCATCGCAGAAGGCGAACTGCTGCCCGCCGCCGGTGCGCGCCCACAGCACCTCGGGCCACCCCCTGGCCACACACTGGTCGCAGGCGGCGCCGAGATCGGGCACCAGGAACGCAAGATGGTGAATGCGCTGCGCACTGCCATCGAGAGGCACCAGCGGTGGCGTGTGCTCCTGCACCAACTCCACCATCACCGAACCCCATTGCCCGTACGCCGACGAGTGATCGAAACTGCCCGCCACACCATGCACCCGTGCCGCTTCGAGGGCGATGTGGCGCACGATGAAGAACGGCCCTGCACCGGTGCTGGCGGAGAACCGATTGGCGGCTCGCTCGACATCGTCTACTCCGTACGCAACTTGCACCGGTGCGCCGAGTGGGTTCATCGTGGGGTCTCCTCGGGTACGGTCGCGAGCATGTCAGCCGACGACCGTACCGCCATCATCGATCTCACTGCGTCGTACTGCTGGGCGCTCGACGAACGCGACTGGGATGTGCTTCGCCGGGTGTTCATGCCCGATGCACACGCTCGGCTCGGGGTGCCCGAAGCACAGGGTGTCGAGGCGATCATCGACCGTTGCTCGAGCGTGCTCACGCCACTCGACGCAAGCCAGCACATGGTGAACACCCACCAGATCGCCGTGAATGGCGACACCGCCACCTGTCGCTGCTACTTCCATGCTCAGCACGTGCGCAAAGCGGCGGTGGGTGGGCCGAACTACATCGTTGCCGGCCGGTACGAAGACGAACTGGTGCGCACGCCCGCAGGTTGGCGTATCGCCCGGCGGCGCCTGGTGACCATCTGGACCGAGGGCAACCTCAACGTCGTGCGCGGCGACCCGGCCTGACCCGCTCGTGGGTGGGTGGAACCATCAGTCACCCACGTACCTGGCCAACAGTTGCGGCACTCGCAACTCGGCAGGGATCCGTTCGATGCCGATCATCCGGTCGAGCTGTTCGTGGAAGTGCCAGATACGGCGTTCCTGATAGTTGATCGGTACACCGCGCATGGCTGGCGACTCGATGGAACGCTGCATCGGCGCCATGTTCCAGAAATCTTCGGCCATGATCTGGTCGAAACGGTCGAGCCGCTCATTCCAGTGCTGGGGCAGGTTGTCGGCATCGAAGGGCGTGTCGCTGGGGGCGTAGTGGGTCCACACGATGAGCGTCGATCGACGGTCGATGGGCCAGAACGTGATGAACGGGAAACCGTACGCAGCAATCGGCGTGATGAGGTTCGGGAAGATCGAATACGCCGAACTGGTGCAGCGCACCATCGGGTTCACGGTGGCGATGTCATCGAAGCCGGGTGTCTTCAGGTCTTGCCAGTCGTCCCACGCGGTCATGCCCAACCCGGCACACGCTTGGGTGGAGAAGGGCGACACCATGCGCGATGCGCCGTTCGGGAGCAACCCCATGGTGGCGCCGCGGTTGTCGAGCGCGGTCACCCCATTGCGTTGGTGGATGTGCCGGAAGTGGTACACCTCGAGGAACGCCTCGGCGGTGATCTTCCAGTTGCACGCCACCACCTCGCTGCGACTGGCGACGGTGCGCAGCGTGGGCCCCTGGAGTTCGGCGAGTTGCTGGGGGATGGGGGCCAACCACTCGGCGAGCGCGGGGGCATCGTGGTTCTGGTTCACGAAGAGCCACCCGTCCCATTCTTCGCAGCGCAATGTGGCCAGGCAGCGGGTGGTGGTGTCGAGGCCCACGAAATCGCGCTCGTCGGGAACGTGCACCAGGTGACCATCGGTGATGTCGTAGGTCCACGAGTGGTATTGGCACCGCAGTTGCCGGGCGTTGCCACTGGCTTCGCGCACCACTGGCGCGCCGCGGTGTTGGCAGGTGTTGTAGAAGGCGCGCACCAGGGTGTCGCGTCCGCGCACCAGGATGACTGGTTCGTTGAGCCGGTCGAAGGCGAGGAAATCGCCCGGGTTGGGCAGGTCGTCGGTGCGGCCCGCCAACACCCAGGCGTTGGGCCACAGGTGCTTGCGCTCGAGGTCGTAGAACTCGTCGCTCGTGTAACGGCCGATGGGGATGTCGGGGAAAGCGGGGAAGCCCTCTGGCGGGGCCGTGCGGGCGAACTCGTAGCGCATCTCGCTGCGGAGACGTTCGACAAGTGAGGGGTCCATCGCTGTGAAGCGTATGCGGTGGGGTGCGGTCGCTTCGGGCCGAAGATCGCCGGGTGCAACTTCTAGTGTTCGACTGTGCACCGACAACTCACGCGCCTCGATGAACTGCCACGCCACCAGATCGGTGCCACCTTCGACATGGTGGCCGACGGGTCGCCCCACTGGAGCGACGGCTACTACTTCACGATGGGCGACCCCGACGGGCGCTTCGCCTGGTTCACCGGGTTCCGCTTGCATGCCAACAACGATGTGCTCGACGCGTTCACCTGTGTGTCGCGCGATGGCGAGCAGCACAACATGCGTTATTCGCGCCGGCTACGGCCGCAGATCGACGACCTGTTCTGTGGCCCGGTGACGGTCGACATCGTCGAGGGGTTGCGCACCATTCACCTGCGTTGTGCACCCAACGAATACGGCCAGGCCTACGACCTCGTGTTCGAAGGGTGGTGCCCGCCGTACAACGAAGAGCACGTGCAGGTGTACATCAACGGCCGCCTGCACAGCGATCGCAGCAACTACGACCAGTGCTGCACCGTGAACGGCTGGATCGAAGTGGCCAGCGAGCGCGTGGAAGTGAACGGCTGGACCGGTGTGCGCGACCACTCGTGGGGCATCGGCAACAACACCGGAGGCCCGCGGTCGGCCGCCATCGCCCCGCCGCCCGTGGCGCCCGCCATGCCCGGTTTGCGGCAATGGTGCGTGTTCAAGATGCGCGATCGGGCTGTGTTCTGGCAGTTCCACCATCCCGGTGGTGAGGCCGAGTACACCAAGCTCGAAACGCAGTGCATGTTCCCCTACGGCGACGAGCGCGAACCGTTCGCGTACACGGCCATCGACCACACGGTCACGTTCGTGGAGGTCGACGGCAACCCGGTGCGCCGCCTCGCGCACGGCACGGTCACGCTCACCCGGCCCGATGGTGGGGTCGAGCGGTACGCCATCGAGCCGATCTCGTACCCCGTGTACCTGCAGGGCGGTGGCTACTTCGGCGGGTTCCACGACGGCATGGGACGCGGTGCCTACCGAGGCGACGATCACCACGAAGGTGAGGTGTGGGAGATCGATCGAATCACCGCCATCACCACCCCCACGCCGGTGGAGTTGAACCGCTATCACTACGCCGAGGCGTGGGGGCGGTGTGTGAACCTCGATGATCCCACCGATGTGGGTACCGGCCACCTCGAGTGCGTGGTGCTGGGCCGCTACCCGGGGTTGCGCTGATGCGTGCCCTGGTGCTGGGTGGGTCGGTGTTCGTGGGGCACCGACTGGTGAGCGCGCTGGCTGCTGGCGGCCACGAGGTACACGTGCTCAACCGCGGCCGCACGGCCACCGAGTTCCCCGCTGGTGTGCAACTCATCGTTGCCGACCGCACCGATGCCGCATCGATGCGTGCAGCACTCGAAGGCACCACCTGGGATGTCATCTACGACGTGTCGGGTTTCGTGATGGCCGCAGGGGGCAGCGACATCGAAGCGCTCGTCGAACTCGTCGACGGTTCGGTGGGGCACTACATCTACGTCAGTTCCATCATGGCCTACGACCAGTCGCTGGTGGGAGTGATGCCGTGGACCGAAGACATGCCCACCGATAGCTCGGGTGCCCGCGGCTACGGCGGTTTCAAGGCCATGGCCGAGGCGGCGATGTTGGCCCGCCACCAGCGCACCGGGTTCCCCGTGTCGATCGTGCGGCCGGCCGCCATCTACGGCCCGCGCAACAACATCTACGACATGGAAACTCCCATGTTCCTGAGGTTGCTCCAGCATCGCCCCATCCTGGTTCCACACAGCGGCCTCGTCACCGGTTCGTACGGCCATGTCGACGACCTGTGCGCAGTGATGATGGCCATGGTGGGCAATGAACGATCGTTCGGTGAGGTGTTCAACATCACCGCCGAGGCAGTGACCACCCGTCATTACATCGACGTGCTCGCTGCGATCGTGGGTGAGGAACCCGACATCGTGATGGTGCCCGACGATGCGCTGCCTGCGTTGGGGCGGGGCCACTGGGGCCATCTGTTCGGGGCGGCGCACCACGCCGTGCTGAGCATCGACAAGGCGCGGCACCTGCTCGATTTCGAGCCGAGCTACTCGTTCACGGCTGGGCACCAGCACACCTATGCCTGGTTTCAGGAACAGGGCTGGGCAACGCTCGACACCGCGCTGGCCGACCCGGTGTGGCGTTCGAGTTGGGACTTCGCCGCTGAAGCCGCAGCGGCGGCCAGCCTGCGATGACCGAGCACATGGCACCCGACGGACAGCTCGACACGGCGTCGATCTTGGCGTCGGTGGCCCACACGCTGCGCACCGTGGTGCACCCGGCTATCGGCGACCCGTACGTGGCCGGTGTGGTGGCGCAACTCATCGGCTTGGTCGACCTGGCTCGCGGCGTGCTGTTCGACCCTGTGCCTGAACGGACCGCTGCGCTCGAAGCAGTACTCCACTCGCTGGCTGGCAACGCGTTGGTGGCGCCGCACTGGCCAGGCAGCGACGCGTGGAGCGCAGCGTCGGCAGCGTTGGTAGCGACCATCGACGCCAACGACGACGCAGCCGCCACCGAGGTGCGGGCCGCGCTGCGCCCGTTGCTCATCGCGCAACTCGATGCCGACCTTGCTGAGCACATGCCGTTGATGGACGGTTTCCGTGGCAAAGTGCGCAATGCGTAGCGACCAACGTGAAGCATTGGTGCAATGGCTGCGTACCGAGTTGGGCTGGGCCGTCGACGCCGACGTTCGCATCGCTCGAATTGGTACCGGGCATTCGCGGGCGATGCTGCGCGTTGAAGTGGACGGCACGCCCGCCGCGGTGGTGCGACTCGAACAAGGTGGCGTGTTCGGCACCTCGGGCGTGGAGGAGTGCCGGGTGATGGGTGGCCTCGCTGCGGCGGGTTTTCCGGTGGCGCAGATCATCGCCGACGAACCCACTGGCTCGCTGGTGGGCTTCCCGTTCTTCGTGATGGCGTTCATCGCCGGTGCCGAGTTGGCCGACGAGCGAGCATTCGACGAACCCACCGCGGCATCGTTCGTCACCGAACTGGCTCGGCTGCACCGGCTCGACACCGCCGTGTTCGACGACCCCGCGTACGCCTTCGACCTGCGGCCGACGTCGCCCAGCGATGCGACGCCGATACAGATCGAGCGGTGGCGTGGCGCGTACCGGGCCGCCAGCGCACGGCCCATCCCGCTGCTAGAGGAAGCTGCGGCATGGCTGCATCGCCATGCACCGCCGCTCGAGCGGCTCTCGGTGGTGCACGGCGATGCTGGGCCCGGCAATGTGGTGCACGCCGGGGGCGAGGTGGTGGCGGTCACCGACTGGGAGTTCGCCCACCTCGGCGACCCGGCCGAAGACTGGTCGTTCTGCCTCACCATGCGCGGTGGGCGCACCATGCCTCGCGACGCCTGGCTGGCTCTGTACGCCGAGCACGCTGGTGTGGTGCTCAGCGACGAGCAGTGGCGCTACTGGGAGGCGTTCAATCTGTTCAAAGGTGCGTGCGCGAATCGCACCTGCCTCACCTTGTTCACCTCAGGCGTGAACCGTGCGCCGAACATGGCCATCATCGGAACGGTGTTGCACGAAGTGTTCCTGCGCCGCCTGGCCGATCTCATCACTCGCTGACGGGCACGTGTCAACGACCTGCGGGTCGGAAACCGATGTGCAGTTCGCGCAGTGCGCGCAGACAGAAGTTGGGGTGGTGGCCGAAATCGTTGGCGCCTTCGATGAACCACATCTCGTCGATGCGGTCGACGAGCGCACGGAACCCGTGGATGAGTTCACGACGGGCCAATGGTGCGCCGAGGCAATGGTGCACCCCGAACCCGAAGGCGAGGTGCGAGCGCAGGTTCTCGCGGTCGAGATCCATGTCGGCTGGGCACGCGAACTGGGCTTCATCGCGGTTGGCGGCGGCGTAGCGAACGTTGATGACCGACCCTGCAGGAATGGTGACACCGTGCATCTCGATGTCGACTGCAGCGGAGCGGAACAGGCCTTGGACGGGTCCTTCGAGCCGCAGCACTTCCTCGGCGAGTTTGGGCACGTACTCGTCGGGGTCGGTCTTCACCTGATCCCATGCCTTCGGGTTCTCGATGAGTAACCGCACCCCTTCGGAGAGCGCGTTGGTGGTGGTTTC
>JBAXQV010000178.1:0-6327 GCA_037131575.1 Actinomycetota bacterium
TCCGAGTCGCGCGGCGCCATCCGAGTCACCCGGCGTCATCCGAGTCGCTCGGCGTCATCCGAGTCGCCCGGCGCCACTTCCGGGAGCGCGTCCAAACTGTGGTTGTTGACAACCATGGATTGGACGCGCAATTCCGATTCGGTGGAGCCACTGCACCTCATTGCGGCATGCGAGCAGATGGAATCGACAATGCAATGAGGGTGTTTGCGCTCCACGGTGGGGTGGCGCTCGCGACCGACCTCGAAGCGGCTGGCATCACTCGTGGCCTCATCCGCCAGCGAGTCGCCACTGGTGAGTGGAAGCGGGTGGCGCACGGAGTAGTGGCGTTAGCTGGTCTGAGCGCGTCGTGGGATCGCGCCGCACGAGTTGCGGTGCTGCGTGGCCGGCCGCATGCGGCGCTCAGCCATGCGTCAGCCGCCCGAGTGCACGGGTTCGACGGGTATGCCGCCGATGAGCGACTTGTCGTCACCGGTATCGATGGATGGAAACTGCCAACCGTCGTTGGAGTGCAGGTGCATCGCAGCGACATGGTGCGCGCCAGCGACTGTGTCGACGTGGATGGGCTGCGATGCGTGATGCGGCCGGTGGCGCTCATCCAGGTCGCAGCCACCGACGGACGCGATGCGGCGGCGCAAGCGCTCGACTCGATGCTGCGCCACAGCGATTCCCCCGTGTGGATTCGCAAGGTGGCGCTTGCCTGGCAGCGAGGTGGCGTGCGCGGCCCGGCGATAGTGCTCGACTTGCTCAATGAGCGGGTCGACACTCGTTTGCCTCGAAGCTGGTTCCAGCGTCTCACGAAACGGGCGTTGGCTGAGTGCGGAATCGAGTTGGTCGACGAATACCCCGTGCATGACGCAGATGGCAGGCTCTTGGCCGAGCTCGACTTGGCAATCCCCGAGTTGATGATCGGCGTGGAATGTCAGAGTTGGCGATGGCACAGTTCGCCGTCGGCCCGTGCCCACGATGCCGCCCGAAAGCGGCGCCTTCGCCTCCTCGGGTGGGAACTGGTGGAGGTGTGGTGGAGCGACCTCGACCAGCTCGACGAGGTTCTCGCCGAACTCGTGCTGCTGATCAACAGCCGGCGACCCCGAGCGCGTCCAATCCATGGTCGTTGACAACCACAGTTTGGACACGCTCCCGGAAGCGGCGTCGGCTGACTCGGATGACGCCGGGCGACTCGGATGACGCCGGCTGACTCGGATGACGCCGGGCGACTCGGATGGCGCCGTCTGACTCGGATCAGGCGGGGGCGTGGGTTGCGATGAGGGCGTCGAGGGCGTCGGCGGCCGACTCTTCGAGTGCCGAGCAGCTGTGCAACACGGCCACCACGGCAGCATCGGGGTGGTTGGCGGCGATGTTGCGCCACGCTTGTGCGCCCTGGCGTTCGGCGTTGGCCTGGATCCGCAGTTGGTCCCACACGTCGTATGGCGCGAAGGCGTCGTAGTAGGTCTGGGTTGCTTCGGGCAACGGGGCCTCGAGCTGTGCCCGCAGCGATTCATCCATCGCAAACGCACCGTCGATGCGGTTGGCGATCTCGTCTTCGCTGGCCGAACAGCGCAGCAACACCTCGGCGTGTTCGGGCAACACCTCGGCCCAGTGGCGATACCGGGCGGCGGCGCCACGCTCGAGCAGAGCCAGGAAGCGCGGGGTGGTCTCCGGCGCAACCTGCGAGATGAACGGCCGCAACAGCGCACCGAATTGGGGAATGGTCAGTTGCGTCATGGCGATGTCACTCGTACGAGCGGAAGATCACTTCGGCCACGCAGCTCGGCTTGGCGGCGCCTTCGCACTCGAACGAGAAGCCGTAGGTTGCCTGGATGCCGCCAGCGATGTCTTCCACGCCGATGAGGGTGACCCCGAGGCGCAGCTTCGCGCCCACCGGCACGGGCGACATGAAGCGCACCTTGTTGCAGCCGTAGTTGACACCCATTTTGTAACCGGTGGTGATGAACACCTGCGGCATCAACACCGGACCCAGCGACAAGGTGAGGTAGCCGTGGGCGATGGGGCCGCCAAACGGGCTTTCCTTCTTGGCGCGCTCGGCGTCGATGTGGATCCACTGGTGGTCGCCAGTGGCGTCGGCGAAGAGGTTCACGCGCTCCTGGGTGATGTCCATCCAGTCGCTGTAGCCGAGGTGCTCGCCGATGAGTGCCTTGAGTTCTGCCGTGCCGTTGATGATGCGTGCTGCCATGCCCACAGTGTGCCATGTCGGCGCAGGGGTGGCTCAAGCGGGCCCGAGTGGTGTGAGCCGCGCGTCAGTAGCCGAGGCGTTGCACCCGGTCGGGGCGGCGCTGCCAGTCTTTGTCGATCTTCACGAACAGTTCGATGAACACGCCCTCGGGGAGCTGCGCACGCACCCGGGTGCCCACCTCTTTCAACACGGCACCGTTCTTGCCGATGACCATGCCCTTCTGGCTGTCGCGTTCGACGATGATCTCGCAACGGATGCGTGGCCATTCCCACTCGGTGACGCGGGTGGCGATGCTGTAGGGCAACTCGTCACGCGTGACCGCCAACAGCTGCTCGCGCACCAATTCGGCCACCCACTCGTCGTCGGGAAGGTCGCGCACGGTGTCGTCGGGGAAGTACATCGGCCCCTCGGGCATCTGCGCCGCCAGGTACTCGACCAGCGGCCCGAGGCCTTCACCCGTGCGGGCCGACACCGGGAAATACGCTTGGGCGTTGAGCACCGACGCCCTTGCCAGTTGGTCGACGAGTTGTTCGCGGCTCAGCCGATCGACCTTGTTCACGACCACGACGGCCTTGGTGACATCGAAGCGCTGAGCCACCCATTCGTCGCCCTTGCCGAACCCCTTGGTGCCATCGACCACGAGACACACCACATCGACATCGGCCATCGACTCGAGTGCGGTTGCGTTCACCCGCTCGCCGAGTGCCGTGACGGGCTTGTGCAAACCGGGCGTGTCGACGAACACGAGCTGCGCATCGGGCCGGCTGAGCACGCCGCGCACGCGAGTGCGGGTGGTCTGCGGCTTGTCGCTGACGATGCTCACCTTCTCGCCGCACAGCGCATTGGTGAGTGTCGATTTGCCCACATTGGGGCGACCGACGAAGGTGACGAATCCGCTGCGCATGAGAAGGTCACGCTATCCGGCGCTGGTGGACGATGTGTCTGTGCTCCGAGGCGCGATGGTTGGTGGTTCCGGGGAGTTCGACAGCAGGGTCACGTAGTCGTCGCGCGACACCTCTTCGCCCGGTTTGGTGAGGCTGCCGTCGCCGCGGAACACGCGGGTGGGCTCGCCTGCCAGGGTGAACCGCACCGGGCCCACACCAGGCCGGCCGGTGAGGGTGAGCACGATCTGCCCGAATACCAGCCGCTGGTCGTTGGGTTCTACGGCATCGAACACACCGGGCGGGAGGTCGACCGTGGCAATACCGGCCTCGCTGGTGACGGTGATCTGGGCGAGCGATGGCAACGCCGTGCGCAACCCGGCACCAAGATCGCCGCTCGGCGGGCCCTGGAGGAGTGCCGCCACCACCTGGCTGAGTGTGGGCGACCGCGGGAGCGGCGTGGAGATGTTGGTGAGTTGCCTGCTGGTGATGAAGAACAACTCCACCAGGTCGGAGGCGATGGTGGTAGTCGTTGCCTGTTCGATGGTGGTGGTGGTGGCGTCGATGGTGGTGGTGGGCGCGGTGGTGGTAGTGGCCGCCGTGGTTTGCGACAGCCCGAACCGGTCGTCGTTGTGGTTGGTGGCCACGAAGTTGTTCGAATTGGGCAGGCCGCACGAGGCGGTGGCGACCACCATCGAGGCAGTGAGCCAAAGCAGGCGGCGCATCAGGCCACCTCTGCGAACGTGACCACGAACCGTGCGCCGCCGCCAGGTCGATCTTCCACCCACGTGTCGCCGCCGTGCGCCTGGGCGTGCTCGGTGACCAACGCCAACCCCAGTCCCGTACCCACCCGATGCCGGGCTGCGCTTCCACGGGCGAAGCGCTCGAAGATGCGCGACCGCTCGCTGTGCGCCACGCCTGGGCCGGCATCGTCGACAATGAGTGCCATGGCGTTGGTACCCCGTGGCTCGATGGCGATGCGGATGGGGCCACCGCCGTGTTGGTTGGCGTTGTCGAGCAGGTTGGCGAGCACTCGCTCGAAGCGCAACTTGTCGACCCGCACGATGGTGGGCACCTTGGGTGCGATGTCCACCGGCACCTCTCCGAAGCCGTAGCGCTGGGCGATGCGCGTCACGAGGTCGCCGATATGAACGTCTTCCCGATGCAGTTCGGTGGAGCCAGCATCGATGCGCGAGAGTTCGAGCAGGTCGATCACCATCTGGTCGAAACGGCGCACCTGAGTGGCCACCACGTCGAGGGCCTGCTGTGTGCGGTCGGGGAGGTCGCCTCGGCGGGCGTCGAGTACCTCCACGGCGGCCGACAGTGCGGTGATGGGCGAGCGCAGCTCATGGCTCACATCGCTGGCGAAGCGGGCCTCTCGCTCGATACGGGTCTGCACAGCATCGGCCATGTCGTTGAACGATGTGGCGAGGCGGGCGAGGTCGGGGTCGGCTTCCGGCGGCATGCGTGTGTCGAGGCCGCCCGAGGCGATATCGCCCGCAGCCGTCGCCACGCGGCTGAGCGGCAGGAGCAACCGCTTGCTCGTCCACCAGCCCACACCACCGGCGACGATGGCAGTTACCGCGGCCCCGATGATCAGTGCCGTGGCGATGGTTTGCAGCGTGCGCTCGGTGGTGTTCAGCGGGAACGCCTCGAAGTACAGCCCGTCGAATTCGGCGATGTACACGCCCATGCCGAGATACGGCTTGTTCTCGAAGTCGAAGCGTTGGTATCCGTTGACGCCACGAGCCACGTTGGTGAGCAACGCGCTGGGCAGGGCATCGTCTTGGAAGCGGATGTTCGAGTAGAACGGCTGCTTCGGGGGCAGCAGCACGATGGCGAAGCCGTTGCCTTCGGTGCGGAGTTGGGCGATGAGTCGGTTGATGTCGCCGTTGGGCGCGCGCAGTTCATCGCGCACGCTCTTGGCATTGCTGAAGGCCTGGCTCTGCGCGCTGGTGATGCGTTGATCGAGCAGATAGTTGCGAGCGATGGCGTAGGTCACCACGGCCAGGCCGAGGCTGGCGATGAGCGAACTCAGACTGAAGAACAGCGTCACACGGGTGCGCAGGCGCAAGGTGCGGCGTGGTTCGGTGGCGGCGGGCACGGCTCTAGTGTTGCCGACGCTGCGGGCCGTGGCGACGCGCGACACCGCCAACGGATCAGATTGCATGCTCGTGGTGCCCTCGCTCTGCCCGCAGGCGGCCCTCTGGTTCCGCTGCCGGCGGAGCATCAGGGGGAGGTTGATGCCCCACCGAAGCAGCGTGAACAGTTCATATTCTGACGAGTGTCTGTGACAGCACGACGCGCCTTGTGTGCGTTTTGTGTAACAGATTGCAGGTGAGGCGATACCTCGGGGGATGATGGGAACGTCATGACATCGCTGCTGTTCATCGAAGATGACGACTCGATCCGCCTCGCCCTGCGATTGGCGCTCGAAGACGAGGGCTACGACGTCCGCGAAGCGGGTGATGGTCGAGCCGGCCTCGATGCATTCGCCATCGCTGAACCCGACCTCGTGTTGCTCGATTTGCGACTGCCCGATATCAGCGGGTTCGAAGTGTGTCGCACGTTGCGCGCTTCGAGCATCGTGCCCATCATCATCGTCACGGCGCAGACCGATACGCACGACCTGGTGGCCGGCCTCGAAGCAGGGGCCGACGACTACATCACCAAGCCCGTGGTACCCAAAGAGTTGGCCGCGCGTATCCGTGCCGCGTTGCGCCGCGTGCAGTTCCATGAATCGGCCACCGCTGCGCCGCCGAGCAAGTTCGGCGATGTCGAGTTGCGTCGCGAACAGGGCATCGCGTTGAAGGGTGGCGTCGAACTCAGCCTCACCAAGACCGAGTTTCGGTTGTTGTGCGAGTTCGCCGACCATGCCGGCATCGTGTTGTCGCGCGACCAGTTGCTCGAACGGGTGTGGGGTTACGAGTACCTCGGCGACAGCCGTTTGGTCGATGCGCACGTGCGCCGCTTGCGGGTGAAGATCGAAGACCACCCCGACGACCCGAAGATCATCGTCACCGCTCGAGGAATCGGCTACCGCCTGTTGGCCTGATCGACCCTCGTGTCGCCGGGTTCGGTGCTGGTCAGGGCTTGGTGTTCACGGCGGTCAGCTCGCCGGTGGTGAAGGTAGTTGGGTTGCTGGTCCACACGTAGTCGGGTTCGGCTTCGGTGTAGCCCGATGCCCAGAAGGTGATGCTGTACCTGATGCGGGCGGTGATGGTCACACGGCCGGGGCCGGGTGGGGTCCACATG
>JBAXQV010000179.1:0-6292 GCA_037131575.1 Actinomycetota bacterium
TGGCACTGGGACTGGCGTTGGCGGGGCCCGGGGGCAATGCCTTGGGTGCTGAGTTCGGTCTCGTCGACGGGGCGGGTCGTGTAGCTGTCACCTGGGTGGGCGACGGCTCGATCACGATGGTGTTGTCGTGCACCGGTGACGGCGCCATCTGCAACGTCACCGGAATGGGTCGCTCGTCGATCACTTCGGTGGTGGCGTTCACAGCCACCACGCCCAAGGCATCGGAGTGCGCAACCTCCGCCTTGCGTCGCGCTGCGGCCAACAAACGCGCCGCGGCCGGTGACAGGGTGGCCGAGTCGCGTCCACCGGTCCAACGGTTGGGCTTTCGGCCGGGCACGAGATCCAGCACCATGATGACCGTGCTGATGATGAGCACGATCACACCTGCCGTGAGCAGCAGCGTGAGTACGTCGAACGGGAGGAAGGCAGCGAGCATCGCGCGAGTCACAACTTCCAATCGCCGATCGACTCGGTGGTCGACGACGAGAAGCTGCCACGGGTGCTCGCACCCTGCCGATTCGCTGCCAGGTATTCACTGGCGAGCTCGATGAGCCCTGCGGTTTCGCGTTCGAGTGCCTGCGCCCAGGGCAGTAATTCCACAGGGAGCGGGGGGAGGTCGCGCGGTGCCTCGAACACGGTGACCAAGGCATCACCTTCCACGACGGCTCCAGGATGCAACGTGAGCAGAAAGCTGCGCTGCTCGTCGAGGCTTGTGGCGTACTCGTTCAACACCGCAGTCCAGCGCGCAAGGATCACGTTTTCGCCGAGTTCATCGGTGTGGCTTCGAGGTGCAGTGCTGTGTAAGAGCGGTGTCGCCATCGTCATGCCTGCACCGACAGGCGACGTTCGGGGAACGGTTGGCCAGGACCTGCTGGTTCGGGCGTCGTGAGCACACTGGCGCGCTGCACCGACGCTGCAGCACCGGCAAAGGCTGTGCCAAGTTCACTGAGCAGGTGCCGTGCTTCGCGCACTGGCGGCACACTCTTCTTCATGTTTGCCTTGGCGAGCAGATCGCCGACGTAGGCGTAGATCGCGGCAAGTGACTGCGACTGATCCCATGCGTTCAAGTCGAGCATGATGTTCAGTTGCTCGACGAGCTCCTGGGCATGGATCAGGGTTGTATGCGACCGTTCGATGTCGCGAGCCTCGATGGCCTCGATGGCCTGCGCGAGGTCGCGGTCGAGCCGGTCGTACGCCATGCACACGATCTGCATTGCCGATGCGGTTTCGAGCGTTCCGGTCACATACCGATCGCGAATCGACTTGGGTGAGTACATCAAGAATCCTTGCCTGGGATGATGATCGCGGTGCGAGTGCGATCACGGAGCGACCGTCCGGGCGAGTTCGAACTCGGCCAGCAGGTCTGTGCCGGAATTAGTTGCCGTTGTTGGCCGTCATGCTCTTCACCTGATTGGTGAGCCAGGTCTGCTTGCTCTGCAGCTGGGCGAGCGAGGTCTGCACCTTTGCCCACTGCGCTTTCAACGTTGTCTCCTTCGCCGTGAGGCGATCGGTGAACGCGTTGATCTGCGTGTCGTACGTCTTGTACCGGGTGTCGTACGCCGTCGACGACACCGTGAATGAACCCTTGGTGTCGGTGAGCTGGTTGATGAGCGCAGTCACGCGGGCCGCCACACCGGGCGAGTAGGTGGTGCTTTGCGCGCCAGTCACACCGGTAGCAACGTCGACTTGCAAGCCGCGAGCGTTCGAGGTCGACGACGTGGCGAGACTGAGGCGTTGACCCACACCGGTGGCGGTTTTCCCGTCGATGGTGCCCACCACGTCGACCCCGGTGTACGTCGTCCAACTGCTCGAGGTGTTGGTCGCGTCGAGGTTCACGTCGAACTTGCCACCCACGCCGTACAGGTTCGAGGTGAGCGATACACCACCCGAGGCGGTCGACGCGTTCACCGCCAAACCCGCGCTGCCGAGTGCCGTGTTGAGCGCATCGACGATCTGGGCATTGGTGGCGCCGGCGGGAATGGTGGCTGTCGCCGTGGTCGAGCCCATGCGTACGCCGATGGTCTTGGCGCTCGCCGTGTTGGGAGCAATGGTGCCGGTGGTCGCCTGGGTGGCCGCCGTGGTGATGTTCACCGCATAGGTGCCAGCCAGGGTGACGTCGTCGGCATTCGCGAAGATGACGTTGCCGCTGGTGGTGCCGCCTCGCCCGAAGGCCCGTTCCGTGGCGGTCGGGTCGGCACGCAATGCGGCGATGAAGTCGGTCTGATTGAAGCTGAGGGTGCCGTCCTTCTCAGTCTTGATGCCGACTGAACTGGCCGAGGTGTAGGTGATTCCACTCACCGTGGCCATCACCGTGGACCGCACCTTGTCGATGATGCCCTTCACCGACGAATCGCCGCTCAACGGTGATGACTTCTTGGCCACTGGGTCGGTGAGGGTGGCGTTCTGGATCTGCCCGATCACAGAGTTTGCGGCAGCGATCAGCGAACTCACCGAGTTTGCTGTCGATGCCTCATCGCGAGTGACGCTCACCGTGACGGGCGTAGTCGATGTCGCGGCCACATTGAGGGTGACGCCGGGCATCACATCGCTGAAGGTATTGCCCGACGCGGTCACTTTGTAGGCCCCGGCACCGGAACCCACCGTGATCTGCGCGTCTTGAGCGGTTGTGGTGTCGATGAGGCCACCGATGGCCGACGAGGTGCCCACCTCCAGTCCGACGAGAATCTTGTTGGCAACACCGGTTCCGGTTGAATTGAGCTGCAACAGCCAGTTGCCGGTCGACTGCTTCACTGCCGCCGCGGTCACACCGGCCGACACCGAGTTGATGGCCGACACGACGGCGTTGAGGCTGCGGTCTCCTGTGGAGACCACGGCGAGTGATCCCGTGCCGAGCCGGAGGCCGCCGTTGAGGGTGAAGTTCACTGAACCCGACGAGCCGGCTGCAACTGATGTGGTCTGGCCGGCTTCGGCGTTGGTGACCGTGGTCTCGGCACCTGTACCGACCTTGATCTTGCCGTCGACGCCGCTGATGGCCGATGCATCGACGGTCGCAAGGCCTGTGGCCGCCAGTGCGGTGCCGCCGGTGAATTGCAGCGACGCAGTGGAACCCTCGCGCGTCGTGGCGAAGGAAAGTTTGCCTGCCGAATCGGTCGAGACGGTCACACCTCCGCCCGATGAGTCGAAGGCTGTCTGCACTGCCGCGGCGAGTGCACTCTTGGTGTAGGTGCCAGCAGCGATGGAGACCGTTCGCGCTGTCCCGTTCACCGAGACAGCGAGTGTGTTGTTCGTCGAGTCGACGGTGGTGGAGGTTGCTAGCGCCGTGCTGGCCGTACGCGATGCGGCGGCCGATGCCTGTGTCACCTGCACGCTGTAGGAACCGGGTGAGACCCCGGTCGACGACACGCTGAGCCCGCTGACTCCCAATTTGGTGAGACTCGACGACACGCCGAGCACCGAGGCTGACGTAACGGTGCTGGTGGCGGAGGGCATGGTGAGCGTCGAGCGCTGGCCGTGGGTGGTGGCGATGCTGTCGACCGTGAACGACAACGCCCCGGTGGTGGCTCCCGACCCCACCGTGGCCGAGGCGGTGGTTGGCGAACTCACCGAGGTGGTGAGTTGGCTGATGCCCTTCAACGCGATGGTGCTCGCTGCGCTCCGCAGCGACGTCAACGAATTGTTGATCCGCCCCATCGTGTCTTGTTTGAGCTTGATGTTGGCCTGTTTGGCCCGCAACCTGTCTTGCGGAATCGTTTCGGCCGCCATGAGCGACGACACGATCTGGTTCGAGTCGATGCCCCCAGCGGTGAAGCCGAGTGATGACGATGACAGCGATGAGGTCGACGACATCGTTCGCACTCCTTCCTGATCGAATCGCGGGCTTTCGGGGGAACCTTGCCCTGTTCACTGTCCGGTCACGAACCGGTTCGGCCACCAGGTGGGGTTCCTACGGCGTCAAGTTGCCGTCAGAATGAGACGAGCGGGGCCTGGCAGTGCCAGACCCCGCTCGTGATGGTCACAGGACCGATCAACCCTTGAGCAGTGAGAGAATGCCCTGGGGGATCTGGTTGGCCTGGGCGAGCATCGCCGTGCCGGCCTGCGACAGAACCTGGTTCTTCGTGAACTCCACCATTTCCGAGGCCATGTCGGTGTCACGGATTCGTGATTCCGATGCCGACAGGTTCTCGACGGTGGTGTTGAGGTTGTTGATGAGCGAATCGAATCGGTTCTGCATGGCACCGATGTCGCCGCGCTTGCCCGACACGGTGCTGATGGCCACGTCGAGCGCGTCGAGTGCAGCCGTTGAACCCGCATCGGTGGTCACATCGAGGCTGCCGATGCCGAGCGACGAGGCCGAGAAGTTCTGGAAGACGATGCCGATCTGCTCGTTGGCATTCACGTTGCGAGAGTTGGCGCCCACCTGGAAGATGCCACCTGAACCAGTGGCAGCGACGACCGTGGTGGAGAACCCCAAACTTGCCAACGGTGTGCCCGCGGTGTCGGCAAGGGTGAACGTGTCGCCGGCGGCGTCGAACCCACCCACGGTGACGTTCAACTTCGACCCGGTCACGGTGGTGGTGGAACTGATGTTCACCTTGTCGGAGTAGTACTTGTTCATCGTGTTGGTGCTGGCCGCAAGGGCGTTGCGAATTGCCGTCTGCAGCGAGGCCGCAGTCGTTGCGCCGTTCTGGTTGGTCTGTGCTGCCACGGCCACCGTCACGGCAGTTCCACCGGTGATGTTGATCGTGATCACACCGGCACCAGTGCTGTACTGGTCGGCCAGGTTCGACAATGTGGTGCCGGCGGTTGCCGCGGTCACACCGAAGCTGCCGTCGAGCAGGTTGAGTGCCCCGAACTTCGTCGTTGCCGCGATGCGGTTGATTTCGGTCGCGAGGGCGTTGATTTCCGACTGGCTCGCCTGCTTGGCAGCCGATGAGTTGGTGCCGGAGTTGGCGGCCTGCACGGTGAGGTCACGCATACGGTTGAGCATGCTGCTCAACTGGTCGAGCGCACCTTCGGCCGTCTGCAGCACCGAGATGCCGTCTTGGGCGTTGCGAACAGCCTGCTTGAGGCCACTCACTTGTGCACGGAGCTGGTTGCTGATGACCAGGCCCGATGCATCATCACCGGCCCGGTTGATGCGGTAGCCAGTCGACAGTTTCTCGACATTCTTCGAGATCATGTCCTGGGTACGGTTCATGTTCCGGGCAGCATTTGCTGCGGTGATGTTGTTGTTGATGCGCATGATCCCCTCGACGCCGGCTTCGGCGGTGGTGGTGATCGTTCCGTGAACGGAACTCGTCGGTTTGAACGACCCTCATCGTGCGCAATCCGAAAAACGCGCAAGGATGAGCCGGGCTTATCACCCGAAACTCACCCGAATTCACGATGGTTGTCACCCGAGCCGTCGCATCGAGGCCTACTACGCAACGAGGGCCCGTCGCCATTGACGGGCCCTCGCTACATCACTGTGTTGTTCAGCCCTTCAGCAGGGAGAGCACTCCCTGAGGGATCTGGTTCGCCTGGGCGAGCATTGCCTGACCGGCCTGGGCGAGCACCTGGTTCTTGGTGAAGTCGACCATTTCGGCTGCCATGTCGACGTCACGGATTCGGGAGTCCGAAGCTGTGAGGTTCTCGACGGTGGTGTTCAGGTTGTTGATCAAGGCGTCGAAACGGTTCTGGGTGGCACCGATGGTGCCTCGAGCCGTCGACACGGTGCTGATCGCTTTGTCGATCGCGTCGATCGCGTTGGCCGCACCAGAGTCGGTGGTGAGGTCGAGCGTGGCGACGCCGAGGGTGTTGGCGGTGTAGCTCTGGAAGTTGATCGCGATTTGTTCGTTCATCGCGACGTTCTTCGAGTTGGCACCGACTTGGAAGATGCCGCCCGAACCCGCCGTTGCCGACGAGCTACCGCTGGTGACGAGGCCGGCCACGGTGGTGCCGACGTTGAAGGTGACACCCGCAGAGGTAGCACCGGACACGTTCACCTGCAGCGAAGACGAGGTGACGCCGTTCGACGTGGTGGAGACCGAAGTGACGTTCACTTTGTCGGCGTAGTACTGGTTTGCTGCCGAGGTGCTGCTGGCGAGAGCCGATCGGATGGCCGACTGCAACGTTGCCGCTGCCGCCGTGCCAGTGATCGCGGTGCCGGCGGCCACCGCAGCGGTGACCACAGAGCCGCCACCAACGGAGAACGCCATGTTTGTCGCCGAGAACGTGAAGCTGTCGGTGGTTGACGTGGCGGCGTTCATGGTGGCTGCGGTGATACCGAATGTTCCATCGAGCAAGCTCAGTGCGCCGAACTTGGTGGTCGAGGAGATTCGGTTGATTTCCG
>JBAXQV010000180.1:0-6219 GCA_037131575.1 Actinomycetota bacterium
AGCACGGCAGCACCGGCCGGGTATGCGGCTGCACTGGCCGAACTCGAGGCCATTCTCGGGCGGCTCGAGCGAAGCGATGTCGATGTCGACATCCTGGCTGCCGAGGTGCAACGCGCCGCCACACTCATCGCGTTCTGCCGCGACCGCATCGGCTCGGCTCGGTTGCAGATCGAGCAGGTGGTCGCCGACCTCGGCGACACCGCCTAACACGCACCGCGGGCGGGGCCATCGGGCACACCGCTGCGGTATGCAGCCACCGGAGATCGGGCCTAACCTGCCACCGTGCCCGTCGCTCTGCCTCCGCCTTCATCACTGTCGGCGATCGCAGCCCGCGTCGAAGCGCGCCTCCGTACGCTCATCGACGCCGAGTATGCGCGCTGGGTTGCCTTCGACCCCGACCTTGCCGGCCCCATGGCCGAAGTGGGCCGGTTGGTGCTCGCGGGTGGCAAACGACTGCGCCCTGCCTTCACCTACTGGGGGTACGTGGGTGCCGGTGGCGACCCGGCCGACGATGTGGTCATCGACGCTGGTGGCGCTTTCGAGTTGATGCACGCCTTCGCGTTGTTCCACGACGATGTGATGGACGACGCTGCCAGTCGCCGCGGCGCGCCTACCACCCACACGGTGTTCAGTGCCCATCATGTCGAAGGTGCCTGGGCCGGTGAGGCGCGGCGGTTCGGCGAAGGTGTGGCCATTCTCGTAGGTGATCTCGCCTTCGTGTACGCCGACCAGCTGCTGCTCGGTGCACCGCGTGAGGCGTGGCAGGTGTGGAACGAACTGCGGATCGAACTGAACATCGGCCAGGTGCTCGACATTTTGGGTGGGGTGCAGAACGATCGGCGCCGCCTCAAGGCCGAGCGCATTTGCCGCTACAAGAGCGGGAAGTACACCATCGAGCGTCCGCTTCACCTCGGTGTGGCCCTCGCCGCACCGCAGCGCTCGAGCGAACTGCAACCGCAGCTCAGTGCGTACGGGCTGCCGCTCGGCGACGCCTTCCAGATGCGCGACGACGTGATGGGTGCCTTCGGCGACGAACACGTCACGGGCAAACCCGTGGGCGGCGACTTGCGTGAGGGCAAGCCCACACCACTGTTGGCTCGCGCCGTTGAATGCGCCACACCGGCGCAGCGCGAGGTGCTCGATCGAGTGGGCCGCATCAACCTCAGCGACGCCGATGTGACCGATATTCAGCAGGTGATCATCGAAACCGGTGCGCTCGACTGGCTCGAATCCACCATCGCCCGGCTCACCGATGAGGCCATTGCCGCAATTGCGTCGGCCTCCATCGCTGCCGAAGCCCGCGACGAACTGGTGGCCCTTGCGCACTATGTCAGTTGGCGGCATGTGTGAGTCGCCGGCATGTGGGTTGGGGCCACTCGTGAGGTGGCGGCAGGCGTGACGCGCCCATCTCGTCGGCTCGATGTGGTGGTGGTGGGTGCCGGCCTCGGCGGCCTCTCAGCCGCGGCGCATCTGGTGGCTGCAGGGCATTCGGTCACCATCGTCGAGCGCGACGCCATACCCGGTGGACGCGCCGGCATGATCTCCGCCGATGGGTTTCACCTCGACAACGGGCCCACCGTGCTCACCATGCCTGGCTTGCTGGCCGACACGTTCGCCGCGGCTGGCGCCCACATGGCCGACTTCGTCACCATCGCACCCGTCGACCCGATGTACCGGGCGTGCTACGCCGACGGCAGCACCCTGTTCGTGCGGCACGGTCGCGAAGCGATGACCGAAGAGATCAGGCAGTTCTCCAACGGGCACGAGGCCGAAGCGTTCGGTCGCTTCTGCGATTGGCTCGAGCAGTTGTATCGCGTGGAGATGGCGCACTTCATCGACGCCAACTTCAACTCGCCGCTCGATCTGCTCAAGCCATGGCGAGCTGGTCTCGAGTTGGTGCGGCTCGGTGGCTTCGGCAAACTCGGGCGCAAGGTGGCGAGCTTCTTCCACGACGAACGGCTGCAGCGCATCTTCAGTTTTCAGTCGATGTACGCCGGCCTGGCACCGTACGAGGCACTGTCGTTGTACGCCGTCATCACCTACATGGATTCCGTCGAAGGCGTGTTCGTACCGCACGGCGGCATGCATGCCATGGCCACCGGGTTGGCGGCGGCGGTGGAGAAGGCCGGGGTGACCATCCGCTACGACAGTCCGGTCACGCGTATCGTGCGCACTTCGAGCGGTGCCGTCGCGGGAGTAGACATCGACGGTGGAGAACATCTCTCGGCCGATGTGGTGGTGTGCAACGCCGATCTTCCCGTCGCCTATCGCACGCTGCTCGACGATGTTGCCGCACCGCGGGCTGCGCGCAACGGCAAGTACTCACCGAGTTGCGTGCTGTGGGTGGCCGGGGTGCGTGGCCTGCCGCCAGCCGATGCCGCCCATCACAACATCCACTTCGGTCACGACTGGGATGCGTCGTTCAAGGCCCTCATCCACGATGGGGTGCGCATGCCCGACCCGTCGATTCTGGTGACGCTGCATTCGCTCGACGACGCCACTCTGGCCCCCGAGGGGTGCAGCAGCATCTACGTGCTCGAGCCCACCCCCAACCTCGACGGGCGCGTCGACTGGAGTCGCGAGCGCGACCGCATCACCGAGTCGATGCGCACGAAGGTGGCGAGCCTCGGGTACCCAACCGATGTGGTGGTCGAGCGCATCTACGACCCGCTCGACTGGCAGGCCATGGGCATGGAGCGCGGCACGCCCTTCGCGCTGGCGCACACATTCCGCCAGACCGGTCCGTTCCGGCCGAACAACATCGACAAGCGGGTGCCGGGGCTGGTGTTCACCGGTTCGAGCACCCTGCCTGGCGTGGGTGTACCGATGGTGTTGATCTCCGGCAAACTCGCCGCCGAGCGGGTGCAGCAGTACGCCGAGGGCCAGCGGTGACACGTCGTCGACCGCCCGAGACCACCACCGACTACCGGCGCGCCCCGGAATACAGCACTCTCGAAGCGAGCTACGCGCGGTGCCGCGAACTGAACAAACGCTACGGCACCACCTACTACTGGAGTACGAAGGTGTTGCCCCGTGTGAAGCAACACCATGTGTGGGCCCTGTACGCGTTCTGTCGCTACGCCGACGACATCGTCGACGACCTCGGCCCGGCGCCGGTAGCCGAGCGGGCGGCAGCCCTCGCTGCGTTCGGTGAGCAGTTCTTCGCCGACCTCGATCGTGGCGCCAGCGACCATCCGGTGCTGAAGGCAGTGGTGCACACCGTGCGCGCCTTCGGCATCGACCCCGAGTGCTTCCGTCGATTCCTGCGATCGATGACGATGGACCTCACCATCACCAAGTACGACACCTGGGCCGACCTGCGTGTGTACATGGACGGCTCGGCAGCAGTGATCGGCGAGATGATGCTGCCCATTCTCGAGCCGCTGCAACCCGAAGCGCTGGGCCATGCACGTGATCTCGGTGACGCCTTCCAACTCACCAACTTCTTGCGCGACATCGCCGAAGACCTCGACCGCGATCGGCAGTACATCCCGCAGGAAGATCTGCAACGGTTCGGTGTCGATCTCACCACTCGCCGCTGCACCCCGCAGTTCGTCGAGTTGATGCGTTTCGAGATCGCTCGCTGTCGCGAGTTGTATGCGTCGGCCGACTTGGGCATCGCCATGTTGCCACCGCAGTCGGCTCGCTGCGTACGCGCCGCGCGAGTGCTGTACAGCGAGATCCTCGACACCATCGAAGCGCAGCACTACGACGTGTTCGCGAAGCGAGCCAGTGTGTCGACGTTCCGCAAGGCAGCCATGGCAGCCAAGCTCAGCTCACCGTTCGGTCGATGACGCAGAGCGCTCGACGCCTCGACACCGTGACGGCCGGCGCCGGTGCGTTCACCCTGGCGGCCATGGTGGCCACGCCGCTGGTGCCCCAGGGTGGCGCTGCGCGGCGTGTGTTGTCGAACGCAGTGGTGGGCGGGCTGTTCGTCATCACTACGGCGCGCAGCGTGCGCCGGTGGGGTGCAGCGCGGGCCTCGGTGGCGGTAGCGAGCACAGCACTCGGCACCGGGTTGGTCGAGCGCATCGGCACGCGCACGGGCGTGCCGTTCGGTCGCTACCACTACACGGGCGTGTTGCAGCCTGCTGTGGGTGGTGTGCCGGCCATCGTGCCGCTCGCCTGGTGTGCCATGGCGGTACCGGCGCGCGAGGTGGCGCACGCCGCGTTGGGGCACCGCTCCAGCCGGGTCGGCCGCGTGGTGCTGGGTGCGGTTGCATTGACCGCCTGGGATCTGTTCCTCGACCCGCAGATGGTGGGCGAGGGCTACTGGCGGTGGACGAATCGTGGGCGCTACCGCGGTATCCCGCTCACCAATTACGTCGGTTGGTTCCTCACCAGTCTGGGCGTGATGGCCGTGCTCGAGGTGGCGTTGCCCGTTGGTGCCGACACACCCGGCGATGCCGACACACCCGGCGATGCGGGCGCCGACCCGGTACTGGTGAGCGAATATGTGGGCATGACTGCACTCGAAACGGTGGGGTTCGCTGCGTTCTTCGGCGACCCGGTGGTGGCCGCCGTGGGTGGCGTCGCGGCCGCGCCCATCGTGGTGGGCGCGCTGCGCACGTTACGGCTGCAACGACGGTGGCGTCATGGGTGATGCGGCGTCGCGGACACTGCACATCGTGGTGGTGGGTAGCGGTGTGGGCGGGTTGGCGGCGGCCATCAGGTTGCGCTGCGCCGGGCACCAGGTCACCGTGCTCGAACGCAATGCGGTACCCGGCGGCAAGTTGGCCGTGCGCCAGCGCGACGGGTTCACGTTCGACATCGGCCCATCGCTGCTCACCATGCCGCACCTGTTCGATGAACTGTTCCAACTCGCCGGCACCTCACTGGCCGACGAAGTGTCACTCGTACGCCTCGACCCCCAGTTCCAGTACTCGTGGCGCGATGGCTTCCGCCTCACGGTGGGCGACGACGGCTGCGATGTGCCGGGGTATGCCGAGTGGATCGAGCATGGCCAAGCCATCTGGGAGGTGAGCGAGCGCACGTTCTTCGCGGGCCCGATGAGCAACCCGCTGTCGTTGGCGCGCCGGATGCGTTCGCCGCGCGACCTCACCGGCATCGATGCCCTGCGCACACTCCATGCATCCGCACGGGCCTGCTTCACCGATGAGCACCTCGTGCAATGGGCGGGTCGTTACGCCACCTACTCGGGTTCGTCGCCGTATGAAGCGCCGGCCACCCTCAGTTGCATCGCATCGATCGAGCAGACCTATGGCTGTTGGTATCCGCTCGGCGGTTTGGGCGCATTGCTCGACGCGCTGGTGCGGGTGGCCACCCGCGTCGGGGTGCATCTGCGCTGCGACAGTGAGGTGATCACCATCACAGCCGATGCGCGCGTTGGCGGGCGGGTGGATGGTGTGGTGTTGGCCGATGGTTCACATCTCGACGCCGATGTGGTGGTGGCCAATGTGGACGCAGCACACCTCTACAGCGATCTCGTGCCCGATAGTCGGGCGCTGCGCAAGGCACAGCGGGCAACGCGGTCGACCAGTGGGTTCGTGCTGTTGGCCGGTGTGCGTGGCAGCACCCCCGGTATCGCTCATCACAACGTGTGGTTCAGCGACGACGATGCAGTCGAGTTCGCCGAGTTGGCTGAAGGGCACTGCGCCACCGACCCCACCCTGTACGCGTGTGTCAGTTCGGTGAGCGACCCCACGCAGGCACCACCGGGGCACGAGAACTGGTTCGTCTTGGTGAACACCCCGGCAGGTGCGGAGATCGATCGCGATGCACACACCGCACTGGTGCTCGAGCGCCTCGCCACGCACGGGGTCGACCTGCGTGAGCGCCTGGTGTTCACCGAAACGTTCACACCGGGCGATTTCGCCAGTCGCTACCGGTCGCCGGGTGGTGCCATCTATGGCACCTCGTCGAACGGTATGCGCGCCGCGTTCGCGCGGCCCGGCAATCGTGGCGCGCGAGACGGCCTGTACCTCGTGGGCGGAAGCAGCCATCCGGGTGGGGGCCTTCCCTTGGTCACCACGAGCGCACGCATCGTGGCCGAACTCATCGCAGCCGATATGCGGTGAGTCCATCGCGTGTGATGCTCCGCCGCGTCGTCTTGGTTGCCCGAGTGGCAGCGACCGTCATGGCTCTCATTCGTCTCGGCCGCGCTGGCCGGCGTCGCCCACCGCTCGAGTCGGCCAGCACAACGTCGGCCAGCACAACGCCTGCCAACACAACAGCGGCCAGCACTGCGCCTGCCAACAC
>JBAXQV010000181.1:0-6217 GCA_037131575.1 Actinomycetota bacterium
TGGCGTAGGCGTATTCGTCAGCGGAGGCCGTACCGATCGAGCCGAGGCGTGACGACATGTTCAGCACCACCGAGCCGTTGCCCAGCAGCGGTGCGAGCGCCTGTGTGGTGAGCACCGGCCCCACACTGTTGATGCGGAGCACGTCGAGCATGGCCTCGCCGTCGAGACGGCCGAGTGGGCCGTTGGCGCGCTCATTGTCGTCGGGGTGGGCATCCACCGGGCGAGCCGATGGCATCATCACCCCGGCGTTGTTCACGAGCACGTCGACACGGTCGACGAGTTCGCCCACCGCCTCGGCGAACTGTCCGATCGATTCGGGGTCGCCGGTGTCGAGCGGCAACATGGCGAACGGGGCCAGCGCCACGAGTGCATCGGCATCGGCCGGTCGCCGACACGCTGCCACCACGTCGTACCCCCGCTGGTGGAACTGATCCACCAGGTGCAGGCCGAGGCCCCGGTTGGCGCCGGTGACAACGGCGACCCGCTGGGTCAACGCACCGACACCAGGTCGACGACGAACACCAGGGTCTCGCCACCCTTGATGACGCCGCCGGCTCCCCTGCTGCCGTAGCCGAGTTCGGCGGGGATGGTGAGGCGGCGCCGGCCGCCCACCTTCATACCCTTCACACCGCGGTCCCAGCCTTCGATCACTTCACGGGCGCCCAGGCGGAAGCTGAACGTTTCACCGCGGTTCCAGCTGGCATCGAACTCTTGCCCGCTGCTCCAGGCCACACCGGCGTAGTGCACGGTGACGCGCTTGCCCACAGTGGCCTCGTCGCCGTCGCCCACCACCTCGTCGTCGATGACCAGGTCGGCGGGCGGTTCGCCCTCGGGAATGGTGATGGAAGGCTTGGTGCGGTCGCTCATGGCTGGCGAGGTTAGCGGCCGCGGTCACCCTGCGGCGATGAGCGCCACGGCGATGGCGGTTGCCGCCACGCCGCTCGCCTGCCACCAGCGCATCCGCTCGCGGTTGAACAGCACCGCCAATATCACCGCCACGGTGGCGAACTGCGATGCCGCCACCGATACCGGCCCCGACGCCCCGTCGCGGAAGGCGAGCTGCAGCGATGCGATGGCGAACATCGCCACCACGCCACCCACCATGGCCATTCGCCGCCCGAGCGGATGTTGCACGATGAACGGCTCGGGGCGCACGAGAGCGATCACCACCAGCAGGGTGATGCCCGCCAGACGTTGCGCTACCACGGGGGCAAGGCCGGCGCGTGCACTCACCTCCCCCATCAATGTGAAGGCGATACCGAATGCCACTCCGGAGGTGAGCCCGAGCACGGCCCCGAGACGTGTGCTGCCGCTGCCGCCGGGTTGGTAGCTGGTGAGCACAATGGCCACCAGGCCGATGACGATGCCCACGGTGGCCAGAGCGCTCGGCCGTTGCCCGCGCACGACGTCGACGATCACCGGTACAGCGGCGAGCAACACCGACGACGTGGGTGCTACCACGCCCATCGGCGCCACCTTGTAGCCGTGGTACAGCAACATGAGGCCGGTGATCATGGCGAGGCCTGAGAGCGCGCCGAGCACGATGTCGCGGCCCACCCACTGCGACGGCACGATCACCAACAAGATGGGCGAGAGCACCACCGAGGTGAGCACCACGGTGCGCGTGACAGTGAGCGACGGCGCGTGGCGAGCGGCGCGGGCGGCGAAGAAATCGGACGTGCCCAGCAGCACGGCGGCGACGACAGCGAGGAAGATTGCCATGGGGCGGTGCGTCGCGCTGCTCAGGCTGCGTAGAACTGCGCGGCCCAGCGACGGAATGCCGTGAATGGTCCGTCGGTATCGGCCAAGGCAGGGCGGTCGATGTAGCGCTTGTGTTCCCAGATCGGCTTGTCTTCCAGCAACTGGCGCGACACCTCGTTCACGAACGCCTCCCCCACACTCGACGTGACGGCGTCGTCGGCGAAACGGCGCACGCAGAAGGTGAAACGCATCTCGCAGCGGTCGCGCTCGACGGGTGTGGCGCAGCCGAGCAGCAACGTTTCCACGATGCCGCTGAAGCGCACCACCGAGAAACCAGGGCCATAGCCGTCGCTGTCGATACGGCCCTCAGTGGTGCCACGGGGCGTCACGAAATACTGCTTCGAGCGCATCGTCGAGCGAGGTCCGTCGGTGTCGTAGGCCTCGAGGATGGGCACGTCGGCGGTGCCGTGCACGTACCGGAAGTGCGCCGAATCGACACCGTTCTCGGCCATTTCCTGCCAGGCGGTGGCGATCTCGAACTGGCGGGTGAAGGGCGCGCTGAACTCGGCACCCACGCCTTCGTTGCCGAACTCGGGAACCTCGGGAACGTCCCACGCGGGCTCGTGTTCGTGCGGGTGGTACCAGGCCATCACCAGCCCGTTGCGTTCGATCACCGGGTAGGTGCGCAGGCGGGCTTTCGCGTTGGTGCGTTCGCTGTAGGGAATGTCGGTGTTGCGTCCGTCGGCATCGAATGCCCAGGCGTGGAACGGGCACACGATGGTGCAACCCTGCACGCTGCCGCCGTGCCCGAGATGTGCTCCGAGGTGCGGGCAGTACGCGTCGTGCAGATGGGCCTCGCCATTTGCATCGCGCCACAGCACGGTGTCGGCGCCGAACACCCGGCGAGGATGCACATCGCCCACCGCAAGTTCGCCCGACCAGCCGAGCGCGAACCAGCCGAACGGTATGGGCCACGGCCATCGTTCGTCGGTGGGCATCTGTGCGGGTGCCCAGGTGCTCATCGGTCGAGTCCGAACACGCGCTGCGCGTTGTGGCGCAAGAACTTGGGCCATACGTCGTCGCGCAGCGGTACGTCGGGCAGTTCGCGGAAGATCCGGTCGAGGCTCAGGCCCATCGGGAAGTAGCCGGCGTACATCACCTTGTCGCTCCCCCGGCTGTTGGCGAAGTCGATGATGGCCTGTGGGTAGCGCTTCGGGGCGAAGGCCGAGGTGCTGTAGTAGAGGTTCGGCCACTTCAGCAGCAACTTCACTGCCAGGTCGACCCACGGTTCGCCGCCGTGGCGCATCACGAAGGTGAGTTCGGGGAAGTACCAGCACACCTCGTCGATCAGCTCCACATGCTGTGCCGCCATCGGCAAGCGCGGGCCTGGTACGCCCACGCAGCACAACACCGGGATGTCGAGTTCGGCGCATTTGGCGTACACCGGGTACATGCGCTTGTCGTTGATGGGAACGGGTGGGTTGCAGCCCGAGGGGAACAGCGACACGCCACGGATGGCGAAGCGGTCGTGCGCTTCTTGGATGGCGCGGATGGCGGGCATGCCCGCATTGGGGTCGATGTGCAAGCAGCCGAAGAAGCGGTCGGGGTGCCGGGCGATGGCATCGTTCTGGATGCCTCCCCCGAGATCGACGCCGATGAGTGCGCGGTCGATGCCGTGCCCGTCCATCTGGTCGAGTGTCCAGGCGATCATGTCGGCATCGGTGGGGTCGTCGGGGATGTCCTTGAACAAGTACTGGGCCGGCATCGCCATGGCCTGGCTGTCGGCGTCGCGCAGGTTGGGCTTCAGGAAGTCGTACCAGTGGGCACGCATTCCGGGCTCGGGAATGCCCAGCATCAAGTCGATCACGCCGATGTCGCGAGGCATCCCCATCCCCGGCACGTTAGTCGCCCATCCGACGCGGTGCCGTGGGTCAGAGCAACGAGGTCAGTGCGGTTGCGAGCCGCTCCACATCGGTGGGAGTGTTGTACACCTGTATCGACACCCGCACGATGGGCACGCCGTTCCAGCGGTACACCGGCACCTCGACGCGGTGCTCGTCGTAGAGCCGCCGCTTCAGCTCGCCCACGTCCACGCGGTCAGGAAGCCTGATGGCCACCATCTGGCCGTACCACAGTGGTGACGTCGGGTTGCCGGTGAGTTCGGGGCTCAGCGGTTCGCACTGGGTGACGGTGTGGAGACGCGCGCTGGCTTGCACCGTGGCGGCGTGGCAGTGCTCGCGCACGGCATCCCAATCGTGCTGGGCTTGATAGTCGATTGCTGCGGACACGGCCAGGAATGGGCTGAGGTCGCGGGTGCCCTGCCACTGGTGATGATCGATGAACGGCGACGGACCGGGCTCGGCAGGCTCCCATCCCCAACTCACCACCAACGGTTTGATGGTGGGTTGCACGTTGCGGCGTACCCACAGGAAGGCGGCGCCTTTCGGTGCGCACAGCCACTTGTGGCAGGCCCCGGTGTACACGTCGGCACCCACAGCGCGCAGGTCGAGCGGAAGGTGGGCGGGCACATGCGCGCCGTCGACGATGGTGAGAATGCCAGCGGCTCGGGCTCGAGCGCAGATCTCCTCCACCGGGAACACCAGGGCTGTCTCACTGGTGAGATGGCTGAGGAAGATCACCTTGGTGCGCGGTGTCACGTGAGCCCAGAACTGCTCGACGAAGGCATCGTGAGTGGTGACGGGTACGGCGATGTGGGCTTGCACGTACATCGCCTGGGCGGCTGCGCACACCACCCGCCACGTTCGGTTCATCGCGCCGTACTCGTGGTCGGTGGTCAGTACCTCATCTCCCGGTTGCAGGCTCAGACTGCGGGCCACGATGCTCACGGCATAGGTGGGGTTCGGCACGAACACCAGGTCGTCGGCCTCGGCTCCGACGTACTCGGCGAGCCGGCCACGGGCTGCGGCGAGTAGGTCGTCGCTGCGTCGCCCGAGCCACTCCACAGGCTGACGTTCCATGGCGAGTTGTAACCGCTGGTACTCGGCGAACACCGGCTTGGGGCATGCACCGAACGAGCCATGGTTCAGAAAGGTCACCGTGGGGTCGAGCAGGAAGTCGTCGGCCCAGTGTCGCTCGTCGATCTCAGAAGGCATTCGGCGAGCGTACGCGACGATTCGATGCGGGCTGGGGTACTTTTCCTCCATGTCGCTCCCCCAGCACGGACTGCCCGCCGCCGAGGTGCTCGGCACGCTCGACCAGATGAAGCAGCACGATGTGCGTTGGCGCGAGGGCCGGGCGTTCACGCTCGCCTACTACGCCGGCGACGATGTGGCCAACGTTGCCGATGAGGCGTATCGCCGGTTCAGCGGTGAGAACGCGCTGAACACCGATGCCTTCCCGAGCCTGCGCCGCATCCAGGCCGAGGTGGTCGACATCGCTGGAACCTGGCTCGGTGCCGGCCCCGACGCCGCAGGTTTCATGACCAGCGGCGGCACCGAAAGCCTGCTCATGGCGGTGAAGGCATCACGCGAGCGCGGTCGGCGCGAGCGCGGCATCGAACGGCCCAATGTGGTGTTGCCCACCTCGGCCCACGCCGCCTTCGAGAAGGGTTGCTATTACTTCGGGCTCGAGAGCCGCCGTGTGCCGGTGGGTGCCGACTGGCGTGCCGACGCCTCCGCAATGGCTGCTGCCATCGATGACAACACCGTGCTGGTGGTGGGGTCGGCGCCGCAGTACCCGCAGGGCGTGGTCGACCCGATCACCGAGATCGCCGCCCTCGCCGCCGAGCGCGACATCAACTGCCACGTCGATGCGTGCATGGGTGGGGTCACGCTGCACTACCTCGCGCGGCTCGGCTACCCGGTTGAGCCGTGGAACTTCGCCGTTCCGGGTGTCACCAGCATGTCGGTCGATCTGCACAAGTTCGGATACACGGCCAAAGGTGCATCGGTCATCATGTATCGCTCGAAGCAGTTGCGCGCCCACCAGACCTTCGTCACCGACAATTGGCTGGGTGGCGTGTACGGCTCGTCTGGCATCTTGGGCACCAAGAGCGGTGGGTCGATGGGTGCGGCATGGGCGGTGATGCAGTACCTCGGCGACGACGGATACCTGCGCCTCACCGCGGCGGCGCGCACGGCGACCGAGCAGTTGGCCGACTCCATCGCCGCTCACCCCGACCTCCGTTTGCTGGCAGTCCCCGACACGATGTTGCTGTCGTTCGTGGCCGCCGACCCCGAGGCGCTCGACGTGTTCGCCGTTGCCGACGCGCTGTGGCGCCGTGGCTGGTACGTCGACCGGCAAGGCCCACCGTCGTCGCTGCACTGCACGGTGAACGCCGTGCATGCTGGTCGTATCGACGCCTTCGTGGCCGACCTGCACGAGTCGATCGACGAGGTGAAGGCTGCACACGCAGCCGGCCAGCAGGGCGCCTACGGCACCATCGAATAGCCCCACTCCCCTGTCCATCCGAGTCGTTTCGTGCACCCTGGGTGCGCCGAAGTACTCGCATATCGCTGGATGACTCGGATGGGGGCGTGCGACTCGGATGGGGTGG
>JBAXQV010000182.1:0-6140 GCA_037131575.1 Actinomycetota bacterium
GCCGAGGCAGTGGCCGATGGCGAAACCGGCCTGGTAATCGACCGCCCGGACAATGTGCATGCGGTGGCGGCAGCTTTCGCTGCGTTGCTCGACGACCCCGAGCGCCGTCGGGCGATGGGGGAGGCCAGCAGGAAACGTGCGGTGACAGAATTCTCCTACGACGTCTTGGCCGAGCGGTTGGGGCGCTCGCTGGGTGCCCTGCCAGGATGAAGTGAACATGGACGACCAGCCCACCAGCGACCAGCCCACCAGCGCCGAACACGCCTGGCCGGTGCGTGCCGATGTGCTCGGCACTGCACTGTTCGCGCTCACCCTGGCCGTGGCGGTGCCGCTCCGAAATCACCGCCCGGCACAGGTGCTGCTGATCGTGGTGTCGATGACGCTGTTCGCCATCGGTGCTGCGGGCTGCCTCACCGCATACGTGCGCGCCCTCGACCGGTCGCGCACCGACGAGATCGGCGTCGCCAACCTGTTCCTCCTCACCGGCCGCACCGCACCGGCCAACGTGAAGCGCACGATGACCCTGGCACTGGTCGCGCAGGTGGTGCTGAGCCTGGCCGCGGCCATCTACGGAGCCGTGGGGTTGAGCGGCACCGAGGTGAACGCGCTGGCGTTCGGCATCCTCGTGCCCATGTTCGGGCTCGCCATGAACGGGCTGTGGGCCGTGCGCCATGGAAGATTTGGTAGGCGCCTCGAACGATCTGTCCAACCTTCGAACCGTCGAATCGACTAGAAACTAACCATGGCAGAACAGGCCTCGCAGACCACCATCATCGCCGCACCGCCCGCAACCGTGTGGGCCATCGCCGTCGACATCGAGCGCTACCCCGAATGGGCCAAGGATGTGAAGTCGGCAACGGTTCACGCTCGCGATAGTGAGGGGCGGCCCACCGAGGTCGAATTCCGTGCTTCTGCCCTCGGCCGCAGCACGCACTACACCCTGGCCTACGACTACAGCAATGCCCCTCAGGTGCTTGCGTGGCGGCTGGTGCGGGGCGACATCATGAGTCGTATCGACGGCGCCTACCACCTGTCGGCCACCAGTGACGGTGGCACCGAAGTGCGGTATGACCTCACCATCGAACTGGTGGTGCCGTTGCCCGGTTTCGTGAAGCGGCGCGCGGAAGTGCGCATCCTCAACACCGTTCGGGAATTGAAGGCGCGAGCCGAATCGTGACCACCCGTCGGGTGGGTATCGATGTGGGGGGCACCAAGTTCCTCGGCGTCGTGCTCGACGAACACGGCACGGTGATCGACGAACAACGTCGGCCAACCCCCAAGGGACCCGACGCCATCATCGACGGCCTGGTCGAGTTCGTGCGTGAACTGCGGCCGACGGCCGGCATCGGTGTAGGGGTGCCCGGTTTGGTCACCCGTGACGGCGTGTTGCGTGCTGCCCCCAACCTGGTCGACATCAACGACTTCGGCGTGGGCCGGCTCCTGCGTGAGCGCCTCGACATGGCCGTCCACGTCGACAACGACGCCACCTGCGCGGCCGTGGCCGAATGGCAAGTCGGTGCGGCAAAGGATGCCCGCGATGCCGTAGTGGTGACGCTCGGTACCGGTATCGGTGGGGGCATCGTGGCCGGGGGAGCCTTGTTGCGCGGCGCCAACGGTTTCACCGGTGAGATCGGCCATATGGTGGTCGACCCCAACGGCCCGTTGTGCCCGTGCGGCCGCAACGGATGCTGGGAACGCTATGCCTCGGGTTCGGGCCTGGCCATGTTGGCCCGCCAAGCTGTACGTGACGGCCGTCTCGAGCGGGTCCGCGCACTGGTGGGTGGTGCCATCGACGAGGTACGCGGCGAACATGTGCAAACCGCCGCCCGCGAAGGCGATGCCCAGGCAGTGGTGCTCATCGATGAATTCGCCCGTTGGGTGGCACTGGGCTTGGTGAACCTCGCCAACATCCTCGACCCCGACCTCTTCGTCATTGGTGGAGGCCTGGCGGCATCGGGCGACCTGTACCTGCAACCGATCAAGCAGTGGTTCGGCGCGTTGCTCTACTCACCGAGTTTGCGCCCCCACCCATCGCTGGTGGTGGCCCATTTCGGCGAACGCGCCGGTGCCGTGGGCGCCGCGCTGCTGGCCGACGTGCACTGAACCTGCCGGAATCGCCGCAGGTGCCGCTCAGTGCTGCGGTGTGTGCGGCTTGTAGCTGGCACGCGCTGCGTAGATTTCACGCCAGGCCGCATCGCGACCGGCGAGGCCGGCGGTCGACGAATCCTTCCCCGGTTCGAGCGCTTTGTACACCTCGAAGAAGTGCTGGATCTCGTCGACCAGTTGCGGGGTGAGGTCGCTGATGTCGTTCACACCCTGCCAACGCGGTTCACGCGGCGGTACACAGATGACCTTGGCGTCTTCGCCGGCCTCGTCGCGCATGTACAGCACACCAACGGGCCGTGCTTGCACCCACACGCCTGGGTACACCGGGTCTTCGAGCAGCACCAGGGCGTCGAGGGGGTCGCCGTCGCCGCCGAGCGTGTCGGGGATGAAGCCGTAATCGGCGGGATACGTGGTGGCGGTGAACAGGCGTCGATCGAGAAAAACACGACCGGTTTCGTGGTCGATTTCGTACTTGTTGCGGCTTCCGCGGGGGATCTCGATCACCACATGGATGCAGTCGTCGGGTAGTTCGTTGGCCATGCGGCCATGTTCGCACACTTGCGCCAATTCACCTAGGTACCCGACGAGCGGGCGTGAAGGAGTGCCGACGCGTTCACATTCCCGTTACAGAGCCGCGCCATTGTTGGAAATGAAGTGTCCCTAGGGTGAAGGGATGGAAACGTGCGTCGTACGAGTGTGGTTACCCGATCGCCCTGGCGCGCTCGGCCAGGTGGCCAGTCGTATCGGTGCATTGCGAGCCGACGTGGTGGGCATCGACATCCTCGAGCGCGGCGGCGGTCAGGCGGTCGACGAACTCACCGTCGTGTTGCCTCAGGCCGGCCTGATGGATCAATTGGTGGCCGAAATCGGTCAGGTCGACGGCGTGGCCATCGAAGACGTGCGCCGTATCGCCGCTGAACGCCCCGATGCGGGCCTACTGGCCCTCGAAATCGTCGCCGCCACCGCCGAGGCCAGTGTCGATGAGCGTCTGGAAGTGTTCTGCGCCGCCATGGCCGATTGCACCGACGCGGCATGGGTGACCGCACTCGACACCACCACCGGTCGCTCGCACGTGACGCTCGGCGCTGGACCCGATACCGCCTGGTTGGCAGCCTTTCTGGCCGGTTCGAGCCACCTCACGGCCGCAGAGCAGGCCGCCGGCGCCCCTGGCGATTTGGCCTGGACCCGCCTTGGTGACAGTGGGGTAGCGGTGGTCATCGGGCGTCCACAACGCCTGTTCCACACCCGGGAACGCCAGCAAATCGCCCTGCTCGGGCGTATCGCGGGGGCAATCAGCCCCAGTTTGATCAACTCTTGACGCCGCGGAGCGTGGCAATCAACATTTCCGGTTGACACTGCCCTTGGAAACCGGACGGTTCTTCACATCGAGTGAGCGAAGGACCACCTATGGCAGCAAGCGATCCACGGACAGGGCGCGGTTTCGGCATTGCCGCTTGTGTCGCGCTGTGTGCGACCCTGCTGTTCGAACTGTTCGTGGCCGGCGGGCAAGCGTGGTGGCTGTTCGTACCGGTGTTGATCGCTCAGGTCTACGGGCTCGTCCGCCTCGGGCTGTTCGTCTTCGTCACCGGTTCGCCGCTCGCCGAGCGCGGACCGCGCCTGTCGGAGACCCGCGCCGCTGAACTGGTAGCACTCACCGAAGTGGCCGTCATCGCTGCTGGCGAGTCGATGCCGAGCGTGCGTACTGCCGTGGTGGCCGCCATCGACGCCACCTCAGCCGACCGAGTGCTGCTGGTGGGCGCCGACCCGCGCCTCGACGACCTGGCCAGCCGGCTCGGCGTGCGCTGGTTCCGTTCGAAGGGCAGCTTCGACGACGGCATGGCCGTTGCGGTGGCGAATGCGTCGCAGACCTTCCTCGCCCTCACCACCGCCTCCACTGCCGTGGTACCGCGCGCGCTGCATGGCCTGGCGCGCTACTTCGATCGCGGCTGCGCCTGGGTGCAGACCTCGCCCGTGGCCCCCGAACACCGTCGGCCTCGCGAGCATCTCGAACAACTCCGCGTCGGCCCCATCGTCGACGGGTGGCGGGCTGCACCGTTCACCGGCGCCGGTGCCATCGTGCAGGTACGCGCCATCCAGGCAGCCGGGCTCGCTCAGGGCGCACTCGGTGCCACTGTGGCCCTGCAGGCACGTGGCTGGTACGGCCGCAGCGTGCGCGGCACTCTGGCAATCGCCCAGGGCGACCTGCCGACGGTCGCCATCAAACGCGATGCCGTGAGTGCTGTCGCCAGCCGCACTCGCACGGCGTTCAGTCGGCGTTCGCCGCTGACGATGCGCGGCCTGCCGTGGCGCAGCCGCCTGGTGCATCTGCGCACCATCCTCGATGATCTGGCCGGTGCGGTCTACGCGCTGATGACCAGTGCGGTGATCGCAATGATCGTGGTGGGGCGCTTCCCGTTCACGGTGGGGTTGGTGCTCATCGGGCTCACTGTCACCGGCCACGCGCTCGCCACGGCGGCTCGTTCGATGCTGTCGGGTGGTCTGTTGCGCCCGGGCACGCAGGGGCAGTCGGATGCCGACGAAATCGCTGTCTCGCTTGCCGGTGTCGCCCGTGCCGTGGTGCCGCAACGTCGGGTGCACGGCCATACCGATGATTCCGTGGTGCGCGATCGGCGTGAAGTGCTGCGCACCCGCCGAGCCACGTTGGTGCTGGTGGTGGCGCTCGAACTGGCCCTGGCGGCTCGCTCGCTGTCGGCGATGTTCGGTTGGGGCGTACCCGAGCGGCTGAAGAGCACCGACCTCGCGCTGTTGGCAGTGGGCATGGTGACGCTGGTGCCCATGCTCATGGCGTTGAGCCTGATCTCGCGTTCGAAGTATCTCCGCGCCAGTCGTCGTGCCCCCATGCCGATGCGCGCCGCGGTGGGTGCCGTGGCGGCCGAAGTGGTCGACCTGGGTGCCGATGGCCTCGGTCTGTTCGTTGCCGGCAGTGTCGACATGCTCAGCACGGTCACCGTGCGCCTCATTCCGGGCGATCGCCCACCCATCGAACTGCGCGGCCAAGTGGTGCGCGCTCGCTCGGTGGATGGCGGCACCATGGTGGGGCTGCGTCTCATCGGTGGCATCGGCCGCAAGGCCATCGACGAATACGTCACCCTGTGGGTCGACCGCGTCTCTCGCGGACGAATCGAATGGCCGCAACTTCACCGCGAACGCATCACCGATCGCGTGCGGCCGCGTGGAATGGGCTACACGTTGGCGCGTGTGGGCACCGCTGCGACGCTGCTCACCGTGGGCGTCGCCAACATGCCTCCGTACGCAGCCACGTTGGCAGCGCCGCCTGTGGGTGGGCTCACACTCAGCAAGAAGGTCGATGCCACGGTGTTGGCAGGCGCCACCCTGCCCGTAGAACTCACGGCCTGTAACACCACGTCGTTGCCGGTGTACAACCTTGGCATCGCCGATGTGGTTCCGGCAGGTACGTCGTATGTGAACAGCTCGGGCAGTTCAGCACTGACTCGTTCGCGGGTGAACACCACCACCGGCGCCACGTCGCTGTGGTGGGAGAACCTCGGCGACTTGCAGGTTGGCGGCTGTTTCACCCTCAAGTTCACCATCGCGCATGACATCACCAAGGTGAAGGTGAACAATGTCATCGCGCAGACAGCCACTGTGTACGTGAACTCGGCGGTGGGCACCGCGCCGACGATGAATAGCGGTACCGGCGTTGTGTCGTCGAGCACCGCATCGGCTGTGGCGCCGGCCATGAGCACCAAAGTGGTGCCGATCACGTTGGTGAAGACGAACGCAACGAGCAGCACCAAGTTGGTACGCGGTGTGCACGATCACCCCACCACCTTCACCCTTACGGTGAAGAACAACACGGTGGCCGCCACGAACGCAGTGATGGTCGACGATTACGTCCCAGCCGGCCTCGAGTACCTCGGATGCGGTGTTGACGACAACACCGTGGCCGGGCAGGTTGAGTACACGGGCGCCCCGCGGCTCGACGTGTCGACCCCCGACGTGACTCCATGTACGGAACCCAGCATCGCCGAAACCGTGAACGTCGACCCCGA
>JBAXQV010000183.1:0-6000 GCA_037131575.1 Actinomycetota bacterium
GTTAGGGGGCGTTTGTGGCTCGGGGTACGGTGGCGGTATGCGTGCAGCCGTGATGCGTAACTGGCAGATGCGGGTCGACGACCTGCCCGACCCCACTCCTGGCCCCGGCCAGGTGCTCACCAAGGTGCTCGCCTGCGGTATCTGCGGCAGCGACCTGCACACCTTGGCCTACGGTGCAGAGACCCGCCAGTTGGGCGCAACGCTCGACGACGGACGACCCGCCGACCCGATGGCACCCAAGCAGTTCGACCCCGCCCACGACACGGTGATGGGCCACGAGTTCTGCTGCGAAGTGATCGACCTCGGCGCCGGGGTGAGCAACCTGAAGGTCGGCGACGTGGTGGTGAGCATGCCGGTGACGTTCGATGCCGAGGGCTTGCACCCGCTGGGCTACTCGAACCGCTACAACGGTGGGTACGCAGAGATGATGGTGCTCAGCGAGATGCTCAGCATGAAGGTGCCCGCCGGGTTGCCTGCCGAGTTGGCCGCACTCACCGAACCGCTCGCAGTGGGCGTACACGCCGTGGCGAAGAGTCGCATCGCTGTGGGCGACGCCGCGCTGGTGCTGGGGTGCGGGCCGGTGGGCCTGGCATGCATCGCCGATCTGCGCATGCGCGGTATCGGCCCCATCGTGGCGGCCGACTTCAGCCCCAAGCGCCGCCAACTCGCCGAACAACTCGGAGCCGATGTGGTGGTCGACCCTCGCGACACACCCGCCATCGAGGCATGGCGCCGCGTCGACGGTGTCAAGCCGCTGGTGATCTTCGAGGCCGTGGGCGTACCGGGAATGATCGAACAGGCCATGCGTATGGCGCCGCGTGATGCACGCATCGTGGTGGTGGGCGTGTGCATGCAAGAAGACCGCATCCACCCTCTGTTGGGCATCGGTCGCGAACTGAGCATTCAGTTCGTGCTCGCCTACACACCCGAGGAGTTCGGCTCGTCGTTGCACGCAATCGCCGAGGGCAGAGTCGACCTGTCGTCGTGGCTCACCGGCACCGTGAACGTCGACGGTGTGCCGCAGGCGTTCCGCGACCTCGGCAACCCCGAGACACACGCAAAGATCCTGGTCGTGCCGGGCGCGTAGCCACCACCCTCCGCTACCGTGCACCGACGATGAGCGACACGTTCCCACGGCAATACGCACGCACCCAACGCTTCACGCTCGGCGAACCGCGCAATGTGTTGGTGTCGCCCGACGAACAGCGCATCGTGTTCTTGCGCAGCCGTGCCGGCGACGACCCGGTGAACTGCCTGTGGGTGCAAACTCCCGACGCATCGGCACAACTGGTGGCCGACCCGGTGCAACTGCTGGCTTCGGGCGCAGTCGACGACGACTCGTTGCCACCCGAAGAGCGTGCTCGCCGCGAGCGCATGCGCGAAGGTGCGGGCGGGATCACCAGTTTCGCCACCGACGCCGCCGTCACCGTGGCCACGTTCACCTTGGCAGGTCGTCTCTTCACGGCTGGCTTGCTGAGCGCACGCGCTCGCGAGTTGCCCGCGCAGGGGCCCGTGTTCGACGCCCGTCCCGACCCGCTGGCTCAACGCATCGCCTACGTGAGCGGGGCCACGCTGCGCATCGCCGAACTCGACGGCAGCAGTTGGGAACTGGCCGGAGAATCCATCCCCGACGTCACCTGGGGTAGCGCCGACTTCATTGCCGCCGAGGAGATGGACCGCTTCCGCGGGTTCTGGTGGAGCCCCGACGGCAACGCGGTGGCGGCCTGCCGCGTCGACAACGCCGCCGTGCAGCAGTGGCACATCGCCAACCCCGCCGAACCATCGGAAGCACCCACCGTGGTTCGCTATCCGGCGGCGGGCACGGCCAACCCCGATGTCACCCTGCACGTACTGGCGCTCGACGGTGGTTCGGTGGAGATCGAATGGGATCGAGATGCGCTCCCCTACCTGGCCGATGTGAATTGGGCCGACCCACAGCGACTGCTCATCACGGTGCAAGCCCGCGACCAACGCACTCTCACCGTGTTGCAGGCCGACCCGGTGACGGGCGGTACCTGGCCGCTGTTCACCGACCGCGATGACGCGTGGGTGGAACTGGTGCCCGGTAGCCCGGCACGGCTGAGCGATGGCCGCCTCGTCGTGGCCGCCGACCGAGGGGGCCGCCGCTGCTTGCTGGTCGACGGCACCGACATCACGCCGCTCGATGTGCAGGTGCGTTCGGTGGCCCACGTGGCCGACACCATCACCTTCCTCGGCAACCCGCTCGACGATGCCACGGTGCAGCACGTGTACCGCTGGGATGGCATCGCCGTGAGCCGACTCACTGAAACCCCAGGGGTGCACACGGTGTCGGGTGGCAAACCGTTGGTGGTGCGGGCAGCCCATCTCGACGCACCCGGCGCGGTCACCGGCATTCCCGGCGGGGCGACACTCGAGTCGTTCGCCGAAGCGCCACTGGTACACCCGCGGCCCGTGGTGCACCACCTCGGCGAGCGGCGCATCGCCACCGCCGTGCTGCTCCCCGAGGGCCACGACGGTAGCCCTCTCCCCGTGCTGCTCGACCCCTACGGCGGCCCGCACGCTCAGCGTGTGATCAGCAGTTACAACGCCTATGCGACCTCGCAGTGGTTCGCGAACCAGGGCTTCGCCGTGGTGGTGGCCGACGGACGGGGCACCCCTGGCCGAGGCAGTGCATGGGAGCGCGAGGTGCACCTCGACCTGGCCACGGCACCGCTCGACGATCAGGTCGATGCACTGCTCGCCGCAGCAGCCCTGCACCCCGAACTCGACCTCACCCGCGTGGCCATCCGCGGCTGGAGTTTCGGTGGTTACCTCGCTGCGTTGGCGGTGCTCCGCCGGCCCGATGTGTTCCACGCCGCTGTGGCCGGCGCGCCGGTCACCGAGTGGCGCCTGTACGACACTCACTACACCGAGCGGTATCTCGGCGATCCGACCCTCGATGCCACGCCATACGCCGTGTCGAGCCTGCTGCCCCTGGCCAACAAGCTCACCCGGCCGCTGTTGTTGGTACACGGTTTGGCCGACGACAACGTGGTGGCCGCGCACAGTCTGCAGCTCAGTTCGGCGTTGCTGGCCGCGGGCAAACCGCACGAACTGCTGGCCTTGGTAGGTGTCAGCCACATGACGCCCCAGGAAGTGGTGGCCGAGAACCTACTGCTGCATCAACTCGACTTCCTTCGCCGCGCGCTCGGCTGAACTAGCGTCGAGGCCATGAACCAGGAGTTGAAGGATCTCTACGCCCAGGTGTCGGTGCACGCCACCGCCGACCGCGAGCACCAGGCAGTGGTCGATCTCCTCACTCTGGTCATGGTGGCCGACCACCGCGTCACCGTCGACGAACTCGACGTGATGCGCGACATCGCCGCCGATCAGGGGTTCGCCTCCGACACGTTCGACTTCGACCGGTACATCGGCGAATCGATGGCCAAGGTGCGCGCTGCCATCGGCGACGACTGCATCGACGACCTACTCGACGACATCGACGCCCGCATCACCAGTTCGGTACTGCGCAGCTCGGTGTTCTCCGCCGCCCGCGATGTGGCCCAGGTGGACGACGACATCGACCCGGCCGAGGAGAGCCTCCTCGGTCAGGTGGCGGCTCGCTTCGCCTGAACGAATCGGTCGCGGCCAGCGAGGTCGGCGCGCACCTGTACGTCGACGTAGCCGGTAGCCACCAACGCGGCAGCCACCACCGCACCCTGTGTTGCCCCGATCTCGGCGATCAACGTGCCACCCGGGGCCAGCCAATCGATCGCCTCAGCGACGATGGTGCGCACATGGGCGAGACCCTCGTGGGGCGCAAACAGCGCCAGGCCAGGTTCGTAATTGCGCACGATCGGCTCGACCGCTTCATCGTCAACATCGATGTAGGGCGGGTTGCTGGCGACCAGATCGATCGAGCCACGCAACGACTCGGGCAACGCCTCGAACCACGACCCAGCGGCCACCCGCACATGCGCCGCAGCCCGGCCCACACCCGCGGTATTGGCACGCGCCACGTCGAGCGCGTCGGGCGACACATCGGTGAGCCACACCGCGAGACCATCGTGACGCAACTCGGTGGCCAGCGACAGCCCGATCGCCCCCGAGCCGGTGCCGAGATCGACCACCACCAGTGGACGCGGTCGCTGGGCCACCGCCGCAATGGCGTACTCGACCAACAGCTCGGTCTCCGGGCGAGGGATGAGCACCCGCGGGTCGACCAACAGGTCGAGATGACGGAACGACCAGTGCCCCAGCACGTACTGCACGGGCTCGCCTGCGCGCACCCGCGCGATCATCGTGTCGAGACGATGGACGGCGCGTTCCGTGGCGGCGTCGGACAGAACACCGAGGAACTCGCCACCTTCGGCACCGCTGGCTTCCTCACACAACCATCGAGCCACCGATCGGTCACCCACGGCGCGCTCGGTCTCGGCCCACAACTGGCGCCAGGAGATGGTGCCGTCGCTCACTCGCCAGAAGCCAGCTGTCGCGCCCGCTGATCGGCGATGAGTGCATCGACCACTTCACCGAGGTGCCCGGCCAACACGTCGGCGAGCCGGTAGATGGTGAGGCCGATGCGATGGTCGGTGAGTCGGTTCTCTTTGAAGTTGTAGGTGCGGATCTTCTCGCTGCGCCCACCGCCGCCCACCTGCGACCGGCGCTCGATGCTCATCGCCGCCTCATGTTCGTCGCGGGCGAGTTGCAACAGCCGCGAGCGCAGCACGGTCATGGCGCGCGCCTTGTTCTGCAACTGGCTGCGTTCGTCTTGCATGGTCACCACCACACCGGTGGGTCGGTGGGTGATGCGCACCGCCGAGTCGGTGGTGTTCACGCTCTGCCCACCCGCACTGCTCGAGCGATACACGTCGATGTCGAGATCGCGTTCGTCGATGGCAACATCTACTTCATCTGCCTCGGGCAGCACGAGCACCGTTGCCGACGAGGTGTGAATACGACCCTGGCTCTCGGTGACCGGCACGCGCTGCACCCGGTGCGGGCCGCCTTCGAACTTGAGGTGACTCCACGCGGTATCGCCGCGTACCAAGAAGGTGACCTGGTTGAAACCGCCGAGGCTGCTGCTGTCGCTCGACAACACCTCGAACTGCCACCCCTCGATCGACGCGTACGAGCGGTACATCTCGAACAGGTCGCGGGCGAACAGGTTGGCCTCTTCGCCACCTTCGGCACCGCGGATCTCGATGATGACGGCGCGCCCATCGTTGGGGTCCTTGGGCAGCATGAGCGTGCGGATCTCATCTTCGAGTGCGGCCACCTCGGCTTCGGCTTCGGTGAGTTCGGCACGCCACGACTCGCGTTCATCACCCGATGAGGCATTCAGCAGTTCACGCGCCGTTTCGGCATCGCCGACTCGCACCCGGTGGCGGCGCAATGCCTCGACCAGCGGGGTGAGATCTTTGTACCGCTTCGACGCATCACGTAGCGCCACCTGATCGGCTAGCACCTCCGGGTCGGCAAGGCTGGCCTCGAGCAACGAGTACTCATCTTCCACAGCAGCCAGACGATCGATCACGACGACTCCAGGCTAGGCGCTGACGTGGGCGAGCGGCGCGGCCACCAGTTGCGTGGGTATGCGCACCAGCGCAGCGAGGCGATGTTGGATGTCGACGAGGTCGCGAGGTGGCACCACCACGAGGCAGCGTTGCGCCCCGTGTCGAAGCGTGGCATCGGCAGCGAACACCACGGCGTCGAGGTCGATGCCGGTACTGCACACCACCACCGTGGAACCATCGGGCGTGCGAGCCGCACAGGGCACTTCATTTTTGAGATTGAGGCGCGGGGTGGGCGGTGCGGCCGGGAGCAACGCCTCGAGGTCGAGGGCCGAGGGGTCGGCCATGAGCCGCGCTCGTAACAACCGGCTCGCCGCGAGTCGATTCAGCGGGTGGGCCGGCACGCCCGGGGCACGGAGTTGTTCGACATACACCACCACATCGCGCAGCGCCTCGGCCACCGGACGCTCGGCGTGCATCATCTGGAACGTTTCGCGGTCGTGCGCACCCACACCCACATCGAGGC
>JBAXQV010000184.1:0-5939 GCA_037131575.1 Actinomycetota bacterium
TGGAAGAACTGCTGGCGGTGCTCGACATTACCCCGCTCGTCGAACCGCGCACACCTGCGAGCGCGCACGGGCCGGGTAACTGGTGCTACGAAACTGGCGACACGCCCTTCCGGCTGTGGCGCCACGAGATCGACGACACGTTCACCCACACCGCCACCGGACGCGAACTCCTGCTGTGCACCGATGGTGGCACCGACCACCTCGCTCGCGGGCAGGCCGGCTACCTGGCCCCTGGCGACACCATCACGCTCACGGGTGAAGCAACCGTGTTCCGGGTGGAAGAGGCTGCCGTCACAACAACGGAGCAATGAGCGAAGCCACGGGCGCCGAGAACCCGGGCACCAGGCTCGACACCACATCGTCGCCATCGACGAATTCGTCGAAGCCGCCATCGGGCCGCAGCGATTGCAACACCCGCTCCTCGCAGTCGACCAACCACAATTCACGAACACCGACCGAGAAGTAGTGCGTGGGCTTGCGCAGTAGATCGCGCCGACGTGTGGAAGGCGAGAGGATTTCGACCGCGAGATCGGGCGCAACCGACCAGTACCCCTGCGTCGGCACTCGCTCGGGCGAGTACCAAGCAAGATCGGGTTGGTAGCCCCAACGCAAGGCGATGCGCACATGCGGGTCGGGCACGAGCTCGCCACCCGCCTCACGGGCCCACAACCCGAGAGCCATGATGAGGTTGGTCAATGTCAATTGATGCGGTCGTCCGGCAGGTGCCATCTGCACCACCTCACCATCGTGCAACTCGGCGCGTCGGAGCTGCTCTTCGGGCAACTCGATGAAGGCTTCCCAGGTGAGGCCGATCGATGGGCGTTCCGCAGTGACGGACATGCACGCGATGCTAGCGGCGCATGGCCATCGCGTCGACGGGGTCAGTCGCCGGCGACGGTTCGTCGGATCTCGACGATCCTTTCCTCGGCGTGGTTGGCATCGGCGCCCTTGTCGTCGAGCAACTTGGCGCGATCTTTTGCCGCCTCGCGCTCGGCGAGCGCGGTGTCGACCCGCGCCAGCGCCGCATCGGTTCCGTGCTCGTGGATGAACTCGGCCCACTCGACTAGCGCCTCCACCATGTCGGCCTCGGGCACCACAGCCACATTGCGACCCTTCACGAACAGGTGACCGCGCTTGTTGCCGGCGGCGATGCCGAGGTCGGCTTCACGTGCCTCGCCGGGCCCATTCACCACACAGCCCATCACCGCAACCTGCAAAGGAATCTTGCGATCGCCAAACGCCTCCATGGCCCGCTTGGCCACATCGATGACGTCGATCTCGGCCCGACCGCAGCTCGGGCAGGCGATGAGGTCGACGTTCTTACGCTCGCGCAGGCCCAGTGCTTCCAGCAGTTGGCGACCCGCCCGTGCTTCCTCCACCGGATCGGCCGTGAGCGAATACCGAATGGTGTCGCCGATGCCTTCGAGCAGCAGCGTGGCAATACCGGCGGTGGCCTTCACCAAACCAGCAGGCGGCGGCCCTGCTTCGGTGACGCCGAGGTGCAGGGGCGCGTCGGTGCGCTCGCTCAGTTGGCGATAGGCCTCGACCATCAGCGGCACGCTCGAGGCCTTCACGCTGATCTTGTAGTCGGTGAACCCCACCTCGTCGAAGTAGGCGATCTCCTGCAGCGCGCTCTCGACCATGGCCTCGGGGCGAATACCGCCCCATTTCTCGTAGAGCGCCGGGTCGAGTGAGCCACCGTTCACTCCGATGCGGATGGGAAGGCCGCGATCTTTGGCCTCCATGGCTACGGCCTTGATGTGCTCGGGCTTGCGGATGTTTCCCGGGTTCAGGCGCAGCCCGTGCACCCCTGCCTCCATGGCCGCCATGGCCATCTTGTACTGATGATGGATGTCGGCGATGACGGGAATGGGCGACCGGGGCACGATGCGGGCCAGCCCCTCGGCCGCCTCAGGTTCGTTACAGGTGCAGCGCACGATGTCGCAACCGGCAGCCGCCAATGCGTAGATCTGCTGCAGCGTGCCTTCCACATCGGCGGTCTTCGTGATGGTCATCGACTGCACCGTGATGGGTGCTCCGCCACCTACCGGCACTTTCCCGACATGCAGTTGGCGAGTGGTGCGACGTTCGAAACCGATGTGCGTGCTCACCCCACCAGTGTGCCAGTACGAGTGGTCGTCAACGCACCGGACGGAAGAAGTCGAGGTACAACCCCGACAACATCAAGAAGCCCAGCGCCACCATGGTGGCCATGGCCACGGGAATCATCTTCGCCGCGTCGGCGTGGTACGGCGGCCGACCCTTGCGGCTGCGCAGCCGCTCGTAGGTGGCCATGGCGGCATGCCCCCCATCGAGGGGCAGCAGCGGGAACATGTTGAACAGGCCCACGAACACATTCACACCGGCCAGCATGAGCAACACACCGGCGATGCCGGTGTCGTTGCCCACCAGGTCGCTGAAGCGACTCACACCCACCACCGTGGTGGGTTGCGTCGACGGGTCGGTGTTGCTGCCGCTGACGTGCTGCCAGATGTTCACCGGGTTGAGCACCTTCACCACGCCACCGGCGCTCTGCCAGGCCTGCGTCCACAGGTCGGTGACACTGCGCTTGGCAGCACTCGCCACCGACATCGGCAGCCAGTCGCGCAGATCGGCTGATTGCACACCGAGGTATGCCTTACCAAAGTTTGCACCTGGGTTGGGGTTACTGCCCAGCCCCACGTCGATGGTGAGTTCGCTGCCATCTCTGTCGACGAGCAGCGCCGCCGCCTCACCTGGCTGATGGGCCTGGATGGCGTGTACGAACTGATCGGCCGATGTGACGGCGATGCCGTCGATGGAGCGCACCTTGTCGCCCGGCTTCACCCCGGCGCCTTCGGCCGGGCCTGCTGCCACGACGGCGGCAATGCCCACCTCACCGGTTTCGCCCAGCGCACCCTTGGTGGCGTACACACCGAACAGCAGTGAGATGGCGATGAGCATGTGCATGAGCGACCCAGCGGTGATGACCAGCATGCGACGCGGGTAGGTCTGGTTGCGATAGGCCCGCGGCTCGTCTTCCGGGGCGACCTCATCGAGATTGTTCATGCCGATGATGCGCACGAATGCGCCGATGGGGTAGGCGCGCAGACCGTATTCGGTTTCGCCGCGGCGGAAGCTCCAGAGCTTCGGCCCCATGAACACGAAGAACTGGGTGGCTTTCATGCCTGTCCAGCGCGCCGTCACGAAGTGCCCCACCTCATGCAGGAAGATGCACACCAGCAGTAGCACCACGAACAGGAACGTCCACACGCTGTACATCGCGAGCAGTGCCAGCAAGGCGATGATGACGCCGATACCGATGGCAGCCCGCCGACCGCCGACCGTACCGTCGTCACCTGGTTCGTTATCGGCCCCGCCGGCCATCAGCTCATTGCGGAACTTCACATAGGTCGTTTCAGCCATGACTCACCTGACAGTAGTGGCGATAACGGCTGCTGCCACGTCGCGCGCCCGACGATCGGCTGTGACAACGGCCTCGACGGTGAGGCCCGAGTCGGCTTCGTAGCGCTGCAGCGCCGCATCGCACACCTCAGCGATCTGCGGCCAACGCAACCGACCGGCCAGGAAGGCTTCCACCGCCACTTCGTTCGCCGCGCTCAGCCATGCCGGCGCCGTGCCCCCCTGGCGCCCGGCCGCATAGGCCAGCCCCAGACAACGGAACGTGGCGACATCGGGTGGACCGAAGTCGAGCCGCGCCAGAGTGCTCCAGTCGATACGTCCGAAGGGTGTGCCGATGCGTTCGGGATAGGCCAGCGCGTACCCGATGGGCAGGCGCATATCGGGCATGCTCAACTGCGCCATGGTGCAGCCATCGGTGAACTCCACCATCGAGTGCACCACGCTCTGCGGATGCACCACCACCTCGATCTGGTCGAACGGGGTGCCGAACAACTCGTGGGCTTCGATGACCTCGAGGCCCTTGTTCATGAGCGTCGATGAGTCGATCGTGATCTTCGGACCCATCTTCCATGTGGGGTGTGCCAGGGCGTCGTCGACGCTCACGTTGGCCAACGATTCGGCGCTGCGGCCACGGAACGGGCCACCGCTGGCGGTGAGCACGACACGTGCCACTTCACGCCCCACCGCCACCGATGAGCGTAGGCACTGGTGAACCGCACAGTGCTCGCTGTCGACCGGCACGAGTTCGGCACCCGGGGTCGCGCGCAGTGGCTGCACCACCGGGCCAGCCGCAATGAGGCTCTCTTTGTTGGCCAGGGCGAGCCGCTTGCCTGCCTGCAATGTGTGCACCGTGACCGGGAGGCCGGCGAAACCCACCACGGCGTTCACCACCACATCGGCTACGTCCACCAGCGCGGCCATATCGCCCACCACCTCGGCGAAGGGCAGGGCCTCGGCCACACGTGCTCGGTGCGCAGGGTCGGCCACCGCAACGAGCGCAGGGCGGAACTCGAGCGCCTGTTCGATGAGCACATCCACCGACGACCCCACGCCGAGGCCGACGATCTCGTAGTCGCCTTCTGCACGCACCACATCGAGTGTCTGCGTGCCAATGCTGCCACTGCTCCCGGCTATGGCCACGCGCCGCCGTGTCATGAGCGTTCGGCTACTTCGTGACCCAGGGGTGCAAGATCTCCATGAGGTAGTACACGGCCGGCAAGGTGATGAGGAACCCGTCGAACCGGTCGAGCACACCGCCGTGGCCCTTCACCAAGGTGCCGAAATCCTTCACGTCGAGGTTGCGCTTGAACATGCTCTCGACCAGATCGCCGATGGGCGCCATGATCGACACGACGATGCCCAAGATGATGAGATCGCCGGTGCTGTTCCACGATGTGCTCTTGTCGGACACACCAACCACCACCATGGCCAGCAGGGTCATCACTGCGCCACCGAGCAAGCCCTCGACCGTTTTGTTGGGGCTGATCCACGCGCGCAGCGGAGTGCGCCCCGCCGCCGAGCCGATGAACAAAGCGCCCACATCGTTGGCCACAACCGCCAGCGCGATGAGGAATAGCGTGTCGGTACCCACATGTTTGGTGGGCCCCGCTGCGGTGAGCAGCGACACCGTGGACGCGTGCAGGATGAGCGCGGCATAGGCGCCGGTGAAACCAATCCAGATGAGCCCGAGCGATGTGACCGCCATATTGGGCAGTGGGCTCGCCTCGAGGCTCGACGCCGAAATGAAGGTGAGACACCCCGCCACGAAGGCCACCAGCATCACCACGGGTAGCGCCCGCTCGCCAACCCAGTAGGCGGCCAGCGGGAACCCCACCGCGGCGGCGATACCCACCACGGTGGCGGGGCGATAGCCCTTCTCGGTGACCTTGCCGAAGAACTCGACGGCGGCGAGACCGATGACGGCCACCACCATCACCATGGCGGCAACGGGGCCCACGAGCAACAATGCGATGAACACCGCGACGAGGCCCAGACCCATGGCGACGGCCACGGGCATGTTGCGACCACCGGTGCCGGGGGTCGCAGCGCCGGGTTTGCCGGCGGGGCGGGCGCCGCGCACCGGTTCGTTGCGGCCGCGGCCGCGGCCGGTGGGCATGGGACGCGCCGCACGATCGTCGGTTGGGTCGGTGCCGATGGTGATGCGGCCCGGGCCACGCCGGGGTTCACCCGCGCCCTCGTCGAGATCGTCGGCGTAGATGTCGCCCGGGGTGCGCTCGACCTGCCCGGTGGTGCGCGCCGGCACGTCGAACTCATCGACGGGTTCGGGGTCGTCGCTCCACACCGGCGCGGTGCCCGAGAACGATGACCACACATCGAGATCGTCGGTGTGATCGGGCGCGGCCCCGCCCCCGAGGGTGGTAGGAACTTGCCCGGTGGGCGGGTCGGTCCACGGGGGCAGTTGGCCCGTATCGCCTGCGTCAAACGTCAGCCGCCCGGTGGCCTCATGCTGATCGGTCGGTTCATCGCCGAACAGCGGCGGGCCGAAATCGTCGTCTTGCCCCTCGTTGCGGCGGCGC
>JBAXQV010000185.1:0-5740 GCA_037131575.1 Actinomycetota bacterium
ATCAAGGCGCTCGGCACGACGCCCGAGGCGTTGCTCGCCAACAAGGCACTGCTCACCAGCATTCTCACCTATCACGTGGTGGCGGGTGAAGTGGATGCCGCCAAGGTGGTGACGCTCTCGAAGGCCACCACACTGAATGGTGCCGACGTGACCATCAAAGTGGTGGGCGGCAAAGTGGTGCTGAACAACAAGGTGAATGTGGTGACTACCGATGTGAGGGCATGCAACGGCATCATCCACGTCATCGACGCGGTGCTGGTTCCGCCCGCTGCGCCGATGACGATGCCGGCCACCGGTAGCAACTCGGGTGAACTGGCAGCCATTGCTGGCGGTCTGGTGGCGTTGGGTGGCGCGCTGATGTTCGGCGTACGCCGTCGGGTTGGCGCTGCTGCCTGAACCTCAGCGGGGCGCGTCGCCGAAGCGGAACTCGTGGGTGAGTTCGTCGATGCGGGCCTTCACGGCCGAGTCGATGGGCGTAGCCACTGCGGCCACCGCATCGGCGAGTTGCTCGGGCCGTGAGGCGCCCACGATGGGGCTGGTGACCACCGGGTTGGCCAGCACCCATTGCATGGCCAAGGTGGCCAGGCTCACACCGGCGTCGGCAGCGATACCACGCAGTGTTTCCACCGTGTCGAACATGCGGCCCTGCCAATAACGCTCGCGATAACGGGCACCCTGATCGCCGCCGGCGAAACGGGTGCCCGTTGCGTCGCTCTCGGGCCGATGTTTGCCGCTGAGGAACCCGCCGGCGAGTGGGTTGTAGGGAATGACGGCGACGTGGTCATCGGCGCAGAGCGGGAACATCTCACGTTCGAACTCGCGGAACAGCATGTTGTAGCGAGGCTGCACACTGTCGAAGCGAACGGTCTGCAACACCTCGGCGCGGCCGATCGAGCGGGCCAGTTGGTAGGCCATCACATTCGAGCACCCCACATAGCGAACCTTGCCCGAGCGAACCACATCGTCCAGGGCCTGCAGGGTTTCGTCGATGGGGGTGTTCGAGTCCCACGAGTGCACTTGGAACAGATCCACATGGTCGGTACCGAGCCGACGCAGCGAACCCTCGACCGACCGCACGATGTTGTGACGCGAGTTGCCCTGTTCCCACGGTCGTTTGCCAGTGGGGAAGAAACACTTCGTGGCCACGATCACATCGTCGCGGCGGCCCTGCATCCAGCGGCCGATGATCTCCTCGGTGAGCCCTTGGCCCACGGGAGCACCGTTGGCCGGGTACATGTCGGCCGTGTCGAAGAATGAGATGCCGGCCTCGAACGCGGCATCCATGATGGCGAACGACTGCGCTTCATCGCACTGGCCACCGAAGGTCATGGTGCCCAGGCACAACTTCGAAACCCGAAGCCCGGTACGGCCAAATCGAACGTGTTGCATGCAGGGCACTGTAATCAGCGTCGTACGATGACCGCGTGTGCCGACCTGGTAGCTCCGTCGAACGGGATGGTTGACAATGCGCCGCGCCCTCACACGGTCGAACGATGTGGCGATTTCAGCGCGGGCAGGGGAGTCGACATTCGACGCCGATGGTGCGCGAGGTGTCTCGACGCCGGTGAGGCTGGGTTATCGCCCAGAACTCGACGGTATCCGTGCGTTGGCCATCGTGTTCGTGCTGTGGAACCATCTGGACTCGCTCGATCCGCGCGCTCTCGGGTGGATCAAGGGCAACCCGTCGATCGGTGTCGACATCTTCTTCACGCTGTCGGGGTTTCTCATCACACGATTGATGCTCGACGAGTACTACGCGAGCGGGCGCTTCGACGTGAAGCAGTTCCTCGTTCGCCGGGCGCGACGCCTGATGCCGGCCTCGCTCACGGTGGTCGCAGTGGTGCTGCTGGTGGCTTGGCTGGGTGACCAGCCCTTCGGGCCGATGCCCAACCCGAACATGTCGATCATCAGGTCGGCCTTCGGCGCTGCCGCCTACCACATGAACATCTTGCAGATGATCCCTCGGCTGCACCACAACTGGGCGCTCACGCACACGTGGAGCCTCAGCCTCGAGGAGCAGTTCTATCTCATCTGGCCATTCGTGATGCTCGGTATCTTGCGCATGAAGCGGCTCGATGTGCGGGTGCGAGTAGCGGTCGCCGGTTGCTTCATCGCGGCTGCCAGCACGCTGTGGGGCTGGCATCTCCGCTCCATTCACGCGCTCGACCACTTGTACAACGGCCTCGACGCTCGGGCGGTGCAACTGGCAGTGGGTATTGCCCTCGCGGGGCTCACCATGTTGTTGCCGCGGCTCACCACACAGTTGCGGTGGGTGGGCTGGCCAGCCGGCATCGTGCTGTGCCTGGTGGCCTTCGTGCATCCCCTCCCCAGCTTCTTGGCCAATGTCGAGTACCTCACCATCGCGTTGCTGGCGTGCGGGGTGATCGTGGGTTGCCTCGAGCGGTCTGGCCACCTGGCGGCAGTCGTTCGATTCCGGCCGCTCGTCGAACTCGGCAAACTGTCGTACAGCGTGTACCTGGTGCATTACCCGGTGTTCTTCTTGCTCCACCAGGCCTTGGGCGATCGTCTGTCGACGCCCATCACCCTTGTCATCGGTGGTGTTGCTGCGTTCGCGTTGGCAGGGCTGATGTATGTGGGCGTCGAGCGCCGCTTCCGAAGGGTTCGCGCCACCGCCGTCGCAGCGGCCTGACCGCCACGTTCGCGCCACATCGAGTCGGTCTGTCAGACTGCGCGTATGCCGATCCTGCTCGCGTTGGGCTCAGCAATGGTGTGGGGCATCGGCGACTACTTCGGCGGGCGTGTCAGCCGCTTCCATCCCGCCGTCATCGTCACCTTCTTGGGGCAAGCGGTCAGCCTCGTTCTGCTCGCTGTCGCCGTGTGGGCGATGGGCACACCCATACCCGATGCCTCGACGCTGCTGTGGGGAGGCACTGCCGGTGTTGTGGGTTGCCTGGCACTGACCGGGCTGTACTACGCCTTCGCTCGCGGTGCGATGACCGTGGTGGCTCCCGTCAGCGCCGTCGTGGGTGCCGTGGTGCCCGTGGTGGTGGGGTTGGCCACAGGGGAACGCCCACGGGCCATCGCCTATGCGGGCATTGCGGTAGCGATCGTGGCGGTCGCGTTGGTGAGCGGTGCGCTGGGCGAACGGCATCAACCCACCCCTCGCCGCATCTTGTTCATCTCCGCTCTCGCCGGTTCGGGTTTCGGGTTCTTCTTCGTCGCGCTCGACCGCACCGCACACGACTCGGGGTTCTGGCCATTGCTTGCGTCACGTGTGACCTCGGTGCCGCTGCTGCTGGCGATCGTGGTCTTCACCGGTGCGCGTGCCGGCAAAGAGCGTTCGCTGCTCGTGCTCGCCGCAGCGGGGGGCGTGCTCGATGTGACCGCGAACGCGCTCTATCTCGCTGCCACACGCAACGGCCTGCTGTCGATCGTGGCAGTGGTGGGGTCGATGTATCCGGCCAGCACGGTGCTGTTGGCGTTCGCCGTCGACCGCGAGCGAGTGAACCGCTGGCAGGCGTTCGGCATGGTGCTCGCTGGTGTAGCCCTGGTGTTGGTCACCCTGGGGCGTCAGTAGCACCGTTGGAATCGACCACCAGTTGAGACTCGCGAGCAGCGGCGGCGAAGATTCCCTTGGCCATGAGGCTCGGCTCGGCCTTGCGGCGCACGAGGTACACCGCAGCACGCCCGGCGTGAATGGTGGGGTCGTCGGGTGCTGCCCAGCCGGCCATGTCGGCGAAGTGGCAGGCAAGGCGCAGGTCGCCGTCGGCAGCGGCGGCCTCGGCGCGGCGTAACAGCACATCGGCGCCACCCGCCAACTCGGCGAGGGCCACGGCCACATGCGCGTCGGGCGACGGCTTCAAGCGCGACGCGGCACCGTCCCACCAGCCGCCGAATTGACGCCAGATACCGCGCACCACGAACTCGGGCTCGTCGTAGAACGGGCGGAGATAGGGCTTGGCGAGTGTGTCTTCGGGAACCTTCACCGTGTGCACGATGGTGTCGAGGGTGGCGCCGGCATTCATCATGGCCACCACATCGGCCACCAGAGTCTCGAGTGCAGTGGCGATGTCGTCGAGCACCCGGGCCACCCGGTCGGCGCCAGCAATGGGGAGTCCGTGGGCGGGCAGCAACAGTTCGGGTCCCTTGGCGATCATCGCCCGCAGCGCAGCCGCCCATTCGATGGGATACCTCTGCACTTTCTGGGGATTTCCCGCATTCGGGAAATTCCAGATCACGAAGTCGCCGCTCATGATCCACTTGCGCTCGGGGAACCACGCCCACAGGTGGTCGTCGGTTTCGCCGCGGGCGTGGTGCAGCTCGAATGTTTCGTCGCCCACGCGCACCGTGGCATGGTCGCCCACCACCTGTGCCGGACGCATCGTGGCGCGCGGCAGAAAGCGGCGGGCTGCAGGGTTGGCGGTGACTGCCGCGCCGTTGCCCTCTCCGATGGTGAGGTTCAAGTCGCCGGCCACACCGCCGAACTGGCGGGCGTTGATGATGAGATTCCAATTGTTGGTGTAGTCGTAGCGGTCGAGGCGCACGGCGACGTTCTCGTGCCCGATCACATGCGGTGCAGCGTGGCCATCGCGTTCGGCCGCTGCGGCGAAGAAGCCGCTCCCGCCCACGTGGTCAGCGTGGCCGTGCGTATACACGAGGTGACTCACCGGTTCGTTGCGCCAGCCACGAAGGGCCGCTACCACGGCTTCGCCCGTGTGCACCCCCGACGAGTCGAACGCCACCAGGCCTTCGTCGGTACGCAGGGCGATGGAGTGGCTGAAGCTCTCGACGATGGCCAGATCGGGCGCCAGTTCGCTGAGTTCGTTGGTGACCCGGTTCACCGGTTGGTCGGCGTGCCCCGAGTCGATGATGCGAGCAGAGAGATCGAGCAGATCAGCCATTCGCCCAACCTAGTCGGCCGTTCGCCCGACCTAGTTGGGGAGGGCTGCCAGGTCGTCGGGATGGTCGGCCACGTACACAGCAGCATCGATGGGTTGGGTCTGCGAATAGCCCACCGGCAGCCGCACCACACCCACGCTGGTCGACACGAACACCTGCCATGCGTGGTAGGCGGCGTAGCGGGCCGGCTGGTCGCGCATGTTCTCGGCGAAAGCCGTCACTGCGGCCACGTAGGCATCGTTCGGGTTGTAGTGGTGCACGGCACCGGCCATGTCGCCCGGCGCGCCAGAGAGGGTGAGGAACCGAGCCGCGCCCACGATGGCATCGCGACTCACGGTTGGGTCACCCGTGCAGCAGCCCTTCCAGGTGGATGGCAGGAACTGCATCGGGCCCACGGCACCCGCGCTCGACACACCCACAATTCGACCCGTACGAGTTTCCTGCACGTTGATGGCGGCCAGCCAGTACCACGGCACCCCGGTGAGTCGCTCGGCCTCGTGGTACGAGGTCAAGAGGGTGTCCACCGGTTCGGGGGTGACGATGGTGAACGCAGGCAGCGTGGCCGGGGGCGGTGCAGGCGTGGGTTGCGCGGCGGCGTGGGCTCTGGCCGCATTGCGGGCATCGATGTGCCGGCCGATCGCGGCTCTACTCGTCGGTGTCAGCGCTGCCAGCACCTCGGCGTCGAGTTCGCTGTGCCGAGCGAGGTACTGCAACAGCATTTGCTCACGCACGCCGGCTCGTTCCACTGCTGCCGGGTCGCTGGAAGGGTCGACGATGGTGCGGTCGGCGTCGTCGAGCGCCTGGGCCAACTCGGGCGCGCCCCTGAACGGCGCCACGCTGGCCGGGGGCCAGGGGAGTGCGACTGCACTCGTGGTGGGGG
>JBAXQV010000186.1:0-5684 GCA_037131575.1 Actinomycetota bacterium
TTATAGGGCGACTCACCATCACCATCCGAGTCCACAGCCGCCATCCGAGTCGGTGGCGGGCATCCGAGTACTTCGGCGCCCCCAGGGTGCACGAAACGACTCGGATGGGTGGTGGTCACCCGCACCGGCCAGGCGCTACTCCGTCTTGGCCTCGATGTAGGTGGCGAACATGATCATCACGAGGCAATGGAACGAGCCAACGATCGCGAAGCCGATGCCTCTCCATACGAACGGGTGAACGGTGTCGCCATAGATGTTGACGGAAGTCTGCGCGGCAATGACCACCCCCGAGATCACGCTGAGGATCAGCACGATCCATGAGACAACCTCCACGATCGAGGCGACCCGATTGGCGCGTTGAGTCGCCGACGCCCGGAACGGGGCCGTAGACGCCGATTGGGTAGTTGGAGTCTGGCGTCGAGGCGTTGGCACAGCACCCGGCAACGATTGTGGTTCGTCGGATTCAGTGGCAGCGCCGACAAGCAGCGCCCGGAACCGACTCGGTGAACCATCGAGCAGGGCTTGCGCTTGTTCGGCGGTGAGTTTCTGGCCGTGCGCCAGATCGCATCTGATGGCCGTCTCGCCATCGACCTCCGCCTGCCCCTCCTCAGCCGTCGCACCTGGAGGTCGAACGATCACCTCCAGGTTGGCAAAGTCGATGAAGTATGGCATCGGGCCCCCTCAGTGGATCCGGAGTGACTACAACGGATTGGATGCACTGTAATTCATCAATGCGACGAGCTTTGGCAACGTCGAGTCAGCGGGCAGGGGTGCTAGCGACTCGACGGTGGGGCGACCTCCGTGAGGTGGCCGGCGCTTCGGAAGGCGTCGCGCCGATCGCTCCGGGCCAACCCGAACCGACCGTAGGCCCACCAGAGCATGCCCAGGCCGGCGGCTTCGAACAGCACGTTCCACCATCCGCGGGCAACCACCGGCAGCGGATGATCGCCAAACCCGCTGGTGAACGGCCACCAGAACACCTCGGTGGTGGAGAACGCCCCGTCGAACACGAGGTGCAACATCACGCCGATGGGGATGGCCAACAGCTTCTTACGCACCGGGCGCCGGCCGATGGTGGCGAGCATCACGACGGTCATCAACCCCACAGCCACCGGCAGGCTGTGCATCGCCCACGACTTGCCTGCAAACGCATCGATCAGGTCGGGCAGCAACGCCCCCGCAATGAGGAAGCGATAGTCGAAACGCGGATCACGAAACACCCACACGATGGTGAGCACCGATGTGGCGACGAACCAGAACAGCATCGGCAGTTGCAGCCCAGGTCAGCGAACGAGCGAGCGGGCGCAGTTGGGGCATTCAGGCAACTCATCGGCCGGCGCCAAACGCATGGCGTCGAGTTCGCCGGGCGAGATGTCGACATGGCAGCCGCTGCAGGTGCGCCCCTCGACCTTGCAGACACCGATACCGCCGTGGCGTTTGCGGGCGGCGAGGTAGTACGCCCGCTCGGCATCGTCGAGCGCAGCATCGGCATCGGCGCGCCGGGCACGCACGGTCGCTTCTTCGGCGGCCAGTGCGGCCAATGCAACGTCGGCGTCAGCCAGTGCAGCGGCAGTACGTTCACCGGCTTCGCCCGCTGCCACCTCGAGTTCGGCAAGGGCCTGCTCGGCCGCACCTTGTTGTTCCATCGAGGCCAGTTCGACGTCGTCGAGTTCGCTGCGCTTCCCGTCGAGCGTGGCGATTTCGTGCATCAACGCCTCGGCCTCACGCGGAGCGATGACGGTTTTCAGCTGCGCGTCGAGGCGATTCTTGTGGCGGGCGATCTCGGCACCTTGGTGCTCGCAGCCCTCGATGGCGGCTGCAGTCTCGGCAACGATGGCTCGCTGCGCAGCCTGTTGCGCAGCGAGCACAGCGCTGGCCTGGTGTGCCGCAGCGAGCGCGGCTACTTCGGGCAACCGCTGCCGCCGCCCGGGGAACTGGTCGAGATCGGCGTCGATGAGTTGTAACGCCAGCAGTGCCGGGCCATTCATGGTGTGCTCGCCTTCGGCTTCAGTACCTGTGCGTTCCCAGGGATGTCGGCGCACACGATGACGCTGGTCTTCAACGGCACCGTGGGGAATGGAGCGAGTGGGTCGAGTACCTCGGGCGGAATAGTGGTCTGGACAGGGAGCGGGCGGATGACCACGCGCGCCACCGTAGTCGGCGTGGTGTCGCCGCCTGGAGTGCCCGTGTCAGAACCCGCCAGCGTGGTGGTGGGAGCCGCCGTAGTCGTAGGCGCGTTGGGGTCGACAAGCACTCCGCTCACCGACTGGTATGGGCATTCTTCACCCGGCAGGAAGATGCGCACCGGCGGGCGCTTCGGTGCAGGCGGCGCCGGGAAGTCTTGCACCGGAAGGTCGCGAATGGCGGGCTCGGTGTAGGCGCCCCACATACGAGCCGGGTACGTGCCACCCCGCACCGCATCGACACCGTCGGCGGCGAATTCGGGCACATTCGCGGCAGTCATCTCTGTGTAGCCGTCGGGGTTACCGACCCATACTGCGGTGGTGAGTTGCGGGGTGTACCCCACGAACCAGGAGTTGGTGTTGCCGACCTGGGTACCGGTTTTTCCAGCAGCCGGGAAGGGGAACTTGGCGAGCGACCGAGCAGCCGTGCCTTTGGTGAGCACTCCGCGCAAGATGCTGGTCGCTGAATGAGCAACATCGGCATCAATGACCTGCGTACCCAGATCGTTGTGGGTGTACAGCACGCTTCCGTCGGCACGGCTCACCGACTCGACGTAATACGGCTCGTGGTGCATACCGTTGTTGGCGATGGTTTGTGCACCCGACGCCATGTCGAGCGGGCTCATTGCGTTGCCGCCAACGATGATGCTGGCATTCGGCTCAAACGTACGTTCCTCCGGAGGCTGCCCTCTGTAGAAGTATGGCGAGCTGGCAAGGCGATAGACCGTATCGACCACACGGTTCAACCCGACGGCCTGCGACAGCCGCCCGTAGCCGCAGTTCAGTGACAACCAGGTGTTCTTTTCGAGGGTGACAGGCCCGTCGGAGACACCACTGCCAATGTGGAAGATCGGCTCTACTTGATTACCCACATTTGGCAGATCGCACGGCAGGGTTCCGTTGACGATGTCGTTCGGCTGGGCACCTGCCTGAAGCGCGGCCGCCAGGACGAACATCTTGATACTCGACCCGGTTTGGCGAGGTATGAGCGCCATGTTGATCTCGCGTGTACGTCGCTCGAACCCCAGCCCGCCCACCATGGCGCGAATGGCCCCCGAGGTGGAATCGAGCGACACGATGGCGGCGTCGATTCCGGCCTTGTTGGCGGGCAACTTCGTGCGTGCTTCCTCGGCCAGGCCCTGTAGCCGCGGGTCGAGCGTGGTGTGGATGGCCAGGCCTCCGCGATACAGCATGTTGGCGCGGTCTTGTTCGGTGTCGCCGAGAATGTTCGAACGCTGCAGCAAGTAGAGGCGGAGCGCCTCGCTGTAATACGTGGGCTTCGTCTCGAGTGAAGGTAGGGCCCGCAGTTGCTCGGGAATCGGCCATTCTTCGGCGAGATCGTGCCCCTCCCCGGCCGGAATCATGCCCACGGCCACCAACCGTTCCACCGCCTGCCGGAACCGGGCGCGGGCACGGTCGGGCCGGGTGATGGGGTCGTAGCCGTTGGGCGAACGGATGAGACCCGCCAAGAACGCGCCCTGGATCATGTCGAGTTGATCGACTGGCTTTCCGAAATACACCTCGGCGGCCGCCTGCAAGCCGTAGGCGTTGTTGCCGAAATAGATGGTGTTGAGATAGCGCTCGAGGATCTGCTGTTTGCTCAGTTGCTTCTCGAGCATCAGCGCATAGTGCACCTGCAGCAGCTTGTAGCGACTGTCGCGTTCGAGACCGGCGAGGAACTCGTTCTTCACCACCTGTTGGGTGATGGTGCTGCCACCTTGGCGAGGTGCGTTGCTCGAAAAGTTCGACAAGGTTGCACGCACGAGCCCACGTACGTTCACTCCCTTATGTTGGAGGAACTCGTTGTCCTCCACGGCGAGGATGGCGCGCTGCACATCGGGCGGCACCTGAGCCAACGTGATCGGTTGGCTGTTCTCGCGTTCGAACACGGCGATCACGTTGTTGGCTGCGTCGTACATGATGGTGCGTTGCGACAGCGGCTCGAACCCGGGCAGCGATACCGGCGCCTGGTCGTGCGCGTTGGCAACTTGCCACAGGCGCGGCGCAGCACCGATCACGACGGCAGAGATGAGCAGCGCTCCGCCGAGCACGATCGCTCCGAACCGAATGAACCAGGCTACGAATCGCACAACGAACGCAGGCTAGTGGTGGGGTGCTCGTCGCAGTGGTCACCCCAATCGAACGGGTACTCACCGGCGCGCTCCGACTACGGTGCAGCCATGACCTCGGGCCTCGCACCATTCCGTTTCGGTATCCAAGCATCGTCGGCACCTACCCGTGCAGGGTGGGTCGACCTGGCCAAGCGGGCCGAAGCGAACGGCTTCTCCACGCTCACCATGCCCGATCACTTCACCGATCAACTGGCGCCTGTGCCGGCGTTGATGACGGCCGCCGATGCCACCGACACGCTGCGCATCGGTGCCCTGGTGTGGGACAACGACTACAAGCATCCGGTGGTGCTGGCCAAGGAATTGGCCACGATGGACCTGCTCTCCGACGGTCGACTCGAAATCGGTATCGGCGCTGGCTGGATGATCTCCGACTACGAACAGTCGGGCATTCCCTACGATGCCGCCGGGGTACGTATCGATCGCTTCGTGGAGGGCCTCGCCATCATCAAGGGTGCGCTCAGCGGCCAACCGGTGAACCACACCGGCACCCACTACACGGTCACCAACTACACGGGCGGTCCTTTGCCGGTGCAGCGCCCCTACCCGCCCGTGCTCATCGGTGGCGGCGGTAAGCGTGTGCTCAGCATCGCTGCACGTGAGGCCGACATCATCGGCATCAACGCCACCATGCACGCCGGAGTTGTTGGCCCCGATGCCATTGCCAGCATGACGGCCGAAGCAGTCGACGACAAGGTGGCCATCGTGCGCGCCGCTGCCGGCGATCGCATGGCGAACATCGAGATGAACGTGCGAGCCTTCATGGTGAATGTCACCGACGACGCAGCAGGTGCCATGTCGGGCATCGCCGGCATGCTGGGTGTGGAGACGTCGATGATCGAGCAGACTCCGTTCGCGCTCATCGGGCCACCGAGCAAACTGGTCGACGATCTGCTCGCCCGCCGCGAACGGTGGGGCATGTCGTACATCATCGTCGGCGCCGAAGACGTCGACTCGTTCGCACCGGTGATCGCAGCACTCGCCGGCAAATGACATGAACCAGCCGCCCACCGTTGCGCTCTATGGCGCAGGCATGATCTCTCGGGCCCACGGTGCGGCGGCGTTGTTGGCATCGCTGCCTGTCGCTGCGGTTGCCTCACGTACCCCCGAGCGGGCTGCCGAGCGCGCTGCTGAGTTCGCGAGCACGCCCGTCGCCTACGGCCAACTCACCGACGGGTCGGTCGAAGCCGATGTGGTGGTGGTGGCCACGCCGCCGCAGTGCCATGCCGCCGATGCCATTGCGCTGCTCGACACCGGTGCGGCCGTTTTGCTCGAGAAGCCTCTGTGCCGCACCCTGGCCGAGGCCGATGCCATCGTGGCCGCAGCCGCTCGCCATGGTGGGCGTTTGCTGTACGGCGAGAACCTCGCCTAC
>JBAXQV010000187.1:0-5673 GCA_037131575.1 Actinomycetota bacterium
GGCGACCAGGGTGAGCCGAGCGACGAGCCCACACTGCAACTGCGGTTCTCCGCTGCCGAGGTGCTGCGCGAGAAGGACTTCGCGGCGTACACCGACGACGAACTGGTGGAGGCCCAGCAGATGATGACGCAGTTGCGTTTCGCCGGCCCACCGCGCCAATCGCTCCGCCTCCAACGATCGCGCCGCGGTTCGCGCCCCGACTTGCGGGCCACGGTGCGGGCTTCGTTGCGCGCCGGGGGTGAGCCGATCGATCGGCACTGGCGCGAGCCGGGCGACCGCCTGCGCCGCCTGGTGCTGCTGCTCGATGTGAGCGGCTCGATGGAGCCATACGCCCGCGGCATGTTGCGGTTCGTGCACGCCGCGGTGGCAGGCCGCCAGCGGGTGGAAGCGTTCGCGCTGGGCACACGCCTCACCCGCGTCACTCGTGAACTTTCGAACCGCGACCCCGACCGCGCGCTCAACCGCGCCAGCGAGCGCGTGGTCGACTGGAGCGGCGGCACCCGGCTCGGTGAATGCCTGGCCACCTTCAACGACGAATGGGGTGTGCGCGGCATGGGCCGCGGCGCCATCGTGGTCATCCTGTCGGATGGCTGGGACCGCGGCGACCCGGCCGCACTGAGCGAGCAGATGCAACGGCTGCATCGCATCACGCATCGCATCATCTGGGTGAACCCGTTGAAGGTGACCCCCGGCTACGCGCCACTGGCTCGCGGTATGGCTGCCGCGCTCCCCCACGTCGATGCGTTCGTGGAGGGACATTCGATAGCAGCAATGGAAGAATTGGCGGCCGTGATCTCGGCCGAACGACTGACGAGGAGCAACGGTGCGCGAACTGTTCGATGACATCGACCGCTGGCGAGCAGAGGGCAAGCGCGTGGCTGTGGCCCGCGTGGTCACCATCGAAGGTTCGGGCCCGCGCGAACCCGGTGCTGCCATGGCCGTGAGCGAACAGGGTGAGGTGGCCGGCAGTGTGAGCGGTGGGTGCGTGGAGGGCGCGGTGGTGGGCGAAGCCCTCAGCGTGCTCAACGGCGACCGTGGCCCGGGTGTGGTGTCATTCGGCTACAGCGACGATGAAGCATTCGCTGTGGGCCTCACCTGCGGTGGCACCATCAGGCTCTACATCGAAGCTCTCGATTGGTGAGCGCACGATGAGCATCTACGACACCCTGCGCGCCCGTCTGCGCGAACAACTGCCTACGGCGTTGGTGACGGTCATCGAAGGCCCCAACGTGGGCGGCAAGTTGCTGGTGGTGCCCGACGCGGCCCCGGTGGGTTCGCTGGGCGACCCCGAACTCGACCGCATCGTGGCTCGCGACACGGTTGCCGAGCTCGAAGCCGGCCGCTCGAGTGTGCGCCACTACGGCCCGCAGGGGCAGACCACACCCGAAGACCTGGTCAACTCGCCCACCGTGTCGGTGTTCGTGGAGACCTGGGCACCGCCGCCGCAGATGTGGATCTTCGGTGCGGTCGACTTCACCGCCGCGCTGTCGCGTGTGGCCAAGGTGCTCGGCTATCGGGTCATCGTGTGCGACGCCCGCGAAGTGTTCGCCACCCGCCGTCGCTTCCCGGCGGCCGATGAAGTGGTGGTGAGTTGGCCGGGGCCGTTGTTCACCCAGCGTGGCACCCAACTCGGCGAACGCGACGCGGTGTGCGTGCTCACCCACGACCCCAAGTTCGACGTGCCCGCGGTGCAGGGTGCACTGGCCACGCGGGCCGGTTACATCGGCGTGATGGGTAGCCGCAAGACGCACGACAAGCGCACCGAACGATTGCGCGAGGTGGGCGTTTCCGATGCCGAACTGGCACGGCTGATGTCGCCCATCGGGCTCGACCTCGGCGCCCGCTCGCCCGAGGAGACCGCCATCTCGATCTGTGCCGAGATCATTGCGGTGCGCACCGGGCGGCGGGCACCCTCGCTACGCGATGCGAGCGGGCCGATTCACGGTTGAGGCCCACTCCACCGTTGAGCGACGGCTCAGGCGGTGGGGTCGCCGAGGCGCACACGCCGGAAGGCCGGCAGCAGTGCGAGTTCGACGGTACGACCCGTGCGGGGGGCATGCACAACTGCCATCTCCACGCCGAGCCACATCATGACGTGGCCGGGGTACTGCACCAGATCGCCGGCCTGAGCGCTCTCGACCGAGCGAGCACCGGCCGAGCGGATCTGTGACGAACTGTTCCGCGACAGCGGTACGCCTGCTTGCCCCCACGCCCAACTGGTGAGGCCTGAGCAGTCGAAGCCCACTCCCTCGATGCTGGTGTTGCGGCGATAGCGCACGCCCAGTTGGCTGAGCGCTGCCATGAGCGCCTCTTGGTGCACGGTGTCGGCCTCGGCCCAAGCGGCCGCCATGGCGTCGGCTTCGACCCCGAGGCGCCCGGCCACGACATCGGCCAGTGCCTGGCGAGCCTTGGCGTACTGAGCGAAATCGGTGGTGCCCTGTGCCGCAATGGCCTTGTCGAGCAGGGTTGCTGCGTCGTCGGCGAGGGCGCCAATGAGGAGCAGTGCCTGAGTATCGGCCGACACCTGCGCTGCTTGCGTGATGGGTGCGGCTCCAGCCGTTTCGAACACTGCGGCAGCGCAGACGCTCGACAGGGTGAGCGATGCAACCGACATGGTGATGACCCGACGCAGGGCCGAACGGCCCGCGCCCGAAGGCTGTGACGATGGTGATGTGCTGTGGATGGCGATGAATGTCATGACGACTCCTTCGTCGGCGCACCTGCATGGGCAGATGCTGTCGTGAACCGCTTGGCCGTCTCACGGGTGTGAGGCGTCCGCCCTGATCACGGCAGAAGCGCCGTACGAGAGCGCCACCGCAGCCGCTACGTCGAACCCGCCAGCCACACGAATGGCCTGCCGGAAACGCCGTAACGTTGATGACACTATCGTCATGTAACCGCAACAATCAACCTGTTCGTCATCATTTCGACATACAAGCGACGGGTAACGGCAACCTTCGTCATCGTGTCGTCGCATGCGTGCCATAGCCTTCTGGCATGCGCGTGTTGGCCGTTCTCCTTGCTGCCGGGGGTGGTACGCGGTTCATCGGCCCCACCCACAAACTCGACAGTGTGTTGGGCGAACAGAGCGTGTTCGCTCATGCCCTGCAGCACCTCATGGCCAGTGGCCTCGCCGACATCGCCGTGGTTACCGGCGCTACCGAGCGCGAGGTGCCCGCCGGCGTCACCCTGCTCCACAACCCACACTGGCAACACGGGCAGGCAACGTCCATCCGCTGCGCGATCGACGAGGCCGAGCGGGTGGGCGCCGACGCTGTGTTGTTCGGCCTCGCCGATCAGCCATTCATCGACCCCGGGGCATGGAAGCTGGTGGCCGATGCGCCTGCCGAATGGCCGATCGTGCTGGCCACCTATGGCACAACGCGCGGGCCGCACCCCGTCAGGCTTCACCGTTCCGTCTGGGCGCTGGTACCGTCGAGTGGTGATGACGGCGCTCGCCTCGTCATTCGCGATCATCCTGAACTGGTTCACACCCTCGAGTGCCCCGGTTCGGCCGACGACATCGACACCCTGGAGGATTTGCAGCGATGGACAAGCTCCTGAACGAATTCACGGTCAACCGCCCCATCGATGAGACCTGGGCGGTGCTCACCGACGTCGAGCGCATCGCACCGTGTATGCCCGGCGCCACGCTCGAAGAGATCGAAGGCGATAACTACCGTGGTGTGGTGAAGGTGAAGTTGGGTGCCATCTCGGCCGCCTTCCGCGGTGAAGCCCAGTTCGTCGAACGCGACGATGCCAACCACCGCGCCGTGCTGCATGGCGAAGGGCGCGACACCACCGGTAAGGGCAACGCCGACGCCATGATCACGGCCAAGCTCGAGAGCATCACCGACACCACCACCAAGTGCGTGGTGGAAACCGATCTGCGCATCACCGGCAAGGTGGCCCAGTTCGGGCGCGGCATCATGGCCGATGTGAGCAAGAAGCTCATCAACCAGTTCGCCACCAACCTCAACACCATGCTCGACGAGTCGGCCAGCGCCCCCGCGGCCGCGACCGCTGCTCCGGCCGCAGCAGAACCGGCAGCAGCAGCCGAGGCACCTGGTTCCGCCGCCGCAGCACCCAGCGAGCCCACCGTACGCAAGATCAACGGCCCGGCCAACGAACCGATCGAACTGTCCGATCTTGCCGGAAGCGCCGTCATCAAGCGGGTGTTGCCGCTGGTGGGCGGTCTGCTCATCCTGTTGCTCATCGTCCGCTGGCGTCGTCGCGGCTGACGCGCCCGGCTGCGGTTCAACGGCCGGTCGTCTCACCGTGCAGGCGGGCAGTGTGGAACCAGCATCGCAACTCGACCGCGAACAGGTGGCTGCGCTGCTCGGTCGCGCCCCACAGGGTGAGTTCGAGGTAGTGGTGCGCGATCGTGCCGGGTTGCCGGTGGTATTGCGCAACGCGCCATTACTGGCCGATGGCACCCCGATGCCCACCCGGTACTGGCTGGTGGGTGCAGCCGAAGTAGTCGCGGTGAGCCGCCTGGAAGCATCGGGGGGCGTGCGCCAGGCCGAGGCAGCCATCGACTCCGCCGCCATTGCCGACGCGCACCGCCGGTACGCGGTCGAACGCGATGAGGCCTTGCTCGCCATGGCACCCGCTCACACTGGGCCGCGACCCTCGGGTGGCGTGGGCGGCACGCGCGTCGGCGTGAAGTGCCTCCACGCGCACTACGGCTGGTTCCTGGCCGGCGGCGACGACCCCGTTGGTGCGTGGGTGGCCGCACAACTCGAGCACGGGGCCGATGCCCGATGAGTCATCTCCTCATCCTCGTTGGAAGCGATGCCATCGAATGCACCGTGCAGTGGGGTGACACGACGGAGCACCACAGCATTCCGGTGGGCATCGACACGCTGCTGCGCCAGCACCTCACCGACGACCCGCCCCGCCCCGAAGACCTCACCAACGCCATCGGCATCGTGATCGATCATCTCGACGACCTCACCCGCGAGCACCCCTACGCAGTTGATGCCGACGTTGCGGTGGCGGGCCCTGAGATGACGGCCATCGCCGCAGTGGAGGAAGGTTCCGCAGCGGTACTGCCGTACGCGTTGCATCGCGATGCGGCCGAAGACGTGTTCCGCACGCTGGTGACCGAACCGTTGGTCGACCGCCTGCGCAACCCTGGCCTCGAGGCCCACCTCGGTCACCGTGTGGTGGCCGGCAGTTGTGTACTGGTCGCCGTGATGCGCGCCCTCCAACTCACGAGCGTGAGCGTCACTGCATGAGTAACCCCGGGTTCGGCCACCCCTCTGCCCCACCGCCCGGCACCCGCCTCTATGGCAAGCGGTTGATGTTGCGACCGCTCACACCGGCTGACTTCGCCCAGTGGTCGGAAGTACGCGTGCGCAACGAACCGTGGCTCACACCATGGGAGCCAGCGCGCATCGGTGCCGGCTCGGTGAGCGACCCCACCCGGTCGCGCGAGGCGTTCAGTGCCCGTTGCGCGGCCCGCGACCGCGAACGCCAGGCCGGGGTGGCCTACGGCTTCGGCGTGTTCATCGACAATGCATTCGCGGGCGAGGTGAATCTCAACAACGTGGTGCGCGGCGCCATGCAAACCGCCACCGTGGGCTACTGGATCGACCGCGATCGCGCTGGGCACAGCTACATCGCCGAAGGAGTGGCGGTGGTGTTCCGCCACTGCTTCGACGACTTGCA
>JBAXQV010000188.1:0-5506 GCA_037131575.1 Actinomycetota bacterium
TACCGGTTCTTCGAAACCGCGCAGAGCATCGACGGGTACGACACCATCGAAACCGTGGCCGCCCAACCCTGGGTCCAAGACCACAAGGTGGGCATGGTGGGCATCTCCTACCCCGGAATCAGCCAACTCTTCGTCGCCGCCACCAACCCACCGAGCCTCGAGGCCATCACCCCGCTCAGCGTGCTCGACGATTCATTCCGCGCCACCCTCTACCCAGGCGGCATCCTCAACACCGGCTTCGCCGTGAACTGGACCAAGCAACGCCTCGACGATGCCAAGCCCTACGGCCAAGGCTGGACCCGCAAGCGCGCCGACGCTGGCGACACCGTGTGCGCCGCCAACCAGAAACTCCGCCTGCAGAACCCCGACCTCTTGGCCGAGATCGAAGCCAACCCCTACTACCCCGCGCCGGGCAGCACGAACACTGGGGGTTCACTGGGCGATTCGCTGGCCCCCATCACCTTCGTGAACAAGATCACTGTGCCGGTGTTCATCGCCGGCGCCTGGCAAGACGAACAGACCGGCGGCCACTTCCCGGCAATGCTCGACAAGTTCACCGGCACCAAGCACCTCTACATCACCCTGGTGAACGGTGGCCACACCGAATCGCTCAGCCCGGGCGTGTTCGGCCGCTATGCCGAATTCCTGTCGCTCTACGTGGCACACAAGACCCCCGACCTCAACGCGGCCAATGCCGTGATGCCGATACTTGCCCAAACCATCTACGGCACCAACCTCGTACCGAAGTTCACCAACCGGTTCGACGGTAAGAGCTACGCCGATGCGCTCGCTGCCTACGAAGCTGAACCTCAGGTGCGCGTGTTGCTCGAACAGGGTGCCGCCGACGGCTACATCGCCGGTGCACCCGTGGCTCGAACCACGCTCGAGTACGCCAAGTGGCCGGTTCCTGAAGCCGTCGCCACCTCGTGGTCGCTCGACGGCAAGGGTGCGCTCAGCACCAGTGCGCCCACAGCACCCGGTGAAAGCAGCTACACCGCCGACCCCACCGCCTTGCCCACCACCTACTACCACGGCGATGGCAACGGCATCTGGCACGTCGACGCGAAATACGACTGGAAACCGCTTCCGCCAGCCGACGGCCTGGGGTTCGTCTCCTCCCCCCTCACGGCCGACACGCTGGTTGTAGGCCCCGGTTCGGTGAATCTGTGGATCTCGTCGAGCGCCACCGACACCGATCTCGAAGCCACCATCAGCGAGGTTCGCCCCGACGGCACCGAGGTGTACGTACAAAGCGGTTGGTTGCGCGCCAGTCTGCGCAAGCTCGACACCGCCGCCAGCACCGACCTGCGGCCGGTGCACACCGACCTCGAAGCCGATGCCGCACCACTGCCCGCCGGCCAGTTCAGCCCCGTACGCATCGAGCTGTTCCCCGTGGCCCACGCCTTCCGCGCTGGCAGCCGTATCCGCCTCACCATCGACGCCCCCGGCAACAACCGGCCGGTGTGGGAGTTCCGCACCATCGACAAGGGCGAACAAGTGACCGTGGGCTACGACAGCGCCCGCCCCTCACAACTCGTGCTGTCGGTGGTACCCAACGCCAAGGTTCCCCAACCCGCACCACCGGCCTGCGGCTCGCTGCGCGCTCAGCCTTGCCGCCCCTACACCCCGGCGGGTAACGGGGGCTGACCCATGGTGGCCCAACGCGACGAACTCGCCGCGTTCCTGCGTGCCCGGCGCGACGCATTGTCGCCGGCCGATGTGGGGCTTCCTGCCGGTCGGGCCCGCCGAACCAAAGGATTGCGACGCGAAGAGATCGCCATGCTCGCCGGCGTGTCGGTCACCTGGTACACCTGGCTCGAACAGGGCCGTCCCATCAATGCCTCGGTCGATGTACTCGAAGCGTTGGCCCGAGCCATGCGCCTCGACGACGCCGAACGCCGACACTTGCTCGCCCTGGCCACGCGCACGGCGCCACACACCACCCTCGACCAAGACGTTGCCGACGCCCCCGATGCGCTGGTGCGGTTGATCACCGCCATGGAGCCGGCCCCGGCCTATGTGCTCGGCCCGCGATGGGAGTTCCTCGCATGGAACCGCGCCCAGGCACGCCTCTACCCCATCATCGAACGGCTCGAACCACCCGAGCGAAACCTGTTGTGGGTGGTGTTCGCGGAACCGTCCACCAAGGCACTCATCGGCGAGTGGGCGAGCCAGGCACGGCGCATCCTCGCCGAATTCCGTGCAGGTACCGCCACCCGACGCGATGATCCGCACGTGCTCGACCTCATCGCCCGCCTCCAGGCCGCCAGCCCCGAGTTCGCCGAATGGTGGCCGCAGGTCGACGTGGCCCAGTTCCAGACGCGCCTGCGCCCCTACCACCATCCGCGCGCCGGTGAGCTGGTGTTCGAGTACCAACAGCTCACCCCGAGCGAATGGCCGAGCCTGCGCGTGGTGTGTCAATTGGCCGTGCCGGGTGACGACAGCGTCGAGCGCTTGGCCGCGTGGCGTGAGATCGCCTGACTCCATGGGCCATTAGGTCCTTTGGTCCCTGGTCGGTGAGCCGACGAGGGCGCACAGTGGCCGCATGCCGATCGAACACGTCATCATCCCGGTCGATTTCTCGTCCGCTTCCATCGCTGCCGCCGTGCACGGCAAGATGCTCGCCGAGCGGGCCGGAGCCGATGTGGAACTGGTGTCGGTGACCTCACCGCTCTACGCCAACACCACCACCACGGCGCTGCGTTCGGTAGCCGCCGAGCAGGGCGACGATGTGGCCTTCCGAGTCATCACCACCGACAGCGACGACATCGAAGGTCGCTTGGTGGAAGAGGTGTTCGCCCGCCCCAACACGCTGTGGTGTGTGGGCAGCCACGGCCGCACCGCCATCGGCGAAATGCTGTTCGGCAGTGTGAGTGCCAACCTGGTGCGCGACGCCGAGGTGCCCATCGTGGTGATGGGGCCGTTCGCGACGACGCGTAACCATGCCGATGTGTTGGCGGTTGCGCTCGACGGCAGCGACCTCGTTGAACAGATCTTGCCCAGCGCCATCGAGATGGCCCGCGCGTTCGGGCTGCGGCTGCGCCTCCTGCAGGCCGGCCGCAACCACCTCCGGGCCGATACCAACGAAACCGTGTACCTCCACCGCGTGGCTGAACGCCTCGACCCCGACGGGGCGATCGACTTCGACGTGTTACACGGAAGTGCTGACGACGCTCTGGTCGACTATCTCGAACGAACCGGCGATGTGGCGATGCTGGCTATGGCCACTCGCGGTATTCCTGCCGGGGCACGCATGTCGGTGCCCAGTATCACGATGCGCGTACTGCGCCGAGCCTGTGTGCCCGTGCTGGTACTGCACCCCGAACAGGCCCATGCGGCACCCAACGCGGCACCAACCTCGGCCACCGATCTGCCCACACTCGATCTCCGTAACCGCATCGTGGTGGGCGTCGACACCGTGAACGCATCGGCTCCCGCCATCATGTGGGCCGCCGATGAGGCCGCACGCCACGGTGCCATTCTGCAGGTGGTGCACACCTGGCAGATTCCCGTTGGCCCTGGTTCGGTGTACGGCTACCCGATCTGGCCCGATATCGATGCCTGCCGCCAGGCGGCGCTCGAGGAAGCTGAAGCGGCGGTCGAGGCGGTCGCCGTCAAACACCCTGAGGTGATCGTGGAAACCATCGTCGCTGAAGGTGGGGCGGTGTCGGCGCTGAGCAGGCAGAGCGTAGGCGCCGACATGGTGGTGCTCGGCCGCCACCATCACAATCGTCTCTCCACTCTGATGCTCGGTTCGGTGGCGGGTGCAGCGGTGCAACGGGTGGAGTGCCCACTGGTCGTGGTGCCCTGTGACGATGCCGAGGTGTCGATGGCCGCGGCCGAGAAAGCCGCCTCAGCGGCGTGACACCACGGTGTCCACACCCATCGCCACGCTGAGTTCATGACGGTCGGTGGCGACCTCGGCGGGGAATCGCGCGCCGGTTCCATCGGCCAGGCGAGTCATCATCTCGAAGTTCGCCACCACGGCAGCGGCATCGACCATGACTGCGGTGCCATCGAGGCCCAACCCGTCGGCGGCAGTGATGAGTTCGGCGCGGGCTGCGTGGAGCGCGGCACCATCGACACCACTCGCCGCCGTGGCGAAGGCGTGCAACTCGGCGTTCAATGCGACCGATGTGGCCGCCTCACCGCGCCCGAGCGCGGCGAGGTCGATCTCACAATCTTGTTCGTGGCCACTCCAACTGAGCATGCCTGCATGCGACACCGTTCAAAAGAAGCATTCGCGTATCTGGGCCACCCGCGTGGCCACGAGCTCCATCTGCGGGCGGGTGAGCGTTCCACGCGTCCAGCGCGGGTCGACCATCTCGAGGTCGGGAATGTACTGCGCGTCGGCCATGGCCCAGATACGCCCATTGTCGACGGGTAGCGCGCTGAACGCCTGCACCACCGCCGCCCGCTCATCGGCCGGGGCCGCCACTGGCACCCAGTTCAACGCAGCCGCAGAGAGCTGCGCAGCTACGAAGCCGGTCGGCTCACCCGGTGCGGGCGCGGGCAGCGGCCACTGCGGCAATCCAGCCGAGCGGCGGAACGACTCGACCGCAGCCACTGCGCACACCAGTGCCACCAACTCCACATAGGCCAGCGGTTCGATGGCCGCAACGGTGCGTTCGTACCAGCCTTCGGTGAGGGTGCCTGCATGCCGAGCCAGCCGATATGCAGCATCGTGCGCGGCCTCGGGGGCGAGGCGACGTTGAGTACCAGCCAACTCATCGAGCAGGCCGACCACGGTGGAGGGCGCAAGCCACGGCGCCAATGGTTCGGCCACGGTGAGAGCGGCGAGTGCTGTGCGCGCCAACTCCACTCGCTGCGCGCCGGTGAAGAAGCTGCCAGGCTCACCGAGCGCACGCCATGCGGCTTGGTGCGCAGCGATGAGATCGGGACGCACTGCGACCGCCATGAGCCTGAGCGTAGTCCCCGCATCGAACCCACCCGAGACGGTGCTCGGGGTGCCCAGAGTCAGGTCGACGTCTCCGCAGGGGCCGCGTGTTCTTCCTCGCCGTGTTCGCCGTCGCCCTTGTACACCACAGGGGTGGCCAGGCGTTCCTCGTCTTCAGCGCGCTCACCGAACGAACGCACTCCGTGCGGGTCGTCGGGGAGCGCCCCGCCAGCGCCTGCTGCTCCGCGACGACGGCCACTGCCATTGTCGCCATCGGCACCACGTGGGCCGAACTCGATGGAGAGGCCTTCCCCTTCGGCCTGCGCTACCTCGTCGACCGCTTCGAGCATCCCGTCAACATCCTCGTCGTTGGGCTTCTTGGGCCGGGCTTTCCATTTCGCCAAGACCTTCGGTCCACCGAACACACCGCCTACCACCACGAGGCCGAGCATCAGCCCTTTCAAAGCCCCGCCCATACCACCCGATGACCCGCCCGACGGGGCAGGCACCGAGGTGGTGGCGGCCTCCGCCAGCGAGGTGGCCGTCTCGTTCGAGTTCTCTTCTGTGGTCTCGGCGTGGGACGACGCTTCGGTGGTCGCAGTCGGCTCA
>JBAXQV010000189.1:0-5475 GCA_037131575.1 Actinomycetota bacterium
GTGCTGCAGATCTCTGCGCGTATCGGCCACTGCGCACTGCAGCACGTACAGCTCGTCATGCAACGCGTCGAGTTCGGCGCGTGCCATCACCAACTCGCCATCACTGAGCGCCAGTTCACGTGCTCGCTGGCGGGCCACCCAGTCCCACTGGCGACATCGTTGCGAACAGAACTCCTTCGGGCGACCAGGCCCGTGGCGCTCGGCCAAACCGATTCGGCACCACCGACACCTCGCCTGGTCGGGCACTGCTCCCTCATCAGCCAATTTCGTCATGACGATATTGTAGTCAGATCGAAGGGTTCGGCTGCCGCATGACGCGACGCTGCTGCCGAAGGTTCCCCTCCGGCAGCAGCGCAACACTTCATCTCACGTCGAGGTCGAGGCTCAGGCTCCTGTTGAGGTCGACATCGCGTCAGCCGGCGGGGCCGGCAGTGCGGCCACATCGCCCGAACCACTGAACCGGCGGATCAGCGATGCAGCCAGACCCTCGAGGCTGCTACCACCGGTGACCAACACCTCGGGCATCACGTCGATGCGGCCCTCGGCGATGGCGTTGATGGCCGCCACGATGGCCGTGGCGGCAGGCCCGAGCGCTTCCTTCTGCTTCTCGAAACCCTGAGCCCGTGCCAACCCGAGTGCTTCAGCAGCCTTCGCTTCGGCCAAACCCACAGCCTCGGCACGTGATGCTTCCGCACCACCCACTGCCTGCACCTTCGACGCCTCGGCCATACCGAGTGCTTCCACACGGCTGGCGTCGGCCTTACCGATCACTTCGATCTTGGTGGCCTCGGCACGAGCCGTGGTCTCCACGAAGGCAGCTTCACCACGGGCCTGGGCGGCACGTGCTTCGGCAGCGTTCGAGTTGATCTCGATCGACACCTGCGACGACGCGAGTTGGCCCTGCATATCGGCCGTACCACGGGCCTTTTCCACCTCGATACGAGCCTGCTGGGCATCGCGCTGCTCGTAGAAGGTGGTCTTCTCCTGTTTGGCGATTTCTCGTTCGGTGAGCACCTGCACCAGTTCCACCGGGAACACCACGTCTTGGATGTAGACACCGCGAGTTTCGACGTCGTACGAGGTGAGATAGCCGGTGATGGCCTCGAGCGCCGCCCGCTGCACTTCATCACGGGTTTCGATGAACCGCACCGCCTCGAGGCGCTGCAGCGTGTTGCGGAAGTGGTTCCCCACTGCCGACTGCAACACCTCGTTCACCAGGTTCTGCATGGTGCCCACCATCGAGATCACCTTTGGGGCCTTGGTGTCGCTCACGTGGATCTGCACCTGCAGATCGATCGAGAACACGAAACCCTCACGGCTCTTGCCTTCGATGGGGCTGAGCTGGGAGTCGAGGTTGTGTGCTTGGCTCGACGCACTCGCCCAGTTCAGGGTGAGAATCGAGGTGGGCACGAGCTCGGCGGCGTAGATGCGTGGGTTGATTGGGTACTTCCCCGTACGCAGCGGCTCCTGCCAGATTCCGCGTCGGCCGGGGTGAACAATGGAGCCGAACTTGAACTCCGACCCGCTGGTGTCGAGTGTGGGCAAGCCCACGAAGCTCTTCACCACCGCCACCTCGCCCTGACGCACCACCAGCATCGGCACCATTTCCACCCGCACCAAGAATGGGTTGAGCAGATAGGCGCCGTACAGCAACGGGTCGTGTTGCAGGCCGATGCGGCCACCCCGCGACATGAAGGCTTGGAAGTCTTGGTAGTTGTTGTGCAACTCGTTCTTACGACCGAGCAGGCGATCGATGATTTCGGCATCAACCGCGTCGGCCGCCTCCATCTCCACCACGTCGTCGAACCCACCGAGCCGACTGGCGATGTCGCCACTGGGCAACGGTTCACCTTCGAGGGCCGTGACGATGCCCACCATGTCGATGGCGCCATTGGGGGCGATCACCGTGACCCGGAGTTGATCGGGGGTGAGCCCGAACGCTTCCGGGGCGAGGATGCCTCGATATTGGCGCGCCAGGCTCTGCAATTCGCTCGATACCGGTTGGCCGTACACACGGCTTGCCGTGATCACGAGGAACGCTGCAGGGTGTACTGGCACCAGGGTGCCTGGCGGCAACACCGGCCGCTGCACACCCTTTTGGCCCCCGTTGGTGAGAAACGCCGCGAGGTCGCTGAAGTTGCCGAACTCCTCGTGGAATTCCGCGCTCTTGGCACCGATGGCGATGGGCTCGCCCACCTGGGCGATGACCACGCCGATTTCACCGGCGGGCACCTGCACCCATGGGTGCTTGCTCACCTGATAGATCGGCCACAGCTTGAACCGCACACCGGGCATGAGAAGCGCGGCCTGATAGCCGGCCTCCCCTTTACTGGCCACTGGGTTCCCGTCAGCCAGGCTTCGGCGAGCAAGCCGCTTGTTCACCAGACCCACCTCAGCGGGCCCGATGACACTGAACGACTGCATCACCACCACAGCGACAGCAGCAACAACAACCAATGAGGCGATGAGTACCGCGAACACCGCCCCACCTCCTTTCCGTGGTGAGCGTCGACCGGAAACCTCCGATCCGACGAGTCAGGCAACTTGTCTATTACCTGTCTGCTACTCGTAGTACTCCTGCCTCACGCGATTGTCAAGATGTCGTCTACGACATGTCGTCTCCGCGACGTTCATGTCGCGTGGACGGCGATATGGCCAGGCAGACTGGCACCATGCTCTCGCTGCCCACTCCCCCGTCATGCGCCTTTGCCAGCGACAACGCTGCCGGCGCTCACCCACTGGTGATGGAAGCCTTGCTCGCCGCCAACCACGGGCACGCTCTCGCTTACGGCGCCGACCAGTGGACCGCCGAGTGCGAGGCTCGCCTCCGCGACCTGTTCGGGGCACACACCACGAGCTATCTGGTGTGGAATGGCACCGGCGCAAACGTGATGGCGCTCGCCTCGATGCTGCGGCCAGCCGACGCCGTGGTGTGCAGCACGTGGGCCCACATCGCCGTCGACGAAACCGGCGCGCCCGAGCGCATCCTCGGCGCCAAACTGCAAACGCTGCCCACCGCCGACGGAAAGTTGCGACCCGAACAACTCGACTCGCTCGCCCACAACATCGGCGTGCAACACCATGTGCAACCGGGCGTGTTGTCGATCACCCAGAGCACCGAGCTCGGCACCCTGTACACACCCGACGAAGTGGCGGCGTTGTGCGATGCCGCCCACCGCATGGGCATGTACGTGCACCTCGACGGCGCCCGTCTCGCCAATGCCACCGCCGCCTTGGGCGGCACCCACGCCGCGCTTCGCTCGTTCACGGTCGATGCCGGAGTCGATGTGGTGAGCTTCGGTGGCACCAAAGCGGGCGCGGCATGCGCCGAGGCAGTGGTGTTCTGCAACCCCGACCTGGCGAGCCGGGCGATGTTCATCCGCAAGCAGGTCACCCAACTGCCGTCGAAGATGCGGTTCGTGGCGGCCCAACTGAACGCGCTGCTCACCGACGATCTCTGGATAAACCTGGCGATGCGCTCGAACCAACTGGCACAGACGCTGTACGCGGCCACTGCCCACCTTCCTGGGCTGAGCTACGACGCCCCGCCGCAGGTGAACAGTGTGTTCCCCATCTTGCCTGCCGATCTCATCGCCCCGCTCCAAGACTGGTGCTTCTTCTGGGACTGGGACACGAGCCGCAACCAGGTGCGATGGATGACCGCCTGGGACACCACCGAAGCCGATGTCGAGCAGTTCGCCAGAGGTGTGGCGATCGCCCTCGAACAGCACGCGCTGCAGTCGTAATGGGCCGATGGCCCGTTTATGCAGGAATCCGACACAAATAATTGACTGCAGGATTAGTTCTGCCTACGATAACCGTGCGTCACCGGTGTACCGGCCGGACCATCTTGGTCTGACCGAGCTGAGGGGCTAGCCGGTGTCGTCTGGATGTTGCTAATGCCGAGGGGGCTTGGATGGCTGCGGTTGAGATTCTGTTCCACCGTCAACTCACCGATGATCGGTGGATGGACACGGCGGCCTGCAAAGGCCTGACCCACCTGTTCTTCCCTCCGCCAGCGGAGCGACCACAAGCCCGCGACCGCCGCGAGGCCATGGCCCGCTCGGTCTGCGAGAGTTGCACCGTGGCCAGCACCTGCCGCGAATTCGCGCGCAGCAACCACGAGTACGGTCTGTGGGGCGGCGAGAGCGAAGACGAACGGCACCAGGCCGGTTTCCGCCTCATCGCCCCCATCGGGGTGCGCGCTCGCGACGCGGTCTGACCCAGCGCTCTGGGTGCCGTACGCTCGGCACCATGAGCACCGGCGATGCACACCGCGATGCCGTGCACGCGGCCTGGTCGCAGTTCGGCGACCCACGCCATGTCGTCGCGCTCGACGAGGTGAGTGCCAACGTCTCCACCAACCGCGTCTATCGGCTTCACCTCGACGATGCCAGTACGTGCATCGCCAAGGTGTCGTCGTACGGTTCGTACTTCTTGTTCGTGGAAGATCACGACCGGTTGCACCGCTGTGCGCGCCTGCTCGAAGGCACCCGTTTCGACGGCATGTTGGCCGATGTGTGGACCACCGAACGAGATGGTCGCGAGCGGATCTACACCTGGTACGACCAGACGATGTGGGCAGTGTTCTACGACGACGTGCCCCGCCGCGACGCGCTCCCCCGCGTGCTCGACAACGCGCAGATCGCCAACCTCGGCCGCGAAATCGCCGAGTTCCATCTCGCCTGCACCGATGCGGCCGCGGCCATTCCAGGAAGTTCGAAGACGATCAAGAGCGACGCCATCCATCTGCTCGACCTGCTCGAGAACCCCTTCGCCTCGCGCAACTTCGACCTCCCCGCCGAATCGATCGGCCTGCTGTGGCGTCATGCCCACCAGTTCCTCGAACGACTCGACGCAGTGGGCTACGACGAGTGGGCGAAGATTCCGGTACTCATCGACTGGAACCTCGGCAACTTCTCGGTCACCCCGAGCGGCGACGGGTTCCGCCTGTTCAGCCGATGGGACTACGACTGGTTCCGTATCGAGCCACGCGTCCTCGACTTCTACTTTCTGTCACGTGTGTCGAGTCGCACGGGCGACCGCACCCGGTTCACCTACGGCGCACACACGCTGGTGGAACCAAGCTTCCTCACCTTGCTGAGTGCGTATCACGAGGTGTTCCCGTTGTCGGCCGACGAGATCCGCTTCCTTCCCGAGGTGTACCGCTTCTTCATCCTCAACTACGTGGTGCGCGAAGGGGCCCGCTTCTTCCGTCGTGACCTGTGCGATCTGTTTCGCCGCGAAGCGGTGAAGTCGTGGCTGCCTGGGTTCGAGCGCTTCGATTTCTCTCCGCTGTACGCCCTCGCCTGACCGGCGTGGCACGATGCGTTGATGGACTACACCCAGATCTCGACGCGGCCTGAGGGCGCGGTGATGGTGATCACCCTGAACCGGCCCGACAAGCTGAACGCCTGGACACCCACCATGGCCGACGAGCAAGCCCACGCCATCGCCGCAGCCAACGACGACCCA
>JBAXQV010000190.1:0-5472 GCA_037131575.1 Actinomycetota bacterium
TCTGTCGCCGCCCCAGCACCGGCTCCAGCTTCCACGGCCTGGGTGGTGAGATGGGCGAGGGCTACGTCGGCATCGGCGAGCAAGATCTCGGCGCTGTACCCGCCACCGGCAGGCACTGTGGATGCCCCATGGCCGGTGAAGTCGAGCGCATACACCGCACCCGGCCAGGCAGTGGCCCACTCGGGCACTGCACTTGGGGAGGTTTCACCGAGCCCGTGGAGGATGAGCAACGGCCTGCCCACACCCGGGGTGAGCGCCGGCCGCAGATGATGCAGGGCGAGTCGCACCTGATTGTGGGTGAGCAGGGTGAGCCCCGCACCCGTTGCGCTGGCCGTGCCGCTACCAGTTCCCGTATCGCTGCCGCTCGCCGTGCCGCTGGCCGTGCCGCTGGCCGTGCCGCTGGCCGTGCCCGTGCCGCTGCCCGTTTCAGGTGTTGCCGTCATTTCCCGGTCTCCAGGAACTCGAGCACCATCGATGCCACCAGATCGGGCTGCTCGATGTGCACGAAATGGCCCACACCCTCGAGCGTTTCGCATCGCCCGCCAACGGGGAAGTACGGCTGCACCTGCTCGGGCACCGTGCCCCAACCCATTTCTTCCTGTTCACGCCCGAGCACGCCGAGGAACGGCATGGGGAGGCCGGGGAGGCGGGTGATGGTCCACTCGGGGCGCCACGGCCCAAAGCCACCGAACCGCATGGTCGCATCGATCTTCCATCGCCAACCGTCGGCCGATTCGAAGGCACCCACCGACACGAGATAGCGCAACCACTCGAACGGCAGACGCGGGTTCATCCGTCCACGTCGCTTGGCGAGTTCGTCGAGCGTGCCCGGTTTGCGGGCGGCGGTGGCCGTGGTGCGGCGGTGGTCGAGCCAGGCCGAGATGTCGCTCGCCATCATGCGCGTGCGTTCGTGCTCGGACACATCGGGCAGGCGACGCCGGAACGGAATACCGTCGAGGTTCACGAGGTGGCTGAACCGGAAGGGCTGGGCGTCGGCGAGTTGGATCATCATCGCCCCGCCCTTCGAGTGCCCCACCACGGGTGCCGGCAGTTGCGTGACCGAGTCCATCACGGCCATCGCGTCGCGCAGGTCGCCCTCCCACGAATACAGGGCGGCGTGTTCACTGTCGCCGTGGCCGCGCTGGTCCCACGCCACCACTCGCCAACCGGCGCGGGCGAGCAGGGGAGCGAACACCGAGTAGGTGCGGGCGAAGTCGAAACCGCCGTGCACGAGGAACAACGGATCGGCCTGTTCATCGCCCCACTCGTGTACGGCGATGTTCAACCCACCTGCATCGAGTTGATACTTGCGGGCGGGTGGTTCGGCACCGGGATAACTCACGGGGCTGTCGTCGGGCACGTGACTGCTCATGTGCACTCGACCCTACGGCGCGATCTCGTCGTCGATCGAATCTCGCCTACGCTTGACATATGCGTCGCTGGGGTCTGGTCGGGATGAGCACCCTGTTGGTGGGTCTGGCGGGTGTTGCCGCGGCATGTGGGGGGTCCGACTCATCGGCCCGCGCGTTACCGCCCATCATCACCACCACCACGTCGACCACCATCATCACCACCACCACCGAGTTCATCCCCAGTACGTACATCATCCAGTCGGGTGATCGCCTGGGGAACATTGCAATCCAGTTCGGTGTGAGCCGCAAAGATCTGATGGCCATGAACGGCATCACCGATCAGAACCACATCGAGATCGGCCAGGTGCTGAAGATCCCGCCGCAAACCGCCCCTCCCGGCGGAACCACCACGGTGTTCGTGATGCCCACCGGGCCCGCGCCCACGGCGCCGCCATCGGGCGCGTCCACCACCGCCGGCGGTTGAACCGCACAGTTGGTGGAAGCAGGAGTGTCAGGTCACGACGCGTTGCGATGGGCGACGGCCAATTCGGCCACCTCACGCATGATGCGCGACAACTCGTAGTCCTTCGGGGTGTACACCGCAGCCACACCGGCGGCGAGTAGCGACACCTGATCGGCTTCGGGGATGATGCCGCCCACCACTACTGGCGCGTCGACACCATCGGCGGCGAGGCGAGCCAGGATGTCGGGAACCAGCGCCAGATGCGAACCCGACAGGATCGACAGGCCGATCACGTCGGGGTCTTCGTCGCGGGCTGCGGCAGCGATCTGCTCGGGGGTCGATCGGATACCGGCGTACACCACTTCCATGCCCGAATCGCGCGCCGCCACGGCGATCTGTTCGGCACCGTTCGAGTGGCCGTCGAGGCCGGGCTTGGCCACCAGGAACTTCGGCGGCCCACCGGCGATGGTCTTCACATAGGCGGCCACCTCGGCCAGCTCGCCCACTCGCTTGCCCACGGCCGCTGACACACCGGTAGGTGCGCGGTATTCGCCGAACACGTCGCGCAGCACGCTGCCCCACTCGCCGGTGGTGCCACCGGCCACGGCCAAGGCGATCGACGGTTCCATGATGTTGGTGCCGTCTTCGGCGGCTCGGCGCAGCTCGGCGAGCGCGGCCTGCACAGCTCCTTCGTCGCGTGCTGCTCGCCACGCTTCCACACCAGCCACGGTTTCGGCTTCCACCGCAGGGTCGACAGTGAGGATGTTGTCGGCCCCGCCCAGCGGCGACACTTCGGTTTCGCGGTAGGCGTTCACGCCCACCACGGTCTGGTCGCCGGCCTCGATGCGGCGCGTGCGTTCGGCCATCGACCGCACCAGTCGGCCCTTCAGGTCTTCGACTGCCTCGAATGCGCCGCCGAGCGCGAGCACCTCTTCCAATTCGGCCCACGCTGCGTCGCGCAGTTCAGCGGTCTTGGCTTCGATGACCACCGACCCGTCGAAAATGTCGCCGTACTCGAGCAGGTCGCTCTCGAATGCCAGAACTTGTTGCATACGCAACGACCACTGCTGATCCCACGGCCGGGGAAGGCCGAGCGCTTCGTTCCAGGCCGGCAATTGCACACTGCGTGCCCGTGCATTCTTCGACAGCGTGACGGCGAGCATCTCGAGCACGATGCGCTGGATGTTGTTCTCGGGCTGTGCCTCGGTGAGCCCCAATGAGTTCACCTGCACGCCGTAGCGGAAACGACGCGCCTTGGCATCGGTGACCCCGTAGCGCTCGAGCCCGATGCGGTCCCACAACTCGGTGAAGGCACGCATCTTGCACACCTCTTCGATGAAGCGGATGCCGGCGTTCACGAAGAACGAGATCGAGCCATACACCTGGGCGAACTGCTCGGGTGCCACCTGGCCCGAATCGCGCACGGCATCGAGGATGTCGATGGCGGTGGCGAGTGAGATGGCGATCTCCTGCACCGGTGTAGCCCCGGCCTCCTGCAGGTGATACGAGCACACGTTCATCGGGTTCCACTTCGGCGCGTTGTTGGCACACCACGCCACCATGTCGACGATGAGCCGCTTACTGGGCTCGGGAGGGAAGATGTAGGTACCCCGCGACAGGTACTCCTTCACGATGTCGTTCTGAGTGGTGCCGCGCAGCGCGGCGGAGGGCACACCTTGCTCGGCTGCATTGGCCACGTACAGCGCCAGCAACCAGGCCGCAGTGGCGTTGATGGTCATCGACGTGTTCATGGTGCCCGGGGGAATGCCATCGAGCAGCGCACGCATGTGCCCGAGATGGGTGACCGGCACGCCCACCTTGCCCACCTCACCGCGGGCCATGATCGAGTCGGGGTCGTAGCCGGTTTGGGTGGGCAGGTCGAACGCGATCGACAGGCCTGTTTGCCCCTTGGCGAGGTTGGTGCGGTACAGCTCGTTGCTCTTCTGTGCAGTGGAGTGCCCCGAGTAGGTGCGCATCAACCAGGGATCGTCGCGGTGTGCCATCCGCCCAGTGTTACCCGTGGGTAGGGGCTATCGCCACCTGCGCACCCGATGCGTCGATCGACAGCACCGAGATCGACCATCCTTCGACAGTGAACGACGCCCCTGTGGTGAGCAGATCGGTGTGCGGTGCAGCCGACCCGAGCGGCGTTTGTGATCGCAACATGCCCGTGCCGGCGTCGGCACCCGCGGAGTCGTTCACGAGATGGATTGCGACTCCGGCCACGGGCAGATGGTCGTCGTATCCCGAACGATCGAGGTACTCGATGGTGAGCAGACGATGGGCGTCGAGTGGCACCACCGCCAACCGCGTCGCCCTATTGGTTGGGCCTGATGCGGGCGCCAAGGTGATGGTGGCGGCCTGTTGCACAGCGACGATCTGACCTGCGCGAATCCAGCCGAGGTCGGCCCGATCGATGGCGAGCAGATCGGGCCCGTCGAGCCGGGCGGGGGCGACGTCGCGCGGCGCAGCGCTGTTGCTCATGAGGTCGAGCGCGCTGCTGTAGGTGTCGCCGTCACCGGAATGGGGCAGGCCGAGGGTGTGCCCGATCTCGTGCTCGATGAGGTCGCGCACCGGTTGGGGGCCGCGGTCGGCGCTGAAGTCGCTGGCCCCCACGTAGGCGGCCCGGCCGGTGGTGCGCGCCGCACAGTTACCGCGGCACGTGAACCAACTCCCTGGGTGCCCCCAACCCCCCGGCGCTCCCGGTACATGCTCGGCCGTGGCCACTGCCAATACGGCATCTGCTCGCTTCCCCGACGCACGCAACGCCGTATCCACACAGTCGGTGTCGGTGTCGGCAGTCTGCATCGTGATGGTGCCGCCAGCCACGAGGTGCAGGTCGTAGCGGCCACCCGACTGAGCGGCGAAGTAGCGGTGAACGCCCTCGTCGACGGCGGCCGCGATGCCGGAAGGGGTGAGCGGGGCGCGCAACGGGAAGCGACCGTAGAGCGCTGCCGTGGTGTCGGCGGGAACGGCACACACCCACACCTCGATGCGATCGGTCGCAGGCGCTGGCCGATCGGACGTGATGCGATCGAGCAGCCCAGCAGTGCCGTCTCCCACGGGCGAACCGCCCCCAGCGGAATTGCACGCCGCGAGGGCGACAGCGGCGGCGATCGTGGCCAGAAGAAGTTTCTTCAAGATCTGCTCAAGTTCGGCGCAGGTCGATCCGATACTTCTGTTGCAACGGTGCGAGCGTTCCTCGAACCGATCGAGTGGCTTCGGCGGTTGTCACTGGCTCGGGGACGTCGAATCGATGGGAGGCGGACTCCGTCGTCGACGTGCTGTTGCAGTGTGGTGGTACCCGGATCCCGCTTCCCCCCAAGCGGTCGATCCGGGCCATCGCCGCGTCTCGGCTCGAAGGTCACGGCGTGTGCGGGCCCGGTTCGATGGCGTCTGCCAGCATGGCCAAATAGTCGGTGCGCGGCACGTCGATGGCGCCGAGCGACATCAGGTGTGGCGTGGTCCACTGCACATCAAAAAGGGTGATGCCCGCAGCTTCTAGGAGCGCTACAAGGGCGACTAGAGCAGCCTTCGAGGCATCGGTTTGCGTGTGAAACATACTTTCGCCAGCAAACAGCTTTCCGACTCGAACCCCGTAGACGCCGCCGACAAGTTGGTCATCACGAAACACCTCAACGCTGTGGGCCCAACCCA
>JBAXQV010000191.1:0-5470 GCA_037131575.1 Actinomycetota bacterium
TCGCTCATCTCCACCGCAGCGCTTGCGCTCATCGAGCACCCCGACCAGCATCGCCTGCGGCAGTGATCGCTCGCCTGTTCGGTGTGCCCGATCATCTGCGCACCTGGCTCACCGAGTGGTCGAGTCGTTTCGGTGTGGTGGTGTTCGGCGCCACCGGGCGGCCCGATTATGAAGCCGTGGCACGGGCCGCCGGCGCCGAGTTCCGCGAGCACCTCGGCGCGCTGCTGGAACAGCGCCGAGCCGAACCGCGCAACGACCTGGTGAGCCTGCTGGCCACCACCGCCGAACTCAGCGACACCGAGGTGCTGGGTGCGTGCTCGCTGCTGCTGTTCGCCGGCCACGACACCACGGCTTCGCTCATCTCCACCGCAGCGCTTGCGCTCATCGAGCACCCCGACCAGCATCGCCGGCTCATCGCCGAACCACACCTGCACGAACCTGCGGTGGAAGAGTTCCTGCGCTACGACGGCTCGGCCAAGGCGATGATGCGTGTGGTGGCCGAACCCACCGAACTCGGTGGCTGCACACTGCTGCCGGGCGAGGCCGTGTTCCTCACCATCCTCGCCGCCAACCGCGACCCACGGGTGTTCGACCAGCCCGCCGACTTGCGCCTCGATCGCAGCCCCAACCCGCATCTTTCGTTCGGGCACGGCACCCACTTCTGCCTGGGCGCATCGTTGGCGCGACTCGAACTGCGCATCGCCCTGCCACGCCTTGCCTCCCGGTTCCCGGCTCTGCGCCTCGCCGGCCCGCCGGTGTGGAAGGCCAACATCTCCGACCGCTCGGCGGCGGCCCTGCCCGTGTACCTCGCCTAGTACGGCGACGTGATGGCGGGGGCAGGCGCTGCCACGGCCTGCTGATCGGCCACGGCCACCACGGTGGCGCCGACGCCCGACGCGGTCTTGGTGAGCTTCGCCGTGCTCAGTGCACCGTTGCGCCCACCGGGAACCACCATCAAGTCGGTTGCTGCGCCCTGCGCCGCGCACCACGCCTGGGTCGACTCCACCCGCACCACGTCGACCTGTTTGAACATGTCGCTGAGCTGTGCATCGAGGTCGGCACCGCACACCACGGTGAGGGTGTCGCCCTTCGAGAACCGGGTGGCCAACTGGGCGGCCCGCAACGCTGCCGTGGTGGGTCGGCTCGCCTGCGCACTGTTCAGCACCAGCACCACGCGGGTGGGCGTGGCCCGGCCCAAGCGCACCAGCGCCGTGGGTGCCGACGCCATGGCCACCACCTGATGCTGCCCGGCCTCGAACAGACTCGGCAGCCACGACTGCGTAGCGGCCGGCAACACCACCAGTGATGCCTTCTGCGAACTCGCCGAGTGCAGCACGCCGTCGGTGATCGACGAGTCGTGCACCACCTGTAGTTCTGCGTCGAGCCCCGACCCCTCGATGGCGGTGTGGAAGGCGTGGAGTTGAGCGTCGTCGGGTGCGGCAGAGCCGTCGGGCACCACCACGACGGGCCGCACCACGCCGCCATCGCTGTCGGCGAGGCGACGGGCGATGCTCAGCAACGCCGGAGCATCGGCCAGGTCGTCGAGTTGCAGCAGCACACTGCGGCCGAGCCGGCTCAGGTCGATGGGCGGTTTCGGCAGGCGACGCCCGAACACTTCGGCCGAAGCGGACGCCACCAACATGGTCACCACGATCACGATCATCACTGCGTTCACGGTGGCCATCGAGAACAGCCCGATCTCGAGGCCCACGAACGTGGCTGCCAGCGTGGCCGCCGCTTGCACCACCGAGATGCCGAACACCACACCCACTTCGTTCCACGAGAACCCGAACAGCGGTTTGCACAGCGCCGCGGCGATGAGTTTGCCGCCCACACACGAGGCGGTGAACCCTGCCGCCAACGCCAACGTCGACGGGTCGATCATCACCTTCGGATCGATGATGGTGCCCACCGACACCAAGAACAGCGGAATGAGCAACGTGGAGCCGAAGAACTCGATGCGCTCCATGAACTCACTCTCGTTGGGCACCAGTCGGTTCAATGCCAGGCCGGCGAAGAAGGCGCCGACGATGGCTTCGATGCCCAGCGCCTCGGCAAGTACGGCACTGCTGAGCATGGCGAACAAGATGAACAGGTAGCGCATCGATCGCGAACGCCCGATACCGGCGAAGAACCACGTACCCACCTTGGGCAACACGATGAAGCAGTACACCAGCAGCAGCACGAAGCCCAGCACGATCTGCACGATCAACTCGAAGCCGCTCGAACCGCCGCGGGTCGAGCCGGCCACGAACGCCAGTACCACCAACGACATCGTGTCGGTGATGACCGTGGCACCCACCACCACGGCGACGGCCTTGTTGGTCGACAGGCCCATACCGCGCACGATGGGGTACACCACCAGCGTGTAACTCGCCCACAGCGAACCGAGGAGCAGTGCGGCGGCGAACTTGTAGCCCACGGCGAACCCGCAGATCATGCCGAACACAACCGGGATGAAGAACGTGAGCAGGGCGAAGATGATTGCCGTTCGGCGATGTTTGGCGAACACGGCGAGGTCGAGTTCGAGCCCCGCCACGAACATCAGATACAGCAGGCCGACGGTGCCCAACTCTTTCACGATGCCGTGCGAATCGCTGATGACCCCCAGCACATTGGGGCCGAGAATGCAGCCACCCGCCAGCAAGCCGATCATGCCGGGGATGCGGATCTTCTCCACGAGCAATGGACCGAGCACCAGCACGATGATGACCAGCCCGAGCTCCCAAGCGGTGCCGTCCGGGGCATGCAGGTCGAGGATCTTCACGGCAACTCCTTGGAATGGATGATGAGCGGTGCGGTGGCGGGCATCACTTGGTGACCACCACGGGAATCTTCGCCGGGTCGACCCCGAAGGCCGGTTTCAACCACGTGGATGTGAGTCGGTCGAGCGTTCCGTCGGTGCTGAAGGCTCGCATCGCGGCATCGACAGCCAACTTGTTGGTGCTGCGATGCGGGCTCGATTGCGGCAGGGCTGCGGCGTACTGCTCGTTGGTCTCGATACGCGCCACCACGGCAAGGCGCGGGTCGTCGTTGGCGATGATGAGCCCGACGGGAAGGTCGACGAGCGTGGTCTCCGCTGTTCCCGTAATGATGGCCGCAGCGGCCGCCACCTCGGTGTCGACCACCGACACCGGAGCGGACGGTTTCACCACGTCGGTGAGCAGCTTCATTTCGGTGGTGCCACCCACCACGCACCATGTGCGCGAGCGAGCTGCGCGGAGGTCTTTGATCTTGGTGCCCGCCGGGGCGAGGATGCCGGCGCTGGTGGAGTAGTAGCCCACCGAGAAGTCGACCGCCTTGCTACGCGACGACGTGATGCTGATTTGCGCCAGCGCCAGGTCGGCACCGCCGAAGTCGCCACCAACGATGTTGGCGAAGGGCACGTTCACCACGCGCAGATCGAGCTTGAACCGGGCCGCGAGTTCCGCAGCGAGGTTCGCCTCGAACCCGCCGTCGAGCGCCTCAGGCTGATCGCCATTCCAGAACCCGGGCGCTGGCAGGGTAGTGGCCACCGTGAGCACGCCGGCTGTGCTTGGTACAAAGGACTGTTGCACCACGGCTTTGGTGTCGCTGCACGCTGCGGCCCACGCTGCGCCGGCCATCACTGCGCCTGCTGCAAGCACCTGGCGGCGCGACCACGTCGGTAGACCCGCGGCAATGCCAGGTCGGTTGTTCGCTTCCCCCACGATCACACGGGCACCGTAGCAGCGGGCTCCGTATCGGGCGTGGTGCCGGGCGACGTATCGGGCGTGCCGCCGCCTCCGCCGCCGCCGCCGCCACTGCCTCCACCTCCGCCGCTCGGTGGGGGGAGCGCACGGAACCGGCGCGTGTTGTCGGTACTGGGGTGGGTGATGCCCGCACGCGGCAGTGCGAAGGCACGCAGCACGTTGGCCGTGACGATGCGCACGAGATCGGACCGCGGAACCTTCGGGCAGGTTCCATCGAGCCCGCACGACCAGTCGATACTTCCGCTGGCGAACACGCCTGCACCGCTGGTTGTGGCCCGGTATGCGGTGACCTGCTGATACTGCTGGCCGCGGCAGGTGAGCACGGTGGCGGCCAGCACTTCCACACCCGCGGGGGTGATCGACGTTGGGGCCAGTTCGTCGAACTCGACGCCGATGAGATTCGGCACACGTTGCTTCATCGTGGCGTTCGCCCCCTCGAAGAGCCAGTTGGTCGGGTTGGCCACCTTCAAGTCGGCGCGGACGCCCGCGCAGCCGTACTGCAGGCCCACCAGTTCGGCTTCGGGTTTCTTCAACGGCGGCTCCCTCCAGTTCACCGTGGCCGCCTGCGGGTCGGTCTTGGCGGCCGGGTCGGCGGTGCTGCGGTAGTTCACCATGCGCCGTGCCGGTGTGCCGTCGGTGCCGGGTTCGAGGCGCACGTGGCGATACACGGCGTTGGCTCCGAAGAAGGCGATGTTCGTGCCATGGCCTAGGGCGGCAACCAGTGCTTCGCGCATCGAGGTGGAGTAGTACTCGTCGTGCCCGGTGGTGATGAGACCGTTGTGGGCGCGCGCCAGGCTGGGGTCGTGGTCGAGGTCGACACTGGTGATGTAGTCGATGTCGATGCCCTGCTGTTCGGCGAACGAGATGAGCGGTAGCTCGTGGGTGAGGAAGTCGGCGGATCCACGCCCATAGCGGGTGCTGTAGGGGCGATCGAAGCTCACCACGTCGGCGCGTGCGGCGGTGGCCTTGCCGAAACATTCGTACAACGTGCAGCCACCCCACGGGTTGTACGCCTGCCAGGTGCTCACCGCGTTCATCACGGTGAGACCGGCTGCTGTGCCCGGGTGGCGCACAGTGAGGGGCACGAAATGCGCGCCACCGGCTGTGGTGAACAGGCGTAGGAGGTATGCCCCGGGCGGCCAGTTGGAATCGACCTGCAACGTGGTCGACGGTTGCCAATGCGCCTCGGCCATGTGCGTCGTCTTGTCGACGATGGGGCCGCTCTGGCGATGGCCGGGAAACGGGCCAGCTTGGGTGATGAGACGAGCCTGGGTTCCGCCGTACCAACCCATGCGGTAGACGGCCACATTGAAACTCGCTGCCGGGGTATCGACGAACAGGGTGATCTTGTCGCCGGTGGTGGCACTGGTGGCGTTGGCGTATGCCTCGAGCCATCCGGTGGGCTGGGTCTTGATGGGGTCGGTGCCGTCGTCGGTGATGCGCCACTCGGAGGTGCCCGGCTTGGCGTTCTCTCGAGCAATCCAACCGGTGGCTCGGTATGGGTCGATGATGCCAGTGGTGGTGGGTGTGGCAGTGGTGGTCGGGGTCGTGGAGGGTGTGGTGCTGGTGCCGGGCGCGACCGTGGTCGTTGTGTTAGTCGTGGGCGCGCTGGCAGGTGCTCCGCTGGAACAGCCCGCGAGTCCGGTGCCGAGCGAGGCGACTACGCCGATGACGAGAGCCGATTGGTACCGCACCGGGTGATCTTGTCACCCCCGCGCAGGGCACAGAGGGCTTCATGT
>JBAXQV010000192.1:0-5427 GCA_037131575.1 Actinomycetota bacterium
GGTGGCAGCGCGAGTGCGTTGTGCGACCCGATGGTCGACCCTCGCGGCGGTGCCTTCGCCTTGGGGCTCGGCCTGGTGCCCGGCATGGCGTTCGTGAGCGAGGCCGAGACGTTCTCGGCCGACCGCATGCACCGCACGTTGGCGCTCGCGAACACGCCTGTTGCTTGTTCGCCCACCGGCACCGCGCTCGTACGACGCGACGGCGTGTGGGAAACCGTCGGCGATGTGGACGTGCGTGGCAACCTGCCCTGAGGGGCCGCCGATCACTTCTCGGTGATGGTGACCTTCACGATGTCGATCTCGGCCAGGGTGGGCACACCGCTCGCTGCCGTCGGGTCGGCCAGGTTCTCGAGGGCCTTCACCGTGGTGTCGTAACCCTCGGTGACTTTGCCGATGATGCTGTACTGCTGCGGCAACTGCACGCCCTGTGCGCCGGTGATGATGAACCACTGGCCGCCGCCCGTGTCGGGTTTGCCGGTGTTGGCCACCGCAATGATGCCCTCGGCATAGGGCTCTTTGGGCAACTCATCGGGCACCGAGTAACCGGGCTGGGCTTCCTTGTCGTCGCCCTTCACCTTGCCGCACTGCACCACGAAGCCCTTGATGACACGGTGGCAGAGCGTGTTGTTGTTGTAGTAGCCGTAGCGGGCCAGGGTGACGAAGTTGTTCACATTGCCTGGGGCGTTGGCCGCATCGAGGGTGATGGTGAAACTGCCCTTGTTGGTTTCCACCACAGCGGTGTAGGTGGCGCCATCTTTGATGCACTTGGCGGGCGCACCAGCGAAGGTGGCCGGCTTGGCGGTGGTGCCATCGGCGGCCGGGCAGGGCGCGGTGCCGTAGGTGAACGGCTTGGCCACGGTGGTGGTGGGTGCCACCGTGGTAGTGGTCTCGGCCACCGTGGTCGACGTATCGGAGGCCGTGGTCGACGTGGCATCGACCGTGGTGGTGGCCGCCACGGTGGTGGTGGTGGCCGTCGACGAGTCGTCGTTGTTGGCGAGGCGCGAGACGATGAACAGCAACACCATGATGCCCAACACGGTGCCACCGATCTGCAGCGTGCGGTTCTTCACCTTCGATCGCTGAGCCTCTTTGGCGAGCTCCTCGAGCTTCATCTGACGGTTGGCTTTTTGGCGCTCTCGCTTGGCGGTTCCCACGAGTACGAAACGATAGCGGTGGATTCCGGGCCCTGGCCCATCGCCGCGTGGGGGAAGGTGGCGACGGGTCAGTCGGGCAGGTGGTCGTCGGCCTCGCTCGACTTGGCGATGAGGTAGCCGATGGCCCGTTCGGAGCGTGGATAGCGCTCGACCAGCGCCCAGAACTGCGGCCCGTGGTTGGCCTGTTCGAGATGGGCCAGTTCGTGCACGATGATGTAGTCGATGACCCAGTCGGGGAACGCCGCAACCCGCGATGAGATGCGGATGGTCCCCGTGGTGGAGGTACACGACCCCCACCGGGTGGTCATATCGTGCACCCAGCGGATGTCGCTGGGGCGGGGCAGCGAGTAGCGGCGGGCGAGCGACGCAGCCCGATCGACCAGATCGATGCGGTCGGTCGACATCGAGCGCACGAAACGTAGGGCCATTTTGTCGACCCATTGCGCCTGCTCTCCGGCGCTCATCCATGACGGGATGCTGATGCGCAGCACATCGCCCACCAGTTGCGCCCCGACGGAACGCCGGCGACGGGTGGAACGCACCACGTCGATACGGAATGGTAGGGAGGAAGCGTCGGTCAGGGCGGCAGCGTCGGTCATGGCGGCCTACTCGGCTGGGGCGAGCGACACCACATCGCCAGCCACGATGCAGCCTGCCGCATCGACCTCGAACCAGCAGCCGGCGAGGTTCACGATATGCGGGTCGATATCGGCGACTTCGCGCAGCACGGCGCGGATGACCCCACCATGGCTGACGATGAGCACTTCGCCACCACGGTGCGCTGCGGCAATGTCGCGGAATGCGGCCATCACCCGCTCGGCGGCCGCCGCATAGTCTTCGAACCCCTCGGGCCGCATCTTCGCCCCGAGATAGCCAGGCCAACCCGCCTCGACCGCATTGCGATCGAGGCCTTCCCACGGCCCCACATCGGTTTCGCGCAACCGTGGGTCGATCTGCACCGGGCCCATACCGACGAGTTCGGCGATGATCTGCGCGGTGAGGGTGGCGCGCTGCAAGTCGCTGGCCCACACCCCGTCGAACGTGCCCAACACTTCGGCTGCCTGGGCGGCCTGGCGCTGCCCTTCGTCGTCGAGGGGAATATCGGCCAGGCCCTGCCAGCGATGTTGCGCGTTCCATTCGCTGCGACCATGGCGCACGACGAGGAGGCGGGTACGAGGTGTCGACGTCACGCTGCCACAGTACCCGGCGGGTGTGACGGGGTTTCTGTGCCCGGTACCAGCCCGCCCGGTACGATCGGCTCCGTGGCTGTGCTCAGAATGTTCGCTTCGGCTCGTGAGGCCGCCGGAACCGGCTCCGATGTCATCGACGCGGCCACGGTGGGCGATGTGCTCGACGAAGCGGTCCACCGCTATGGGTCGGGGTTCGCCGCGGTGCTCGGTGGCTGCCGGATCTGGTTGAACGGTGAAAGCGCGGCGAGAGGCGATGCTGTAGGAGAGAATGACGAGGTGGCGGTGCTGCCACCCGTGAGCGGAGGTTTCCAGTGACCGAGGTCGATCCCACCCTGCTGCCACTCGGCGAGCTGCGCACCTTGCGCGCGCAGCTACTCAGCGAAGAAGACGCCGTGTCGTACGTGCGCCGCCTGGTGCAGGCCCGCGTCGACATGGTCGACGCCGAACAACGTCGCCGCGGTTCGGCCGACCCTGCCACCAGCACCGAAACCGATTTGCGCACGGTGCTCGGTTCGCACCTCACCACCGGCTCGGCACGGCCCCCGCGCCCTGCGGTCGATGCCAGCTCACACCCTCTGGCCATCGAGCTCAACACCTTGTGCGATCGTCTCGGCGTTGCCCATCTCGCTGCGCTCAGCGATGAGCAACTGGAACATGTGCGTGCCGAGCTTCGCCTGTTCGAGAAGAAGCGCTCCACCGAGCGTCAGGAACTGTTCGCGCGTATCGACGCACTGAGCGCCGAATTGGTGCATCGCTACCGCGAGGGCGAGGCCGATATCGAAGGCCTGTTGGCCGACGAGTAGCCGGTGGTGGCTTCCACCTCATCGCCCGATCTGGGCGGGTTCATCAAAGCCCAACGTGAACTGGCGCGGATGAGTGTGCGGCGGCTCGCCGAACTCGCCGAGGTGAGCAACCCGTATCTGTCGCAGATCGAACGCGGCCTGCGCCGGCCGAGCGCGGAGATACTGCAGCAGCTCGCCAAAGCCTTGCAGATCAGTGCCGAGACGTTGTACGTACGCGCCGGGTTGTTGAGCGATGCCTCGCCCGTGGCCAATGCCGTGCGCGATGCCATCAACCGCGACCCACTGCTCACCGCCGAGCAGCAGCGTGCCCTGCTCAGCGTCTACGACAGTTTCGTGAGCGGCACCCCCAGCGTCACCGACGTCACCAGCTAGGCAACGATGCCTGGGCCGGAGGCTGGGCCGGGAACTCGGGGGCACGAGAGGCGGGAATGACCGGGGCATCGCTAGCGTTGGGCTTCCCGTGCAACGCCTGGCCGTCCTCTCGTTCCATACGTCGCCGCTCATCCAACCCGGTTCGGGCGATAGCGGCGGCATGAACGTGTACGTACGCGAGCTCACCTCGGCCCTGGCCCAAGCTGGCGTCGATTGCACCACCTACACCCGGGCCACCTCGAGTCGGTTGCCCGATGTGGTGCAGGTGGAGCCGAATCACCGGGTGGTCCACGTTCCCGCCGGGCCGTTCGACCTGCGTAAAGAGGATCTCCCCACGGTGATCGACGATTTCGTGGCAGGTGTGGGCAGCTATCTCGACGGTCCCTTCCCGGCCGATGTACTGCACGCCAACTACTGGCTCAGCGGGCAGGCCGCCCACCGGCTGAAGCACGAGCGCGACCTGCCCTTCGTGACCACCTTCCACACCCTCGCCCGGGTGAAGGCCGAAGGCGGCGACCTCGAACCCGCCTGGCGCGAGCGTGCCGAGGCCGAAATCGTCGGGTGTGCCGATGCCATTTGCGTGAGCTGTGTGGAAGAAGGCGAACAGTTCCGCCGGCACTACGGCGACCCGCCGGGCCGCATCGAGATCGTGGCCCCGGGTGTGGAGCATGCCTTCTTCGCGCCGGGCGAGCGGTCGGGAGCGCGCTACGCGCTGGGCCTGCCCGACGACGCACCGGTGCTGCTGTTCGTGGGTCGCATTCAACCCCTGAAGGGCCCCGACGTGGCGGTGCGCTCGCTCGCCGCACTGGGCCGTAGCGATGCCATCTTGCTCATCGTGGGCGGTGCCAGTGGCCTCGAGGGCGACCACGAGTACGAGCGCATCTGCACGTTGGTGAGCGAACTCGGCCTCGAACGCCAGGTGCTGTTCGTGCCACCGCAACCGCACCACATCTTGAGCACCTACTACCGCGCCGCCGATGTGGTGCTGGTGCCCAGCCGCAGCGAGAGTTTCGGTCTGGTGGCCCTGGAGGCATCGGCCTGCGGCACGCCCGTGGTGGCCAGTGCCGTGGGTGGGTTGCTGAGCCTCGTCGACCACGGCGATTCGGGCTACCTCGTCGACGACCGCGACCCGTACCAATTCGCCGCATACGTGCGCACCCTGCTCGACGACCCCGTGCACGCCGCCGCCATGGGTGCTCGTGCCGCTCAACGCGCGCAGCGGTATCGCTGGAGCCTTGCTGCCGCCCGCCTGCGCCGCACCTACGACGATGTGGCCGCCCGTTCCCTGGTGTCGTGCGCATGACCGACGTCTTTGGCACGGGCCAACTCGTTGCACTCGAACGGCAGATCGACGAGTGGTTGGGCTCCATGCGCGCCGCCAACCCCGCCATCGCCGCTGTCGATCGGGGCGAGGGCGATGAACGGCGCTGGTACGTGCGCATGCACGGCGAACACAAGGAGTTCACCACGGTGTGGCTCACGCTCGGGCAGCGCACCTTGCGCTACGAGACCTATGTGATGCCGGCCCCGGCAGAGAACGCGGCCGCGGTCTACGAGCAGGCGTTGCGGCGCAACGAACGGTTGGTGGGCGCGCACTTCGCAATCGGTGTGGAAGACGCGCTGTTCCTGCGCGGTGAACTGCCGCTCAGTGCACTCACCGAGGCCGAACTCGACCGTGTGGTGGGCTCGTTGTACGCCTATGTGGAGCAGGCGTTCCCGAGCCTCATCCGGCTCGGTTACGAGTCGCACTTCGCGGCGCTCGAGGCCGCCGAGCAGCAGTAGCCGCGCTCGCCGTTTCCGGAACCACTGAATCGCTGCCGTCATTGCCTGCTGTGCGGGTGAGCGGTTGGATCGGGGAAGAGCAGCCGTTCACCTGCACCTGTTCACCTGCACCTGTTCACCTGCACC
>JBAXQV010000193.1:0-5404 GCA_037131575.1 Actinomycetota bacterium
GGGTGCGACGGGCCGGCGGCGGCCCGGTGGTGGCGAATCAGCAGGGGGTGTCGCCGGGCAGGATGGGGGCGACGGCGAGGAAGTAGAGCACGCCGTCTTCGCGGAAGTACGTGTTCTGCTTGGCCTCGGCCAGCACGCTGCCCACCTGCGCCGCAGTGACCGAACGGCACTCGGCTGCGTCGGCCAACCGCACGCCCACCGAAGCCGGCCAGTCGACCACCGAAGGGGCCGGCATCATGCCGTCGAGTTCGCTCTGCTCGGCCTTGCGCGCCCGGATGCGATACGCCGCGGGCGCGTACAGCGATTGCTCGCCGAGTTCACCCGCACCGACCGTGGCCTCGAGTGCCTGCAGGGCCGTGGAGAAATCGAACAGTCGCTGCCGCGCAGGGGTGAGTTCCTTGCCCCCGTCGGGCGTCATGCCCAGGGCGTAGGCGTTGTGCGTGTAGGTGGAACCCTGCGTGGCGATCACCACCTCGGTGGAGGGGGCGTCGGCGATCATCGTCTCCGCCGTGTAATCGGGCGCCGGCCCGAGCAACTGGTCGGTGTCGGCTCGCTTCAACAATGTCTGGATACCGGCCTCGCTGATGGTGCGCACGTTCAGTGGCGGCACCAACGGCCCGGGGTACTGCATGGTCATCACACCAGGCGTGTACACGTGCCCGTCGCCGGAGATCACCATGGTGGGCAGTCGGCTGAACAGGTAATCGGGGGCCACGAAGCCACCGAGATAGCCGAGCCTGATGACGAGTTCGGTGCCTTGCATGGGATGAGTGAACCCTCCGTCGGGTGGTGTGGTGCCAGGGGTGCCGGTACCAGGGGTAGTGCTGGGGGTGGTGCTGGGGGGAACCGATGTGTCAGGAGTGGTGGATGGCGTGGAGGTGGTGGAAGCCTTCCCGCACGCGGCCATGAAGCCGCCCACGGCGGGGACGGCGAGGAAACTGGCGAGGAGCCGACGACGGCTGATGACGCTGGAAACGAGCACGTGCTCGGTATCGGTATGCATGCGGATACGACGTTGCGTCGCTCGATTCGGTTCCCGCCGAGTGCGCAGCGACTGTGCGCTCAACCGCGCGCTCCACTACGGTGACTCCCTTGGCGGTGAACGGCCGACCTCGACTTCACAGAGCGTTCACACTTCGCGAACGCTCCTGTAACTGCCTGTTGCCAACATTCCGCCGCTCCACATCCCTTACAGAAGGATTGCGTCGTGTCCTACCAAGCTGAATACATCTGGATCGACGGCACCGCCCCCACGCCGTTGCTCCGCTCCAAGACCAAGATCCTCGCCGACGGCAAGCAGCCCCCCATCTGGGGCTTCGACGGTTCGTCGACCAACCAGGCCAGCGGCGATGCGAGCGACTGCATGCTCAAGCCTGTGTTCACCTGCCCCGACCCGATCCGTGGCGGCGACAACATCCTCGTGCTCTGCGAGGTGTACAACGCCGTCGACGGCAAGCCGCACCCCACCAACACTCGTGCAGCCGCCGAGAAGTCGGCCAAGAAGTTCGCCAAGCAGGAAATGATCTTCGGCATCGAGCAGGAGTACACCATGCTCAAGCTCGACGGCACCCCGCTCGGTTTCCCCACCGGCGGTTTCCCCGCCCCGCAGGGCCCGTACTACTGCGGCGTCGGCGCCGGTCGCGTCATCGGCCGTGAGGTCATCGAAGAGCACACCCAGGCGTGCATCGATGCCGGTCTCATGATCGAAGGCACCAACGCCGAAGTGATGCCCGGTCAGTGGGAGTTCCAAATCGGTGCTGCCGATGCTCTCACCGTGAGCGACCACCTCACCGTGGCTCGTTGGCTGCTCCACCGCATCGCCGAGGACTACGACATCGTCATCTCCCTCGCCGCCAAGCCCCAGAAGGGCGACTGGAACGGCGCCGGCGCACACACCAACTTCTCCACCAAGGCGATGCGCGAGAACTACGCCGCCATCGAGGCTGCCTGCAAGGCCATCGGCAAGCGCGTCGACCTGCACATCAAGGGCTACGGCCACGACATCGAGAGCCGCCTCACCGGTGCTCACGAGACCGCCCCGTACAACAAGTTCAGCTATGGCGTGTCGAACCGTGGCGCCAGCATCCGCATCCCGTGGCAGGTGGCCCGCGACGGCAAGGGCTACGCCGAAGACCGTCGCCCCAACGCCAACTGCGATCCCTACACCGTCACTCGTTTGATCCTCGACGCCGTCTGCGGCTCCTGATCACACGCATCTGGAACGGGGGGCCGGTTCGCCGGTCCCCCGTTCGCTTTTTCACCCCTTACCCCCACCGATAAGACTGAGGAGATGGCCGTGCTCGATCAGCAACGCGACTATGTGCTGCGCACCGTGGAAGAGCGCGGCGTACGCCTCATCCGGCTGTGGTTCACCGATGTGCTCGGCAACCTGAAGAGCTTCGCCATCAGCCCGGCCGAACTCGAGAACGCGCTGGAAGACGGTATGACGTTCGACGGGTCGTCGATCGACGGGTTCAGCCGCATCCAAGAGAGCGATGTGCTGGCCGTGCCCGACCCGAACACCTTCGAAGTGCTGCCCTGGGGCGACTCGAAGGCCACCGAGGCGCGGGTGTTCTGCAATGTGCACAACCTCGACGGTTCACCCTTCGACGGCGACCCGCGGCAGGTGTTGCGCCGCCAACTCGACAAGGCCCGCGAACTTGGGTTCACGTTCTTCGTCGCCCCCGACATCGAGTTCTTCTACTTCGCCCCGCCCGAGCGCGGTATGGCACCCGTGCCGCTCGACGAGGCCGGCTTCTTCGACCTCACCACCACCGATGTCACCGGCAGCTTGCGCAAGCAGACCATCCGCACCCTCGAAACCATGAGCATCCCGGTGGAGTACAGCTTCCACGAAGACGCTCCGAGCCAGCACGAGATCGACCTGCGTCACACCGACGCGCTCACCATGGCCGACAGCATCATGACCTTCCGCCTCGTGGTGAAGGAGGTGGCTGCCGCCAACGGGGTGCACGCCACGTTCATGCCCAAACCGCTCGAAGGCGTGCAGGGCAGCGGAATGCACGTGCACCTCAGCCTCTTCCAGGGCGACGACAACGCGTTCTATTCGGCCGACGACCCGTACAACCTGTCGCCCGTGGCGAAGAGTTTCATGGCCGGCCTGTTGCGCCACGCCGCTGAGATCACGGCCATCACCAACCAGACGGTGAACAGCTACAAGCGTTTGGTACCCGGCTTCGAAGCTCCGGTGCATGTGAGTTGGGCGCGCAACAACCGCAGTGGACTCATCCGCGTGCCCATCCCCAAGCGCGGCAACCCCAGTGCCACGCGCATCGAATACCGATCGCCCGATGCTGCGTGCAACCCGTACCTCGCCTTCGCCGTGCTGTTGGCGGCTGGCCTGCGCGGTATCACCGAAGGCTACGAACTGGCCCCCGAAGCCGATGCCAATCTGTTCGAGATGGGCGATGCCGACCTGGCCACGCTCGGCATCGAGCAGCTCCCGCAGTCGCTGAGCGATTCGTTAAAGGCGATGGAACGCTCGACGTTGGTGCAAGAGGCACTGGGCGACCACATCTTCGAATGGTTCCTGCGCAACAAGCGCAGCGAATGGCGCGCCTACAAAACGCATGTGAGTGCGTTCGAGATCAACCGCTACCTCAAGGCTCTCTGAGCACGATGGACCTCGTCGCCGTCTTCCCCGATCCGCCGCCGCCCGATGTGGCGCGCACGCTCGATCTGGGTGGCTACCGCTGGAAGGCCGTCGGTTCGCCCGATGAGGCGGCACGGCTCGAGCCCGCCAGCGGCTGGGCCGGCGCGGTGGTGTCGTGCGACGCCGACCCCGAGGGGGCATGGGCGCTGTGCCGGGCACTGCGCAAGCGCGATCAGCCGGTGAGCCCGCTGCTGGTGTTGGTGAGCGGTGCCCAGTTGGCCGACCTCGAACTGCGTAACGACCTGTTCGACGACTTCTGCCTCACGCCATTCCACCCCACCGAGGTGGAAGCCCGGTTGAAGCATCTGTTCTGGCGCAGCGGCGATGGTGTGCGGCCCGAGATGGTGGAACACAGCGGGTTGGCGTTGAACCTCGAGACGTACCAGGCATCGATCGCCGGGCATCCACTCGACCTCACCTACATGGAGTACGAACTGCTCAAGTTCCTCGCGCAGAACCCCGGCAAGGTGTTCACCCGCGAGATGTTGCTGAGCCGGGTGTGGGGCTACGAGTACTACGGCGGGGCACGAACGGTAGACGTGCATGTGCGCCGACTGCGCGCCAAGCTCGGCGAAGAACACGCCAACCTCATCCAGACCGTGCGGTCGGTCGGCTACCGCTTCGGCCAAACCCGCTGGGCCGGCTGAACAACGCTTCGAGCCCGAGCCGCCTAACGAAGGCTCGCAATGGCATCGTCGACGAGGCCGGCGAACACCACGACGCCGTCGGCATTCGGGTGAATGTGGTCGCCGCGCAAGATGCGCTGGCCCGGAGCCGACGCCTTGGTGAACCAGTCGACGATGGCCGTGTGCTTACGACCGTCGAGCGCCCGATGCAACCGATCGTTGAACTCGCGGGCACCATCCACATGGTCGGGGCGATACACATCGACCCACACCAGCGGAGCGTTCGCCGGCAGCATGCCCACCACGGTGTCGATGAGACGGGTGTAGTCGTCGGGGGTGGCATACAGCCCAGCGTCATTGGTGCCGAGGGCCACCACCCACACATCGGGCTTGGTGTTGCTGGCGAGCATCTTGGTGAGCACAGCGATGCCGTTGAGCGGGGTGCCCTTACCGTCACCCACCTCGATGCGGCGGCCCACTTCGGCGTCGATGTCGGCTTTCGCGATACCGCTCGCCGTGAAGTCGTAGCGCAGCGAGTCGGTGGAGGCCTTGGTGATCGAGTCGCCCACCATGGCTACTGATTCGATGTGCAGCGCTGTGGTGGTGATCGGGCGAGGATCAGGATCGGGTGAATCGTTCTGTATGTCTGTGCCCGACACCTGAGCCACGTCGGTGGCATCGGCCGAAGTGGAACTCAGCACACGCGAACCCACGAAGTACCCACCCACACCGGCGACCGCGAGCGCGACAATGCCCACGGCACGGCCGATCCACCGCCGCGGACGGCGGACGTCGTAGTAGCGCATGGGGGGTTCGCTGCTCACGGCCTACCAGTCTGGCCCCTCGCGCCGCCAACGCACCGTCACCCCGGGTCATGCGTCCTCCGCCGTCCTCCGTCCTCCGCCGTGCTCCGTCCTCCTGCGTCCCCCGTCCTCCGTCCTCCCTCCAGCGTCCTCCGCCGTCCTCCGTCCTCCCGCGTCCATGCTCACGGATCCCCACCGTTCGTGAGCCGGGACACCGCATGCGGTGCCTGGACTCACGAAGCCCCGACCTTCGTGAGCCAAACCACCGTATGAGGTGTCCACGCTCACGGACGGGCGGGGGT
>JBAXQV010000194.1:0-5355 GCA_037131575.1 Actinomycetota bacterium
CTCTATCCTGGCGGCATGGAACTCACCGTGCTCGGCTCCACCGTTCGCCACTCGATCGATCATGTCGAGGTGTTTCCCGCTCCGGCCAACGTGGCCACGGTGCGGTTCACCACCGACGAGGTGCAGTCGATCTGCCCGGTCACCCAGCAGCCCGACCTGTCGCGCGTGGTCATCGAATACGCGCCAGACCAGTGGTGCGTGGAATCGAAGAGCCTGAAGCTCTACCTGTGGGGGTTCCGCGATCGCGCCGTGTTCGCCGAAGCACTCACGGCCGAAATCGCTGGTGAGATCATGGCCACTGCGCAGCCGAACTCGGTGACGGTCACCCTCACCCAGCGGCCCCGCGGCGGTATCGAAGTGGAGGCGGTCGCTCGCCTCGAACGGTCGTCAGTGGGCTGAACCGGGCCGGTACGGCACACCCGCCATGGCCGGTGGGCGCAGGCGCTGGCTGGCGGTGGCGAGCACGATGAGCGTGGCCAGGTAGGGCAGGCTCAGCACCAGTGATTCAGGCACCTTGTTCACGGTGATGTAGGCGATGAGGAACAGCACGCCCACCACGATGGCGGTGATGGTGGGCACCAACTTGCGGCGAGCGATCGACAAGATCATCGCCAGGCCGGCCACGAAGGTGGTGAACAGCATGAGGCCGTGCACGCTGTCGCGGCCCACCAGTTGTAGCGCTTCGAAGAAGCCGAACAGCAGCGCGCCGCCAAGCACACCCACCGGGCGCCAGTTGCCGATGATCATGGTGGCGATACCGATGTACCCGCGCCCAGCGGTTTGCCCTTGGCGGTAGTACGAGAACGACACGATCGACAGATAGGCGCCAGCGAGGCCGGCGAAGGCCCCGCTCAGCAGTACCCCGGCATAGCGGATGCGTACGATGCGCACACCGAGGCTTTCGGCAGCAGCAGGTGCTTCACCCGACGAGCGCAGGCGCAACCCGAAGCGGGTGCGCCACAACACGAAGGCCGACACCGGAACCAGAAGGAGGCCGATGGCCGATGCCCAACTCACGCCGTGCACCAGCCCGCGTAGCAGGCCAGCCGCATCGCCGATGAGGAACCAGTGGTGATCTTCGAGCCAGCCCAACAGGTCGGGTGATTTCCAGCCGAAGATGTTGCCCCCGGCCAGGAAGGGCACGCTGAACGTGGGAATCTTCGACGACTGCGGTGGCGACTGCGTGATGCCACCACCCTGATGGCCCACGAAGGCGATTTCGCTGAGGTAGCGCATCAGGTTGAGGGCCAGCAGGTTCATGGCGATACCCGAGATCACCTGGTCGATGTGGAAACGAATCGTGGCCACGGCATGAATGAGCGCACCGAGTGCGCCGCCCACGATGCCGAACAGCAGGCCGATCCAGGCTCCGAACTTCCAGGCGCCGTACGCCCCGAACCAGGTGCCGAAGATCATCATGCCTTCGATACCGATGTTGAGGATGCCCACCCGTTCGGCCCAGAGGCCAGCAAGACCGGCTAGGAGTAGCGGGATGGTGACCCGGAGCGTGGTGCCCATGGTGCCCGACGATGTGAGGCTGTTTGCGTCGGCGATGACACGCACCAGCGACAACAGCACCAGCAATGTCATGCCACCCACGATGAGGCGACGCACCGGGTTCTTCTTCAGCCCGTCGACGTAGGCCACGATGGCGTTGGCAGGCTGCGCCGCCGGTTCCGTGTGTGTGGGGAGTGTGTTCGTGATGTCGCTCATGCTGCTACCGCCACGGTGAGTGCACGCGAGGTGCGGTCGGCCACTCGTCGGTTCCACCAGTTCGTGGTGGCCTCGTTCACGATGACCACGGAGAACACGATGATGGCCTGGATGACCTTCACGATCGAGTTGGGGATACCGGCGATCTGCAGGCTGCTGGCTGTTGAGTCGAGGAACCCGAACAGGCACGCTGCCGTGACGATGCCGATGGGGTGGAGACGGCCCAACAGCGCCACGGCGATGCCCGCGAACCCGAGGCCGAGCGGCACGTCATTGGTGCCGAAGGCGTGCACGGTGCCGAGCACCGAGGTCATGCCCACCATGCCGGCCACGGCACCCGAGATGAGCAGCGAGATGAAGATCATCCGGTTGGCACTGATGCCCGAGGTACGTGCCGCGCCGGCATTGAGGCCCGAGGCACGCAGGCGGAAGCCGAAGCGGCTCTTGAACACCAGCACCCAGTAGAGCGCCACCATGAAGAGCGCCACCAGGAACATGCCCGACAACCCCTTGGTGAGTTCGGGCATCCAACCAGAGGTTGGGATGATCTTCGTCTTCACGTTGAGGTCGTTCTTCGAGTTGTCGCGGAACCAGGTGTCGAACAACCACTGCACCACCGACAAGGAGATGTAGTTGAGCATGATGGTGGCGATCACCTCGTTCACCCCACGTTTCACCTTCAACACTGCTGCGATCGATGCCCAGGCCATACCGACGACCATCGAGACCAGCAGGATGAGGGTGACGTGCAGTACGGCGGGCAGGTGCACCGCCGCGCCCACGACCGAAGCGATGAGGGCGGCGATCCAGTACTGGCCCTCCACACCGATGTTGAACAGGTTCATCTTGAACCCCACCGACACGGCCACCGCCGCCAGCATCATCGGCGTGGCGCGCTGCAGCATCTCGAGCATCTTGTCCTTGCTCCAGCCTGCTTCGAACATCTTCTGGTAGGCGTTCACGGGGTTTTTGCCGGTGAGCTGTAGGCCGATAGCGACGATCACGAAGGCGAGCAGTACGGCTGCCAGCGAACTGATCATGGTGACCAGCGACCGCTCGAGCCCCTGTCCGGGCTGGCTACCGCGGGTGATGCGCTTGATGGTTTCACTCGCTCCGGTTGCCGGCGGTAATTCGTTGGGAACGGGCTCGGTCACGATGCCTCCTGCAGTCCGCCGGTCATGTAGGTGCCGAGCAGTTCGGGTGTTGCCTTGGCCGGGTCGAGTTCGGCGGTGATGCGGCCGTCGAACATGACGAGAATGCGGTCGGAGAGGCCGATCAGTTCGTCGAGGTCGGCCGAGATGAGCAGCACGGCCAAACCGTTGTCGCGGGCATGGCGAAGTTCGGCCCAAATGGAGGCCTGGGCACCCACGTCGACGCCACGCGTGGGGTGGGCGGCCAACAACACCTGTGGCTTGTTCATGAGCTCGCGCCCCACCACCAGCTTCTGTTGGTTCCCACCCGACAGTGCGAAGGCAGGCACGGTTTCGTTCGGGGTCATCACGTCGAACCGTTCGATGATGTCGAGACAGTCGTTACGTGCGGCCGATGCGTTCACCAGTGGACCGCGCTGGAACGTCGGGTCGTCCTCGCGGCCGAGCAGAGTGTTCTCCCACAGCGGCGAGTTGAGCATGAGGGCTTCACGGTGACGGTCGAACGGGATGTAGCTGAGCCCGTTGCCCTTGCGGTGGTGCGTGTTCTCCGCAGTGACATCGTGGTCGCCCAGACGCACCGACCCGCTGGTGGTGGCGACGAGACCCAGGATGGCCTCGCACAGTTCGAACTGCCCGTTGCCTTCCACCCCGGCGATGCCCACCACTTCGCTCTCGTGCACGGCAAAGCTCACATGGTCGACCACCGGCTTCAGGCCGAGGCCGGGCACGGTGAGGTCGCGCACCTCGAGTCGGACAGTGCTGCCTACCGCCGATTCGCGCCCCTCGGGCGACGGCAGTTCTGAGCCCACCATCAACTCGGCGAGGTGCCGCCGGTCGGTGTCGGCGGGCAGCACGGTTGCCACCGTGGTGCCCTGGCGGATGACGGTGATGTCGTCGCTGATGGCCAGCACTTCGTCGAGTTTGTGCGAGATGAACAGCACCGTGGCACCTTCGGCCACCAGCCTGCGCAGGTTGGTGAACAGCTCGTCCACCTCTTGGGGCACCAGCACGGCGGTCGGTTCATCGAGGATGAGGATGCGTGCCCCGCGGTAGAGCACCTTCAAGATCTCCACCCGTTGGCGCTGGCCCACGCCGAGCTCCGATACGGGTGCGTCGAGGTTCACCGTGATACCCGAACCCTGGGCGATTTCGGAAAGTCGGCGATGCGCTTCGGCGAAGTTGATGCGGCCTTTGGTGGCCGGTTCGGAGCCGAGGATGATGTTCTCGAGCACCGTCAGGTTGTCGGCGAGCATGAAGTGCTGGTGCACCATGCCGATACCGGCAGCGATGGCATCGGTGGGCGACTTGAAGTGCTGCTCCGCGCCATTCACCACGATGGTGCCAGCGTCGGGTTGATGCATGCCGTAGAGCGTTTTCATGAGGGTGCTCTTGCCCGCACCGTTCTCTCCGACGATGGCGTGGATCGTGCCGCGACGCACGGTGAGCGACACATCGTGGTTGGCAATGACGCCAGGGAATCGCTTCTCGATCCCGCTGAGCGCGACAGCGATGTCGCCCGCATCCCCAGTCCCCGATTGCCCAGTCCCCGATTGCCCAGTCTGCGATTGCCCGGTCATTGGTTCCCCTTCGATGAACACTCAGTGTGTTCTAGCAGAACGCCCGGGGCGCGAGCCCCGGGCGTTCATGCGTACTGCTTGGATTCAGGAAAGAATCAGGCGCCCGGCTTGGTGGGAACCGTGATCTTGCCAGCAATGATGTCGGCCTTGTAGGCCTCCAGCTTGTCCTTCACATCGTCGAGGTAGCCACCCGAGGTGCTGTAGCCAACGCCGTCGACCTTGAGGTCGAACATGATGATGCCACCCTTGGTGTCGCCGCCGGCGACAGCCTTGGCGGTTTCGAACACGGCCACGTCGACGCGCTTGAGCATCGAGGTGAGGATGTGCTTTTGCTGATCGGGGGTTGCCGTGAGGTACTGGTCGGAGTCGACACCGATGGCCCACTTACCGGCAGCCACAGCAGCCTCGATGGTGCCTGCACCCGAGCCGCCAGCGGCGGTGTAGACGATGTCTGCGCCGTCGGTGTACCACTTGGTGGCGATTTCCTTGGCCTTGTCGGGCGAGCCCCACGCAGCGTTGTCACCAGCGGCGCCGAGGTACTGAACCTCGACCTTGATGTCCTTGTTCACGGCCTTCGCGCCAGCGGTGTAGCCAGCCTCGAAGCGCTTGATGAGGTCGATTTCCTGACCACCGATGAAACCGATGTGGCCGGTCTTGCTCTTCAGCGCGGCGGCTGCGCCCACGAGGAACGAGCCTTCCTGCTCGGCGAACACCAGGCTGCGCACGTTGGGTGCGTCGACGACCGAGTCGATGATGCCGTAGGTGGTGTTCGGGTTGGCGGTGGCGATTTCCTTCAGCGAATCGCCGAAGGCGAAGCCCACGGCGACGATCGGGTTGTTGCCGTCCTTGGTGAGGGCCTCGAGGTTGGGCTTGCGGTCGTCGTTGGTGCTCGTCTCGAGTTCCTTGACGGTTGC
>JBAXQV010000195.1:0-5309 GCA_037131575.1 Actinomycetota bacterium
AAAGGGGTGCGCCGACGCGACCGGCACTTCCGCCACGTCGGCGATGCTCGGTGTGGTCACGAGCTGACGGGGTCCGAGCCCGACATGGCGCCACCAGTACGCTCTCAGCGCGATGGATGACGAACAGCAACGACCGTGGGTGCGCAACGAACTGCCCTGGCTCTCGTCGGGGCCACTGTTTCGTGTTCACGTCGACGCACTCAGCGAACTCGAACGGTTCCTCACCCGCGGCGAGTACGTGCGGTTCGAACTCGACGGGCGGAGCCTCGGGTCGCTTGCCGGGGCGCACCGCGAACTTGCCCGCCTGTTCGCCTTTCCGTCGTACTACGGCCACAACTGGGATGCATTCGCCGACTGCATCGACGATGTCATCGCCCACTCAGACGGTCGCCCGGTAGCGGTGGTGTGGCAACACATCGATCAGGCCGACCCGGCCACCGTCGCCGAACTCGGCTGGGCGTTGCTCGACAGTTCACTCGATGTGTTCGCAATCGGGAACGACCCTTCGTTCGACCGCCCTTCAGCGCCAGCGAATCGATAGCCACGTATAGCCCCACACGACGTTGCCGGGCTGAGGAAGGCCGGGCTCACCGTCGAGGTGACGTTTGCCGAAGCGCGACGACAGTTCGGCCAGGTGTAGCGGGGTTGGCGCGAGCGGCGATCCAGCGACCGACGGCCGGCACGAGGGAGGCGAGGCCGAACACGATGATCAGGACGCCGGTCTTCAGAATACAACAGCCCAGATCAGCAGACTTTGTGCCCCATTGTTGCCGGAATATGGCAAAATCGAGCAATGGGTACACGGTCGGGTGGAACGCGCGCGGAGGTCGATGCTCTCATCGAGCCATCGATTGCTCACACCGAGGAGGTCGGCATTTCCGCCGCCCGCGATGCCGGGGTGGATGCCACCATGCTGGGCGAGTACCTCGGCACCGTCATCGAACTCGTCCGCAGCGGGCAACGACTGTCGCCCGACGACCTCGATCGGTGTCGCCAGCAGGGTGAACAAGCCGCTGAACAGGGAGTTGCCCTCTCGGCCATCCTCGACCTCTATCTCACCGCGACATGGCGGTTATGGGCCGAGGTGAACACTCGTGCCGCCCGTTCGAGCGCCGCCACCGTGGCTGCTGCGGCGGCGACGATGTTCCGGGCTGCCGACGACGCTGCAGAGGCACTCGCCGCCGGATACGAGCGATCGCAGCGACGCACCATCCGCTTCGAGGAGTCGCTACGACGCGAGTTCGTCGACGACCTCCTCGCCGGCAGCGGCGAACCCGACGTGATGGTCGAACGGGCGGCCCGGTTCGGGTTCAACCTGGCCGGAGCCCACCAGGTGGCCGTCGCCCGCACCGGACGCAGGCTCGTCGATGCCGGCCCCGTGCACAGCAGGGTGGAAGCCCACGTTCTGACAAGCTTCGGCGGACGTGACGTGATGGTGGCCACCAGGGAAGGCTCACTTGTCTGCTTGTTCCCCGGTACGGCTCGCGACCCCGCATCCGGCCTCGTCCGTTCGCTCGAGGAAGCCAGCGCCGGCCCGTGGCGAGTCGGCATCGGTCGGCCAGGTCGAGGCACCGGGGGCCTCGTTCGCTCGTATGCGGAAGCACGTCAGGCCATCGAACTCGCCGACCGACTCGATCTCGCTGGCCCGGTCGCCCGATTCGAAGATCTCTTACCGTACCGAGTGCTCACGGCTGATACGGGCGCTTCGCGCGAACTGGTCGAAAGGGTGCTCGGCCCACTCCACAATGCCCGGGGCGGTGGCCAGCATCTCATCGACACGCTCGAAGCCCACATTGCCGCATCGGGCAATCTCTCGGCCACGGCGCGTGCGTTGCATCTCAGTCCTCGGGCCGTCGGATATCGATTCGAACGCATCACCGAACTCACGGGGCACTCTCCCAGCGACCCCGAAGGGCGATTCGTGCTCGAACTGGCCGTGCGCTGTCGAGCGCTCATCGGTGCCTGACGCCGATCGAGAACACTCCGGTATTCGGCAGTAAATAGTCCCAATAGTCGTCCGAGAGCGGGCCTGGATTTCCGATTCAGGCGTCCATAGCGTGCTGTCATTGTCGTTCTGGTGGCATTCACCGCCGCCAACGGCCCATCGAACCACTCCTCAAGGACACGACGTGCTGAACCCCCTCTCAACCGCCCTCGAAGCGTCGCGAACAACCGATGCCGACTTCGCCAACTTCGACGTTCCCCTGTGGGTGTGGCTCGCGCTCATCGGCGTGATCGTGGTGATGCTCGTCGCCGACCTCCTGCTGGTGCACCGCACGGCGCATGTCATCACCATCAAGGAAGCCTCCATCGAGTCGGCGATCTGGATCTCCATCGGCCTGCTGTTCGGCATCGTGATACTGATCTGGCAGGGCGGCCAGGCGAGCAGCGAGTACTACGCCGGATTCCTCATCGAAAAGAGTCTCTCGGTCGACAACGTCTTCGTCTGGGCGGTGATCTTCTCCTTCTTCAGTGTGCCCCGCGAGTACCAGTTCCGGGTGCTGTTCTGGGGCATCTTCGGTGCACTGGCGATGCGTGCCGTCTTCATCGCTGCAGGCGTCTCGCTCATCGAACGGTTCGACTGGATCCTCTACATCTTCGGAGCATTCCTGCTCTACACCGCCCTCAAGATCGCTCGCCACGACGAGAGCAAAGAGGTCGACTTCAACAACAACATCGCCATGCGGCTCGTACGGCGGCTACTACCCACCACCGACGAATATGACGGGCAGAAGATGTTCACCCGACGCAACGGCGTTCGCCTGGCGACTCCACTGTTCGCGGTGCTGATCCTCATCGAAGCCACCGACGTGGTGTTCGCAGTCGACTCCGTGCCGGCAATCCTGGCCGTGAGCCGCGAGCCGTTCATCGTGTTCGCCGCGAACGCCTTCGCCATCCTCGGCCTGCGCTCGCTCTACTTCCTGCTTGGCGGCATGCAGGGCAAGTTCCGATACCTCAACGTGGGCCTCGGAGTAATCCTTGCCTTCGTCGGGGTGAAGATGCTGCTCATCGGCAAGCCATTCGAGGTGCATATGCCCACCGCTGTATCGCTCGGTGTCATCGCCCTCGTCCTGGCTGTCTCGATCATCGCATCGCTCAGAGCCGATCGGCTCGACCGAGAGCGAGGCGCCGCACCAGCACACGACCCACTCGTATCGCCCTCGGCCAACCGATCGATTCCAGGGGAGAGCTCGGACAATCTCGATGAGCAATCAACACACCGCTGAGCGGCGCGCCTCGGGGGTCGGAGTCGGGGCCCTCGCGATCGGGGCGCTCGGTGTTGTGTTCGGCGACATCGGCACCAGCCCGCTCTACGCCTTCCGCGAAGCGATCGAGCATCAGCACCTTGCCGTGACGCGCACCAACGCAATGGGCATCGCCTCACTGGCGTTCTGGGCGCTCATCGTGATCATCTCCATCAAGTACATCGCTGTGGTGATGCGCGCCGAGAATCACGGCGAGGGTGGCATTCTTGCGTTGATTGCGTTGATAGCGCCCACCTCGGCCAAGAGTCGGATGGCCGGTGTGCTCGTGCTGCTCGGCGTATTCGGTACGGCCCTGCTGTACGGCGACGGACTCATCACTCCGGCCATCTCAGTGCTCAGCGCAGTCGAGGGCTTCCGCGTTGCGTCCGATGCGTTCAACCCATTCGTCATTCCGCTCACATGCGCCATTCTGTTCGCCTTGTTCATGGTGCAGCGTCGTGGCACCGGAGCGATCGGCAGGGTGTTCGGCCCCGTGATGGTGGTGTGGTTCACGGTGCTCGGGGTGCTGGGCGTAGGGCAGATCGTGCAGCAACCCGGCGTACTCGGTGCCGTGAACCCGATCCACATCGTGCACTTCTTCGGCGCCGAGCCACTGAAGGCGTTCCTCTCGCTCGGCAGCATCTTCCTCGTGGTCACGGGAGGCGAGGCACTGTACGCCGACATGGGCCACTTTGGGCGACGCCCGATCACGATCGTTTGGTACAGCATCGTGCTTCCCGGGCTGCTGCTCAACTACTTCGGACAGGCTGCGCTGTTGATTCGCGAACCCGCATCGATCGAGAGTCCCTTCTACCGAATGGCCCCTGAATGGGCGGTCACTCCCCTGGCGGTGCTCGCCACCATGGCATCGGTGATCGCCTCGCAGGCGCTGATATCGGGCGCCTTCTCCTTGACCGTGCAAGCGGTGCAACTCGACTTCCTTCCCCGAGTGGCGATCCGGCACACCTCGGGCGACCATCACGGACAGATCTACGTGCCGATCGTGAACTGGGCCTTGTTGGTGGGCTGCGTCGGGTTGGTGCTCGTGTTCCGCACCTCCAGCGAGCTTGCCGCCGCGTACGGCATCGCAGTCACCAGCGTGATGCTCATCACCACGATCCTCATCGCTGTGGTCGCCCGAGGGAACTGGGGCTGGTCGCGAGCACGGACCGCTGTGGTGATGGTCCCTCTGCTCGCCATCGATGCCGCGTTTCTTGCCGCCAACGTGCCAAAGATTCCCGATGGCGGTTGGTTCCCACTTGCGGTCGCCGTGGTGTTACTCGTGCAGATGACCACATGGCGAACGGGTCGCCAACTGGTCGCCGAACGCATCCACCGCGGTGAGCGGCCCGTCAACGACGTGCTCGACGAATCGGCGAGCATCACGCGGGTCGACGGCACCGCTGTCTTCCTCTTCAAAGATCCCGGTATGGCACCTCCTGCGCTGGTGAACAACTTGGCGCACAACAAGGTGCTGCATTCCACCACGTTGATCGTGTCGATCCTCGTCGACGACGCTCCGCGTGTGCCCGTCGACCAACGCGCCGACGTGATCGAACTGCAGCCTGGCGTGTACCAGGTGCGGCTCCGGTTCGGGTTCATGGAAACCACCGACGTGCCCGGGGCTCTGGCCGACATCACGCTCGGGCAACGACCTATCGATCTGCGCGAGGCGACCTATTTCATCGGGCACGAATCGGTGATCGCAGGCAAGGTCCCCGGTATGCATCCGCTGCGAGAGCGACTGTTCGTCGTGCTCAACCGCGGGGCCGACAGTGCGAGTCGGTTCTTCAATCTTCCTCCTGACCGCGTGTTCGAGGTGGGGTCGCACGTGGAGATCTGATTCGCCCTGCCGCCAGGGCTCGGCATCGGCACCTAAGGTGACTGCATGAGCACTGTTCGTCGGGCCGGCGCGGACGACCTCGATCGCATCTGCCGCACGTTGATGCGAGCGTTCGCCGCCGACCCACTCATCCGCTGGATGCTCACTGTCGATGCCGACTACCACGAATGGCAGGGTGCAGCCTTTTTCCGGCTGCTCGTGCTGCGCTGGCTCGAGGTGGG
>JBAXQV010000196.1:0-5181 GCA_037131575.1 Actinomycetota bacterium
TGCCTTCGGCAATGAGCAAGGCGGCGATGGCGGCCTGGCTCACCGGGGCGAAGTCGACACGCACACAGCGTGAGGCGATGGTGACGAGATCGGGCGTCACGAAATCGGCGAGCACGATGAACACCGTTGCCGGGGGCGGTTCCTCGAGCGTCTTCAACAGGCGAGCGGCGCCCATGGCATCGAGCAGGTGGAACTCGTCGAGCACGATGACCTGCCGGTTGCCCTCCATCGGTGCACGCGCCGCGATGCGGATGATGTCGCCGATCTGCTCGGCCGACAGTGAGGCGCCCACGCGGCGGATCTCGCGCACATCGGGGTGTTCACCGGCCAGTGCCAAGCGCGCAGTGCGGCCCGTCGGGTCGCTTTCGGCGCCCAGCAATGCGGCGGCGAAGGCGCGCGACGCAGCGTCTTTGGTCGAACCCGGAGGGCCGACGAACAGGTAGGCGTGCACGGGGTCGACGGCGAGCCGTTGCAGCGCAGCCACGGCCCGTTCCTGGCCCACCACGGCATCCCACAGGGTGGTCATCGCTCACCCGATGTCATCGCGCGTCGAGCCCCAGATGCGCAGCCACGGCAGCAGCGATATCGGCCGCCACCGTGTCGGGGTCGTTGGCTCCGTCGACCACCACCCAGTGCTGCGGGTCGGCGGCGGCCATGGCGTGGAACCCGGCTCGCACCCGGGCGTGGAACTCGGCGCTTTCCTGCTCGAACCGGTCGAGGGTGCGCTCGGCCAATCGGGCCGCCAACACCATGGGGTCGACATCGATGAGGATGACCAGTTCGGGCCACCAGGTGTGCACCGCCCACTGGTTGATCTCGCGAACTTCGTGGATGGGCAGCATGCGGCCGTAGCCCTGGTAGGCGAGTGTGGAGTACACGCTGCGATCGCTCACCACATGGCGGCCGGCGGTGAGTGCCGGCCGCACCACCTGTTCGATGTGTTGGGCCCGGTCGGCGGCGATGAGCAGTGCCTCGGCGCGGCTGGTGAGATCGGTGACCGATGTGTCGTGCAAGATCTCGCGGATGCGCCGCCCGATGTCGGTGCCGCCGGTTTCGCGGGTGAGTACCGCACCGAGCGCAGTGGCCAACCGGGCTGCCTGGGTGCTCTTGCCGCATCCTTCGGCACCCTCGAGGGCGATATAGCGGCCTGGTGAACTCACGCAGGGCACGTTACCGGGCCGGTGTGGCGCGGTTCAGGCCTTCGTGCGCGGCGCAGCCTTCTTGGCCGGTGCTGCCTTTTTCGCGGCTCCGGCCGCCTTGGCAGGGGCAGCCTTCTTTGCAACAGCCTTTTTCGCCGGTGCGGCCTTCTTGGCAGCAGCCTTCTTGGTGGCCGCCACCTTCTTCGCCGCCGGGCCACCCTTTTCGATGATCGCCTCACGCCGAATGGCCAGCAGTTCGTAGGCGCGCTCGGGCAGCATCGCCTCGAGTCGGTCGCCCTTGCTGAGCGACGCGTTCGTTTCGCCATCGGTGACGTACACCCCGAACTTGCCGTCTTTGGCAACCACCGGCCGGCTGCTCACCGGGTCGGTGCCGAATTCGCGAAGTGGGCCCTTGGCGGCCAGGTTGGCTCCCCCGCCGCGGCGGAACGACTTGGGCTGCTGGAAGATGTGCACGGCCTCGTCGAGGGTGATGGTGAGCAGTTGGTGTTCGCTGTCGATGTTGCGGAAGTCTTTGTCCTTCTGCACATACGGGCCGTAGCGACCGTTGTTGGCCACGATCGCCACACCGTCGCTCGGGTCGACGCCCACGGTGCGAGGCAGTTGCAACAGCGCCTCGGCATCGTCGACGGTGATGGTTTCGAGCGCCATCGACTTGAACAGGCTGGCCATCTTCGGCTTGTCGAACCCACGCGGGGGTGCATCGGCGGTGCCCCACTGCACATAGGGCCCGTAGCGGCCGTTCTTGGCGAACACCGGGTAGCCGTCGAGTTCGCCGATGGCCTGATCGCTCTTCGGGGCAGCCAGCAGCTTCAACGCCATCTCGACGGTGAGTTCGTCGGGGGCCAGGTCGTCGGGCACGCTGGCGGTGTCGTCGCCGCGCTTCACGTACGGGCCGTACTTACCGGGCTTCACCACGATCTCGCGACCCTCGAGGTCGACGCCGATGGGGAAGGTGTTTATTTCGGCAGCGTCGATTTCGTCGAGGTTCTCGGCGACGAGCCGCTTCAGCCCGGGCAGGTCGGCAGCATCGCCACCGAAGTAGAAGTGCTCGAGCCAATCCTGCTTCTGCAACTCGTTGCGGGCGATGGAGTCGAGGTCTTCTTCGATGCGCGCCGTGAACGCGTAGTCGACCAGTTCGTCGAAGTGCTTCTCCATGAGGCCCACCACCGCAAAGGCGGTCCAGGTAGGCACCAGGGCCTGCCCCTTCTTCCACACATAGCCACGGTCTTGCACGGTTTGGATGATCGACGCCCAGGTGCTGGGCCGACCGATACCGAGCTCCTCGAGTTTCTTCACCAGCGACGCCTCGGTGTAGCGGGCGGGGGCTGAGGTGCTGTGGCCGTTGGGCGTGAGCGAGGTGACGGGCACGGCCTGGCCGACGGTGAGCTCAGGAAGCAGTGCCTCGCGTTCGTCGGCATTCGCTTCGCTTTCGTCGACCGACTCGACGTACACCTGGCGATAGCCGGGGAAGGTGATGGTGGTGCCGCTTGCGGCGAACTCGGTGTCGGTGGGCGAACCCGCCACCAACGCTGTGGCACCCAGGCGCACGCTCACCGTGGTGCCCACCGCGTCGGCCATCTGTGAGGCCAACGTGCGCTGCCAGATCATGCGGTAGAGGGCGAGTTCTTGGCCGTTCAGTTCGCCGGCCAGCGAATCGGGTGAACGCAGCGGGGTGGTGGGGCGGATGGCCTCGTGGGCTTCCTGCGCGTTCTTCACCTTGCCCGAATACTGGCGCGGCCCCTTCGACAGGAACTGGGTGCCGTAGGCCTTGCCCACCTCGGCGCGCACAGCGGCCAGCGCTTCATCGCTGAGCACCACATTGTCGGTACGCATGTAGGTGATGTAGCCACGCTCGTAGAGACCCTGCGCGAGGCGCATCACCTGGGCGGCACCGAGGCGCAGCTTGCGGCCGCCCTCTTGCTGCAGGGTGGAGGTCATGAATGGCGCACGCGGCGAACTGCGGTAGGGCTTGTCTTCCACCGAGCGCACGGCGAAATCGGCGCCTGACAGCGCATCGGCGAGCTGGCGTGCGCGGGCTTCGTCGACCACGACCGCCTTGCTCTTGGTGCGGCCGTCGCTGCCGAAATCTTTGCCGTTGGCCACCTTCGCACCGTCGAGCTGCACCAGGGTGGCACTGAACGCCGGGGCAGTGCCGGTGAGCAACTCGATGTCCCAGTAGTCGGCCGCCACGAAGGCGATGCGCTCGCGCTCGCGCTCGACGATGAGGCGCACCGACGGGCTCTGCACGCGACCGGCCGACAGCCCGCGGTTGACGCGCCGCCACAACACCGGCGACACCTCGTAGCCGTAGAGGCGGTCGAGCAGGCGGCGGGTTTCGGCGGCGTCGACGAGGCCGTAGTCGAGCCCACGCGGGTTGGCCACAGCAGCATCGATGGCGCTCTTGGTGATCTCGTGGAACACCATCCGCTTCACCGGAATACGCGGCTTCAGGTATTCGAGGAGGTGCCAACTGATGGCCTCACCCTCGCGGTCTTCGTCGGTGGCGAGGTAGAGCTCGCTGGCGTCCTTCATGGCTGCACGCAGGTCTTTCACCACCGTTTTGCCGCGGTCGGTGAGTTCGTACGTGGGCTTGAACCCGTTGTCGACGTCGATCGACAAACCCTTGCTGGGCAGATCGGCCACGTGGCCCACCGAGGCGCGCACATCGAAGGTGTTGCCAAGGAATTTCGCGATGGTTTTGGCCTTCGCGGGCGATTCGACGATGACGAGCGGTTTGGGCATTGCGACTATCGCTACGGCAAAAGAGGGCCTGTTGTCAAGACCATCGGGTTGCCGAGGGTCAGATCAGACGAGTTCGAGTTCGTCGGCGGGGCGATCGGCGTTGCCCGAAGTGGCCTCGACATCGTGGTGCGCGCCCTCCACCTGGATGGTGGGCAGGATGCGATCGAGCCAGCGCGGGATCCACCAGTTGCGGTTGCCGAGCAGCTCCATGGTGGCGGGCACGAGAATCATGCGCACCACCGTGGCATCGACGAACACGGCCACTGCCATGCCCAGGCCGAAGAGCTTGAGCTGGCGATCGTTGCCCAGTACGAAGGCACCGAACACGCACACCATGATGAGGGCCGCAGCAGTGATGACGCGAGCCGTGGCGGCCAAACCGTCGGCCACCGCGATGTGGTTGTCGCCGGTGCGTACGTACTCTTCGCGCATCCGCGACAGCAGGAACACCTCGTAGTCCATCGACAGGCCGAACACGATGGCGAACAGCATCATCGGCGCCCAGGCCTCGACGGGGCCGGCCTTGCCGATACCGAACAGGTCTTTGGCCCAACCCCACTGGAAGATGGCCACCACCACACCGTAGGCAGCACCCACCGACAGCAGGTTCATGATGACGGCCTTGAGCGGCACGAGCACACTGCGGAACACGATCATGAGCAGCAGGAACGACAGCACCAGTACCGAGCCGATGAGTAATGGCAAGCGCTGTCCGAGGAACGTGGCGAAGTCGATGCTGCCGGCCGTGAAACCACCCACGGCAACACTGATACCGGTAGCGGGCAGCGCCGTGGTGCGCAGCCGGTTCACCAGGTCGGTGGTGGCCACGTCTTGGGGGCTGCTCTTCGGGTATGCCTGCCAGAACCAGGTGCCTGGCTTGATTTCCATGCCCGGCGAGGCGAATGCGATTTCGGGGTCGCTGCTGAGCGCAGCATCGACCTTGGCCACAGAGGCCTGGTCGGCGGCGGCATCGATAGACACCAAGATCAACGGCCCGGTACTGCCGGGGCCAAAGCCTTCGGCGAGCATGTCGTAGCCGCGCCGGGCGGTTTGCGTTTCGGGCAGGTTTCCTGTGTCGCCGAAGCCGAGCCGGATGGAGAACAGCGGCAGTGCCAACACCACCAGCACCCCGGCACCACCGATGAACGCCACCCAGGGGCGATGCTGGATGAAACGGCTCCACCGGAACCAGAACTGCTCTTCGCGGGGCTTGTCGTGGCGAGGCGGCAAAGGCTTGCGCAGCGAGCGGCCGAAGGGCAATGCACCAGCGATCATCACA
>JBAXQV010000197.1:0-5148 GCA_037131575.1 Actinomycetota bacterium
GTGGAGCGATCGGCGTATCAGCAGGTGGTCGACGGCCTCGCCCATACCATGCGTTCGATCACCCTCGGTGGCCCGCACGAGGGTGCCGATATCGGGCCGCTCATCACCGCCGCACATCGCGATCGCGTCCATGGGTTCGTGCAGCGGGCTCAGGCTGCTGGGGCACGGGTGCTGTGCGGTGGCGCACCGCTCGACCGCGACGGCTGGTTCTACCCGCCCACACTGGTGGTCGATGCCGAACCCCACAGCGAGCTCGTGCGCGATGAGGTGTTCGGTCCGGTGTTGGCAGTACTGCCGTTCGACACCGAGGCCGACGCCATCGCCATGGCCAACGATTCGCCCTATGGGCTCGCCTCGTCGGTGTGGACCGGACAGGTCGACCGCGGGCTGCGAGTTGCCCACCAACTACGAGTCGGAGTCACCTGGGTGAACGACCATTTGCCCATCGCCAGCGAAATGCCGCACGGCGGCCGTGGGGCTTCGGGTTTCGGGAAAGACATGGGCCACGACGCTGTGGCCGACTTCACCGTTGCACACCATGTGATGGTGAAACACGCCGAGCCCACGCCGCGTGAAGGGTTCCGGCCGGCATGAGCACCTCCGCGCCCGACGAAGCGAAGCATCCGCCGGTGCGCGCCGATCTCTCGGCAGTGGTGGCGCACTCGCGAGCACCAGACCTCGTGCCCATCGACGCGCCCGAGCGCCCCATCACGGTCGACCAGAGCAACTACAGCGTCGTGGTCGACGAGCGGGTGGTGGTGAAGTGGCTGCTGCCGCCGGTGCCCGTGCCGCACCGCGGCGAGCGTCTGCTCACCCACCTGCGCGAGGTGGGTTTCGTGGAGATGCCGGCGTTCATGGGTGCCGAGATCGAGCACGGCCACGTCACCGCCATGGTCACCGAATACATCGATGGTGCGCTCGATGGATGGGACTGGATGGTCGACGAACTCACCGCATCACCGACCGACGCATTGGTGAGCGCCGAACGCATGGGCGTGGTGGCGGCACGCCTGCACGAAGCCTTGGCCACACCGAGCAAGGTGTTTGCCGAGCCTGTGGTGGAAGGTTCGATCGAACCCGAGGTCGAACGCGGCTTGGCGTTGCTCGACGAGGCGCTCGCCTGCACGGCTGGTGACGCAGGCAAGCGGTTGGCAGGTCGCGTCACGCAGATTCGCGCAGCCATCCACTCGCTCAGCGAGGTGGGGCGACTGCCAGTGCAACCCACGCACGGCGATCTACACGTTGGCCAGTTCCTCCGCTCCGACGACCTCCTGCTGGTGAACGACTTCGACGGCAACCCCATCGCCGAACCCGCCGAACGAGACCGGTTACGCAACACACTCACCGACCTCGCCTCGCTGTTGCAGTCGATCGACCACGTGGGTCGCATCGTGGTGAAGCGCAACCCCGAGCGAGCCGACGAGGTGGAGACATGGATCCACGCAGCCACCCAACGCGCGTACACCGCGTACACCGCAACGTGGCCTGAAGGGGCGGCGCATCCCGACACTGCAGTCATTCTGCGAGGCCTGAGCGCCATCCAGGAATTGCACGAGTTCGTGTACGCCGCGCGCTCGTTGCCGCGATGGCTCTACGTGCCCGACGCGGCACTGAGCGCTCTGTTTCCGCTTCCCGACACCGCAGAGTGAGCATGGACCCCGGGCTGTTCCTCGCCGACCTCGAGCGCAAACCCGATGTGCTCGGGGCATTGGCCGACCTGATCGACCGCGGCGATTTCCGATGGCCGCTGCGAGCCGACCCTGCGCCTGAGCGAGTGGTGCTGATGGGCATGGGGTCGTCGCTGTATGCAGCCCAGGCGGCCGCCCTGCGCCTTCGGGCCAACGGCGTGACGGCCATTGCCGAAAGCGGCTCAGCCGACGCCACATTGCCGCTCGCTGCACACGATGTGCTGGTGGGCATCTCGGCCGGGGGTGGTTCGGTGGAGACCAACCGACTGTTCGCCGCCACCACGGGCGGGCATCGCATCGCCCTCACCAACACGCCCGGTTCAGCCATCACCGAACATGCCGATGCGGTGATGAACCTGCACGCTCAGGCAGAGGTGGGCGGTGTTGCCTGCCGCAGTTTCACGAACACGCTGGTGGCGTTGTTGGCGCTCGAACTCCAACTCACCAGCCAACCGACTCAACTGGCGCACACGGTTCGCGCCGCGGCCACCGCCACAGCACACCTGCTCGACCACCGGGCCGATTGGTTGGCCATCACCGACGAGTTGTTGAGCGGACCCGACGGCACCTGGCTGCTCGCCCCGGCCGAACGGGTGAGCTCGGCATTGCAGGGCGCGCTGATGCTGCGCGAGGGGCCGCGACGCCCGGCCGTGGGTTGCGAGACTGGCGACTGGAGCCACGTCGACGTGTACCTCACCAAGACGCTCGACTACCGCGCCCTCGTGTTCCCCGGGTCGCGTTGGGATACTCAGGCTGCCGACTGGCTCAGCCAACGCGAGAGCACCGTGGTGGCCGTTGGCCAACCGTTCCCCGGCGCACGCTTCGTCGTCGAGTTCCCCGACGCCGACCAACCACTGGTGGCATTGATCACCGACACAACGGTGCCCGAGCTCGTGGCCGCTCGCTGGTGGGCACGCAACCGGGCAGCAGGCTGACCCGGCTGCGGCTCAACCGCGTGTGCGGCGCGGCACCACCACGACGGTGCCGTCGTCTTGGTGATGCACCGCCACGCTCACGCCGTAGAACTCGCTGAGCGTTTCAGGGCGAAGCACATGCGCTGCGTCGCCGGTGGCCACCACATGCCCCTGGTGCAGCAGCGCCAACCGATCGGCGTAGAGCCCGGCAAGGGTGAGGTCGTGCATCGCGCTCACCACGGTGAGCCCATGCTCGGCACGCAATCGATCGACCAACTCGAGTGCCTGTTGCTGGTGGCCGATATCGAGTGCGCTGGTGGGTTCGTCGAGGAGCAGGATGGGTGCCTCTTGGGCCAGTGCTCGGGCGATGACCAACCGCTGCCGTTCGCCACCGCTCATGGTGCCGAGATAGCGCTCGGCGAGGTCGCCGAGATCGAGTCGCTCGAGCAATTCGGCCACCATCGTGCGGTCGTGCGCCGACTCGGAACCGAAGTAGCTGATGTACGGGTTGCGGCCGATGAGCACATATTCGGCACCGGTCATGTCGTCGGGAAGCACCGGCGATTGGGGCACGTACGCAACCAGCGCTGCCCGTCGCCGCGCCGCACGCACATCGAGTGATGACCCGTCGATCTCGATACGCCCCTGGTAAGGAACGAGACCTGCAACCGCCCGCAAGATCGACGACTTCCCCGCTCCGTTCGGGCCGATGAGGCACAGCCACTCGCCGGGCCGAACCGAGTCGGTGAACGACGCGATGGCATCGCGATTGCCATAGCGAATGCCCACCTTGGTGAACGCGAGCGAACTCATGCGGGCACCCGCCGAGTGCGCAACACGATGATGAAGAACGGTGCACCGAAGAATGCAGTGACCACACCGATGGGCGTTTCCGCAGGGTTCTGCAGCACGCGACCGGGAATGTCGGCGAGGATGAGGAACGCCGCCCCCACGATGAGGCTGAGCGGCAGCAACCTGCGGTACGAGGCACCGGCCATCATGCGCACGGCGTGCGGCACCACAATGCCCACGAAGCCGATGAGGCCGCTCACGCTCACCACCGCTGCGGTGCCCATCGTTGCCGCCACCACCACGGCAAGGCGTACGCGCGGCACATCGGTGCCCAGCGCGGCGGCTTCCTCGTCGCCCACGCGCAGCACATCGAGGTGGCGACGGTGCAGCAACAGCACCACACTGCTGGCCAGCACATAGGGCAGCACCAGGGTGACATCACCCCAGTTGGCCGTGGTGAGGCGGCCGAGGATCCAGCTGTACACCTCGCGGATCACATCGTTGTTGCGCTGCAGCACGAATGCTTGCACGGCCGTGGCCAATGAGGTGACCGCCACACCGGCCAACACCAGCGTGATGCCGTTGCGGTTCCCACCGAACGACGACCCCACCAGATAGGTGAGCAACACGGCCAACAACCCGCCCACGAAGGCTGCCAACGGCAACGGGTCGACCGGCCAGTTGGCCGTGGCCGAGCGCCCCAGTGCGAACACGATGGTGGCCCCGAGCCCAGCGCCCGCAGCAACACCGAGCAGGTAGGGGTCGACCAACGGGTTGCGGAACACACCCTGGTAGCTGGCACCGGCGAGCGACAGCATCGAGCCCACCACACCGGCCAGCACCACCCGCGGCAGGCGCACATTCCACACGATGCGCCAGGTGGCCGAACCCCACGAGCCGGCGGGGCCCACCATCACACCGAGCGCAAAGGCAGCCAGCAGCACCAACAGGGCCACAGGCAGCCACCAACGGCCGCCTCTGGTGATCGCCAATGTGTCCATCAACCCGCCGACATCGTGGCAACGCGGGTGACAGCAGCGGCCACCACCTGCACGTAGTCGACCACGCGTGGCCCCCAGCGCGACGCGACGTCGTCGTCGAGGTTCACCACGTTGCCGGTGATCACCGCGCTCACCTTGGTCCAGCCCGGGCGAGCGGCAACGGTGGCCGGTGTTTCACCGCAGCACTTCGTGTCGGCCAGGAACACGAGGTCGGGGTTCTGGCTCACGATGAACTCGGCGTTGAGTTGCGGGTAGTTGTTGTCGCCCTCCACCGCATCGGCGATGTTGCGCAGACCGAACAGGCCGTACACCTCACCGATGAAGGTGTTCGACGTGACGCTGAACAGCGTGTTGTCGAGTTCGTGGTAGTAGGTGGGTGGCTTGGTGAGCTTCGGCACCGACGCAACCGCCGCATCGATCTTGGTCTTCATGTCGGTCACCAGCGCCGACGCTTCCGTGGTGTGGCCTGTTACCGCTCCGAGTTGGTCGATCTCGAGATAAATGTCGTCGAACGTCGACGCGGCCGCCCCCGTCCAGGTGGCGATACCGAGCGGCGCAAGCTTCTTGTCGAGGTCGGTGGAACCATCGAACACCACCAGGTCGGGTTGATACGCGGCGATGGCCTCGACATTGGGCGTGAACCCCGACAGGGTGGTCTTCTTCGCGGCCGCCTCGGCCGGATAGTTGCTCTGGTCGTCGACAGCGCTCACCTGGCTACCAGCGCCGCTGGCGAACAGCATATCCGTGGCCGTG